>CAZJWO010000004.1:0-62225 GCA_964549735.1 uncultured Fibrobacteraceae bacterium | reverse complement strand
CCGCTTCGCCAGCTCGCGGACCCGCCGCCCTGGCGGCCCGGCGCGGCGGCGACGGCGCGGCGGGCTGGCCGCCGACGATGCGCGTGGGCTCGGCGGCCGGGGCGGCGCGGGCGGCGCGGTCATCCGCCGCCACGATCCGCGTCACGTCGGCGGCGTCGGGTCGCGCCCGCTGCCCGAACGCCGGGAACGCCACGCCCGACTCCTCGGCCTTGCGCTGCAGCTCGGCGAGCGCGGCGGCGGCTTTCTGGTTCTCGGGATCGAGCGCCAGGACGACGGAGAACTCCTGCACCGCGTCGCCGATGTTCGACAGGCCCATCTCCTTGAAGTGATAGCCGCGCTTGAGCCGGTCGGCGATGTTCTGCTGCCGCATCTCCTCGGCGAACAGGCGCGGATCGGCCACGAAGCGCTTGAGGTACTCGCGCCGGTAGCGCCCCACGTTGCCCGCCACGTCGATGCTGTCGATGGCGGCCTGGATGCCGCGCCGCACCTGCTCCATGTTCTGGTAGCGCCGCGACGGATCCTTCGCCAGCATCTTGGCCAGGAGCTGATCGATCTCCGCGGTCCGCAGCGGGCACTCGCGATACTCGAGCGGCGGCGGCGGCTGGTTGATGATGTTCTCCTGGACCTCGGCCGGCGTGGTCCCCACGAACGGCTTGCGACCGGACAGCAGCTGGTACGCCACCACGCCGAGGCTGAAGACGTCGGTGCACTGGTCGATGTTCTCCTTGCCCACCGCCTGTTCCGGCGACATGTACGACGGCGTGCCGACGACCATGCCCGGCATCGTCAGGTCGCGCCTGCCCAGCGAGACCTTGCTGGTGTCGCGCGCCAGGCCGAAGTCGGCGATCTTGACCTCGCCCTTCTTGTTCAGCAGGATGTTGCTGGGCTTCACGTCGCGGTGGATGATGTTCTGGTGGTGGGCCTCCTGCAGGCCGTACGCCGTCTCCTCCAGCAGGATCAGCGCGATCTCGGCGGGCAAGCCGCGCGGCGCTTGCTGCGAGTCCTGCGTCTGGCCGAGCAGCTGGCTGAGATCCGGCCCGTCGACGTACTCCATGACGATGAAGTAGATGTCGTTCTCGGTCCCGAAATCGATGACCGTCGCGATGTTGTTCGAGCGCAGCGAGGACGCGCTGCGGGCCTCGCGCTCGAAGCGGGCGATGAAGTTCTCGTCGCCCGCCAGAGCCGGGTGCAGCACCTTGATCGCCACCGGGTAGCCGAGCGTGGCGTGAACGCCGCGATAGACCGTGGACATGCCGCCCGAGCCGATCTTCTCGCGGATCTCGAAGCCGTGGAACGTCTGTTTCATCGCTCTTTCGACTCCTCGTTCACGACCGGCAGTAGCGCGCCACGTGGACCGTGATGTTGTCGGGCCCGCCGCGCTCCCGCGCCAGGTCGACCAGCTTGCGGCAGGCGCCCCCGGGCAGATGCAACGATACGACGCGGACGATCTCGGCCTCGTCGACGACCTTGACCAGGCCGTCGGAGCAGAGCACGAGCGTGGCGCCGGCGGCGAAGACGATGGGCTGATGGACATCGATCTCGACCACCGGCTCGGTGCCCAGCCAGCGCGTCAAGGTGTTGGCGAGATCCTGGCGGTCCGGCGGCACGTACTCGCCGCGGCGCTGCATCTCGGCGGCGGCGGAATGGTCATGGGTCAGCCTGCGGATCTGGCCCTGCTCGATGAGGTAGGCGCGGCAGTCGCCGATGTGTCCCAGCACCAGATCCTGGCCGCACAGGTAGGCCGCCGTGCACGTCGTGGCCATGCCGGCGTGACGGGGTTCGCGGGCGGCCGCCGCGCGGATCGCCTCGTTGGCCGCCGTGATGGCGTCCTTCAGGGCGTGCGCGGGCCGCTCCGGCACGCCGGCGGCGAAGAACCGCTGGCCGATCATCTCGACGGCGAGCTGGCTGGCGACCTCGCCGGCCAGCGTCCCGCCGACGCCGTCGGCCACCACCATGAGGTAGGCCCCGCTGCCGTCGGGACCGGCGAAGAATCCCGCCGCGTCCTCGTTCCTCTCGCGCTTGCAGCCCGGATCGGACACGTACGCGTGCACGAGGTTGAGCTCCGGCAAGATGGTGGGATATCCCTGCTCCACGGTGCTGTGTCCTCTTCCGTTGATCCGGCGCGCCGGCAAGCGGACCTTGCCGGTCGCATCATGCCACTTTTTTCGCCCGCCGCCTATGTCCTATCTCGCGACTGCGGCGCGCGCCGCCGGAACTGCACCGTCACCGCGTCGCCGAACACGATCGTGTCGCCCTCGGCGAGCGCGGCCGATCGCACCGGCCGGTCGTTGATCTGCGTGCCGTTGGTCGACCGCAGGTCGATGAGCTGGATCTGCCCCCGATGCCAGCGCACGAGGGCATGATGCTTGGAAACCCGGTTCTCTGCCAGGTGCAGGCCGTTGTTCGGCGTGCGGCCGATGGTCAGGCCGGCGGCCGGTATCGCGCGACACCAGGGATGCGCCGGATCGGCGCCGACCAGATAGCCCACCGGACGCCGCCGCCACAGCCGCCAGGCCGTCCACCCGCCGGCGGCGGCCAGCAGCACCGCCGCGGCCGTCACCAGGCCCGCGCCCGGCGTGTAGCGGCCGCGCGGCCGGGCGACGATCCGCGTGTGCGCGGCCGGTGCGCCCGTGTGCGCCGTCACGGTCGCCGCCAGGGGCAGCGGCCCGCCGGGATCGTGCACGATCAGTCCGCCGGCCGCCCCGATCCGGGCCAACCCCGCGAGCAGGGCCGGCACCGCCGAGACCTCCCGCTGCAGGCTGCCGCCGGTCGCCTCCGCCAGATGGCGCAGGCGCTCGACCGCCTGCGGGTCGGCACCGTCGATGACCACGGCATGGATCGGGATCGCGACCTCGACGGCCGCCTCGAGGCAGGCGGCCATCGGGTGCGCGCTGGCGTCTTCTTCGCGCAGGTCGCCGATGACCAGGATGACCCGGCGGACCGGTATCGACGGCAAGACGGCGAGTTCGCGGATCCCGGCCAGCAGCGCGTCCCAGAGGCGCGGCACGTGGGGCGCCGGCATCGCCGCCGGAGCCAGGCCGGCGGCCGGCTGCAGCGCGACGTGCGGGATCGGCTCCTGGGATGCGTCCCAGATCCCAAGCCAGTGGGGCGACGCGGGCGCCACCAGCGGCGTCGAGGACCATGCTGGCGCCACAAGGAACTGATCGCTGATGATCAGCACGGCGGTCGCGACGGGCTCGACGAGATCGACGATCTCGACCGGCTCCCCCGCGATCTGGCAGGTCGGCGCGGCGCGCGAAAGGAGCACGAACGCGCCCTGCTCGTTCACGGCGGTGACTGGGATCAGCAGCTGGGCCTGCGGCATGCGGAAGCCAGGTTCGATGTGCAGCCGGTGCACGGCGTCCGCGGCGACAGCCGGCCCGACCGCCACCGCGAGGCCGGCGGCGAGCGCCGCCTGCGCGGCGAGCAGGCGGATGGCAGGCGCGCTCATACGCCCCCCTCCTCCAGCACGAAGACATCGGGCCGCCGCAGGACGACGGCCGCGGCGAGGAACTTCGGGACGTATTCGATCGTCTCCTGCTTGAGGCAGTCGCCGCGCGTGGCGATGTCCCAGAAATTCCAGCGCGAGCGCCAGTCCGCGGCACGGCCCAGGCAGCGCAGGATGCCGTGCTCGCCCTTGTTGTAGGCGGCGATCGCGCTCATGAACGAGTTGGCGCCGAACGCGTTCAGCAGGAACTCGATATACTGGCACGCGGCCTCGGTCGATTTCACGGGGTCGATGCGCTCGTCGACCGCGGCGTCGACTCGCAGGCCGTATTGGCGCGCCGTGGCGGGCATGAATTGCCACAGGCCGCGGGCGCCGGCCTCGCTCAGGATGTCGACCTCGAAACGGCTCTCGATGAACGGCAGGTAGCTGAAGACCGGCGGCAGACGGTAACGCCGCAGCGTGTCCTCGATCATGGGCAGATGCTGCTGGCCGCGCCGCCAGGCGCGGCGCGTGAAGCCGCGTTTCTCGTTCGACCAGTAGTCGACGAAGCGTTCGATGGCCGCCACCAGGTCGGGCGGCATCGGCTGGGTGGCGACGTCGATGCCGAATTCGGCCATGATCAGGCTCAGCTCCGCGTCCAGCGAATATGGAGGCGGCGCGCTCGGCGCCGCCGTCTCGGCGACCGGCGGCGGCTGCGGCGCATCCTCGAGCTCCTGCAGGATGGCGTAGAGGTCGCGGCCCTGCAGCGGACCGCCGAACTCCAGTTCCGCGCGCTGCAGGGCGGCGGCGATGTCGCTTCCGGCGGGCGCGTGCATGGGCAGGTAGTCGACGGCGGCCAGGGAACGCAACGCGATGTCGAAGCGTGCGCGGGCCAGCTCGCGCGCCGGCTGCGGCCGCTGCCAGGCGTCGACCGCTTCGGTGAGGCTGCGCTGGGCCTGCTCGAGGTACATCTCGCGCGTCCACCAGCGGTCCCGCTCGAGCGTGCGGCGGCCGGCCGTCGGCAGCAGCGCCAGCACCAGCAGCAGCGCCGCGAACACGCCCGCCGCGCCCATGACCGCCGGCACGGGCACCCAGGTGCGGCGCAAGCGGAACGGCAGGTCGGCGATCTCCAGGCGGTCGCCGTCCTGCACGCGGGCCCCCCGCACCGGCGCGCCGTTGACGCGGGTCCCGTTGGCGCTGCCGAGATCGGTCACGCCGAGGCCGGCGGCGCCGTACTGGAGCTTCGCGTGCAGCGCCGAGACCTGGTCGCCGCCGACCACGACATCGGCCGTGGCGCTGCGCCCGAGCACGGTCTGACGCTTCCAGAGCAGGCGGTCGACCGCGCCCGCCCGCGGCTCGAGCGCGGAGAGCCGCCAGACCAGCCAGCCGTCGGCGGCGCGCCAGCGCGCCGGCGGGCGGCGCAGGCGCACGACCCACTGGAACGGACCGACCTGCAACGTCGCGCCGTCGCTGAGCACCGCTTGCTGCACGCGCGCGCCGGCCAGCAGGGTGCCGTTGCCCGAACCGAGGTCCTGCACCCACCAGGCGCCGTCCTGCCAGGCCAAACGGGTGTGGCGCCGGCTGACCGTGGCATCGTCCAGCCGCACGTCGCACGACGGGTCGCGCCCCAGGACGAGCTCCGCGCCCGGCAGGCAGCGGGCGATCGCGGGCGCCGCGCCCAGGGAGACCAGCTCCAGATCCGTTCGCGACGGGCCGGAGCGCGTCGCATCGTCGGCGCGCGCGGTCATAGCACCAGACACTTGTAGACGAACTCGAGCAGGCCGAACCGCACCCGGTCGCCATCCTGAAGAGCCCGTTCGGTTATGCGCTCGTCGTTGACGAAGGTGCCGTTGGCCGAACCCAAGTCGACCAGGACGCAGGTGCCGGCCGCGATGCGCACCTCCGCATGCTCTTTCGAGAGCCCGAGGTCCTGCCCTTGCGGCAGGCAGATCCCGCAGGCGGGGAGCCGGCCGACACGGGCGCCGCCGGGCTGGATCCGGAAATCCTGGCCACGCCAGGGCCCCGAAACCGCCACGAGCCAGGCGACCAGCAGGCCGCCGCCGGTCGCGGCGCTCAGGATGCGCGTCGGTTCATCCAGGCTGCCAGGCACCTGCGGCGCGGACCTGCCGGAAGGCGCCGTTGGCGGCAGATGGGGCGTGGCGGCAGGCGGCGGCAGCGGCGGCGACGCCGGCCGACCGCGGGCATCGGTGAACTCGACCAGCGGCGGCGGCCCGGATCCGGCGGCAGGTGCCGTGGGCGGCAACGGCGCATACGGCGCGACAGGCGGCGGAGAACCCCTTGCGGGCGGCGGCGGCGGCGGCGGCGGCGGACCACGGCGGCTGATCTGCGTCACGTCGGGATCGCTCGTCGCGGGGGATGGAGGCGGAGGCGGCGCCGCGCGGTGCGAGGCGACCGGCGAGGGTGACGGCGGCGGCGGCAGCGGCGGCAGCGGGGGCGCGGGCGGCAGATCGCCCCGCGGCGAGGCCGATCGTTGATCGGCGCGGCTCTCGTCCAGGAAGACCGAGGACTGCTCGCCCGCACAGTAGGGGCAAGTGTCCCAGTCGGGATCCATGATGTGCCCGCTGGGACACTTGCGCACGCTCTGGTTCCGCTTCTTGAAGAACATCGCGACTCCCGGCGGCCCGGCGGCGTCGTGCGCGCCGGACCGCCCTGGATGGAAAGCTCAGCGAACCAGCGTCAACTTGCGCGTCTGGCTCAGCTCGCCGGCCTGCAACCGCAACACGTAGATACCAGAAGCGAGGCCGCGGCCGGTGTCGTCGGCGCCGTCCCACTCGATCGCGTGGCGGCCAGGAGCGCGCACGTCGTCGAGCAGCGTGCGCACGCGCCGGCCGGCGAGGTCGTACACGGACAGGCGGACCGCGGTCGCGCGTGGCAACGCGAAGGTCACCCTCGTTGACGGATTGGACGGATTCGGATAGGCCGGCAGCAGCGCGAACGGCTGCGGCAACGAGCCCGCGGCCTGTTCGACGAGATCCTGCGAACCGACCACCAGGCGCAGATGCGTCTCGCCGTCGGCCGCGCTCTGCCAGGTCGCGCCGGCGCGGCGCAGGTCGACCGTGCCGTGCGGCGCGGCGAGCGCGATCTGCAGATCGGCGGGCACCTCGTCGAGCCCGGCGAAGGTCAGCGTCACGGGGCCGCCGCCGGCCGCGGGGCGCACCACGAGGTCCCAGACGCCGCCCTGGTCGAAGGAACGCAGATCGCGCCGCAGCCGGTGCACGCCGGCGGCGCTCTCGTGCTCCAGCCACACCGCCAGATCGTGCGGCAGCGCGGGCGGCTGGTGCAGGTTGCCGGGACCTTCGGCTCCGGGCGCGAGCGCACCGATCGTCTTGATCAGGTCGTGCCGTCCGCCCTGGCTCGCGGCGATGCGGATCGTCCAGGCGCAGCCGGCGAGGTCCGCGAGTTCTGCCTCGGCCGCGCTGCCGGGCTGGCGATCGCCGGCGGCTTTGCCGGCGCTGACGGTCGGCACCCTGAGCGTCACCGGGTTCGCGCCGGCGTGATAGACGAAGTAGCCGGTCCCCGGGGCCATGACTGCCGGCGAAACAACCACGTACTCGTCGTTGGCGCGGGTGATGAGCTGGTTCTCGACCCCGGCCGGCCGCACCACCTGGGCCCAGGGGATGAAGAGCTGGTACGGCGTGGAGATCATGTTCCAACCCGGCTCCAGCGGGATAGTGGCGCCGCCCACCGTGCTGGACGAAACGCCGGTGACCAGCACGTCCTGCTCGTCGCGCTGGATCAGGAAGTAACCGGTGCCGGGGTCGGCGGGCGGTACCTGCGGGAACGGCAGATACGTCTCGGTCTCGGGATCCCAGCGCTCCAGACGCCAGCGCGACGGCTTGTACTCGCCCATGACGCCCTCGAAGATCTGCGACATGGTGCCCGTCGGCACGAACGGGATGCCGATGAGTTCGTAGCGCCCCGCCAGCGGCATGATGATGCGGCCACCGACCTCGGTCCCCACGTACGCGGCGGCCTGCGCGGCGTCGGGCGGCATCGTGAAGGTGCCCAGGTCGGTCTCCACCTCGACGAAATGCTGGAGCCCGTGCGTCGTGACCGCGCCGCCGGGGATCGTCGCGCGGTAGACGTCGTTGCTGCCCGTCTGCAGCGCCATGGGCCGGAAGCTGTAGGCGTCCTGATCGAAGGTGCGGTACCCCAGGCGGACGCCGCGCACGGTCTGATATGAGGCGATCGTCGCCGCGATGTTCACGGGCTCGCCGGCGAAGAGCGTGGCCGGAACGGTCGGGTTGATCGTCGGAGTGGCCAGGGGATCGTCGAGGTCGCGCCAGCGGGCGATGCCAGAGGACGCGCGGCCGCCGGCGTCGCCGAAACGACCGGCGACATAGACGTCGCCGCCGAACACGGCGACCGTGAAGGGATCGTTCTCGGTCGCCGACGTCAGTCCGGAGCCCATCGCGTGGACCGTGCCGTCCTGCCAGTAGGCGACGTTGCGCGACGTCGCGGCGCCAAGCCCCGGGAAGTTCCCCACCAGGACGATGCGCTCCTGCCAGCTCGCCATGTGATACACGTGCCCTGCACCGGTCACGGTGGCCCCCACGTTCTGCCACTGCGGGACGCCGCTCGGGTTGTAGCGCAGCAGAAGGCCCGCGTTGTTGGCCAGGCCCGAGGTATAGAGTGATCCCTGATGGCTGAGCAGGTGGATCGGCCGCATCTCGGCGCTCGCGTAGACGCTGGCCCAGTCGCCCCCGGGCTCGTCGCCGCGCAGGCGCCAGACCATGCCGGCGGCCTGACCATAGACCGTCACGTAGAGGTCGCCGTCGTGCTCGGCCATCGCGAAGATCACACCGACAGGCAGGCCCGTCCCCTGGACCTGCCAGAGCAGCGTCTGCGGATTCCACCGGTAGACCCGCCCCTGGCTGGTCACATCCAAAGCGTCGTTCACCACGAGGTACAATCGTTCCTGTCCGGCCACGGTGAAGCTGTGCAGATGCTGGACGGCCCCGATGGGCGCCGTGCCGAGCGCGGTCCAGTTCGTGCCGTCGAGGCGCCGTACCGCGGTGACGCCGCCCGAAAACTCGGCCACGACCAGCTTGCCATCGAACACGGCCAGCGTCGGACCCAGGAGATCGTAACGGGGCGGGCCGACGCCAGGCAGCGCGGTCCAGCTGCGGCCGTCGAACGCCGCGATGTTCTGGACCGTCTGTCCGCCCGCGTTGTCGAAGACGCCGTGGGCGTAGAGCTTGCCGTCATGGACGAGGAGGCTGGCGCAGCGACCCCGCAGAGCGCCGCTGCGCAACCCCTGGCCATCAGGCGCCGGCGCGAAGCCGTCCCACCAGCCGGCGTCCTCTTCCGCGGCCGCGAGCGCCGGCGGGTCGTCGCCGCTGGCAGCGGCCGCTTGCAGCGTCTCGAACAGGGGGGCGTCGGACGCCGCGCCGGCCGCGGGCGACCAGGCCAGGCAGCATACCGCCGCCAGCGCGCACCAGAACGGTGCCGACTCGATCAACAACCGACCATCACGCATGGCTCGCGCCTCCAGGCTTGAAGAGCATCGCAGCATTCGAAATCATAACGCCGGTCCGGCCCGACCGCCGGGAACGGCCGCTAGCTGATGGCGTAGGTGAAGCCGCTCGCGTCGAGGGTCACCTGCACCCGCGTAAACGTCTCGTTGCGCGCCATGCGCGCCAGGAACTCGGCCGAGATCTCGGGCAACAGCGAGCGCGTCAGGATGTGGTCGACGACGCGCGCGCCGCTGTCGGGATCCTGGCAGCGCTCAGCGATGGCCTCGAGCAATCCATCGTCATAGACCAGCTCGACGCCGTGGTTGGCCCGCATGCGCTTGGCGATGCGGCCGACCTGCAGCGCCACGATCCGGCGCAGCGATTCGCCGTGCAGCGGATAGTAGGGCACCACGATCATGCGCCCCAGCAGGGCCGGCGGGAAGGTCTTCAGGATCTCCGGCCGCAGCGCCTCGACCAAGGCGTCGGGCGCCGGCATGGTGTCGGGATCCTGGCAGAGCGACATGGTCAGTTCGGTGCCCATGTTGCTCGTCAGCAGGATGACCGTGTTCTTGAAATCGATGACCCGCCCCTCGCCATCCTCGAGCACGCCCTTGTCGAAGACCTGGAAGAACAGCTCCATGACGTCGGGGTGGGCCTTCTCGACCTCGTCCAGCAGGACGACCGAGTAGGGGCGCCGCCGGACCGCCTCGGTCAGCACGCCGCCCTCGCCGTAGCCGACGTAGCCGGGCGGCGAACCCTTCAGGCTGCTGACCGTGTGCGCTTCCTGGTACTCGGACATGTTGATCGAGACGAGGTTGCGCTCGCCGCCGTAGAGGATCTCCGAGAGCGCCAGCGCCGTCTCGGTCTTGCCGACGCCGCTCGGGCCGACCAGCAGGAACACCCCGACCGGACGCGACGGATTGTCCAGGTTGGCCCGCGAGGTGCGGATGCGCTGCGCGATGGTCTCCAGCGCGTGGTTCTGGCCGATGACGCGCTGCTCCAGACGGCTGGGCAGCTCGAGCACCGTCTGGATCTGGTCGGCGACCATGCGCCCGACCGGGATCCCGGTCCAGCTCGAGATGACCGCGGCGACGGCTTGCGCGTCGACCTCGCTCGAGACGAGCGGTTCCTCGCCCTGCAGTTCGGCGAGCTGCTTCTGGCACGCCTGGTAGCGGGCCAGCAACTTCGCCTTGTCGAGCGTCGCGGCCGGCTGCGCCGCGGCCGGCGTGGCGCGCTCCTCGGCGGGCTTGTCGGCCGGCGGCGCGCCGTGCAGCGTGGCCCGCAGCTGGCAGATCTCGGTGACCAGGGCCTTCTCCTGCTCCCAGCGCTGTTCGACCGCGGCCAGTTCGCCGGCGACCCTCTGCTTCTCGCCGGCGATCGCCGCGAGCCGCGCCGCGCGATCGGCGCCGAGCGCCGCCTCGCGCTCGAGCACCGCCGCCTCGGCGGACAACGCGTTCAAGCGGCTGCGCCGGCTCTCGATGCCCTCGGGGATCGCGCCCTGGCCGATGGCGACGCGCGCGCAGGCCGTGTCCAGCACGCTGACCGACTTGTCCGGCAGCTGCCGCGCCGGCAGATACCGCAGCGAGAGGCGGACCGAGTCGCGCACGGCCTCGTCCAGCAGGTGCACGCCGTGGTGCTTCTCCAGCTTGGGCGCCAGGCTGCGCATCATCTCGATGGCCACGGCCTCGTCCGGCTCGTCGATCTTGATGACCTGGAAACGCCGCGTCAGGGCGGGGTCCTTCTCGAAGTACTTCTTGTATTCGGCCCAGGTCGTCGCCGCGATGGTGCGCAGGCCGCCGCGCGCCAGGGCCGGTTTCAGGAGGTTGGCGGCGTCGTTCTGGCCGGCCTGGCCGCCGGCGCCGATGAGCGTGTGGGCCTCGTCGATGAAGAGGATGATCGGCACCGGCGAGGTGTGCACCTCCTCGATGACCTGCTTGAGCCGGTTCTCGAACTCTCCCTTGACCCCCGCGCCGGCCTGCAGCAACCCCAGGTCGAGCGACTTGACCATCACGCCGCGCAGGGGCTCGGGCACGTCGCCGGCGGCCACGCGCTGGGCGAAGCCCTCGACGACGGCGGTCTTGCCCACGCCGGCCTCGCCCGTCAGGATCGGGTTGTTCTGGCGCCGGCGGGTCAGGATGTCGACGATCTGCCGGATCTCGCGGTCGCGGCCGAGGATCGGGTCCATGCGGCCCTGCTTCGCCTCGTCGGTCATGTCGACGGTGAACTGGTCGAGGGCCGGAGTGGCTGGACCGGCCGCCGCGCCGCCCGCGCGCGCCTTGCCGGCGACGGCCGTGGCGCCGCCGGCCTGATGGAAGACCTCGCGATCCTCCGGGCAGCCGGCCACGATGTCGGGCAACCGTTTGGCGAGGTCCTCGACGTTGATGTGCTCCAGATCTGGGAAATTGTCGCGCAGGCGCCGTCCCATGGCGCGGTCGGCGAGCGCCGCCAGGAAGATGACGCCGGAGCGCGCGCGCGAGTGCTGGTAGTCGATCGAGGCGCGCAGCCAGCCGGCCTGCAACAGTTCCTCGATGTCCGCGCCGAGCGTCGGCCGTCCGCTGTTGCCGGTCTTGTAATCGGCCAGGCCGCGCTCCAGGCCGAGCAGCGCCACGTCGGGCGCGATCTCGTAGTGCTCGCAGATGCGGGCGATGTCGTGCGACGGCTGCTCGGCCAGCTTGACCAGCCAGTGCTCGCAAGCCACCTCGAAATGCGAACGCGACTGGCACAGGCCGGCGGCGCTCTCGAGCGCGCGGCGGGCCTGCGGCGTCAGCTTGCTCACCAGGTTCTTCAAGTTCAGACCCATGGGTGATCGACCTTTCTCTGCGCTAGGCTACTTCGGCTCCAACCTGCGGCCGGCTCGCGACCACGACCGAGACGGCGCCTCTCCCGCGCGGCGGGCCGAGCCAGGTCGTCCAGCCCAGCCGGGCCGCCGGCTCTTCAGCCGCGAGGCCGAGGCGCAACGGCGGCACGCCGGCGGCGTCCAGATCGAGCTGGATGTCATACGTCAACTCCGGTCCGACGGCGACCTTGATCAGGTCGTGCAACACGTCGTGCGCGCCGCCCTGCGGCAGGAACGACGCGAACGCGTCCCAGGCGAGCGGACCGAGCACGAGCCGGAAACGCGACTGCGCCAGCGCGACGCTGTCGCCGACCGTCAGGTCCTCGCCCAGGCGGCAGGCCGCGCGGCCGAGGCGCGACCGGTCTTCCGGCTCGATCGTGAACCAGCGCGTCTCGAACTGCTCGACGCGCGCCCGCACGCCGAAGATCTGGTCCATGAGCGCGACGAGCGAGCTGCAGCTCGTCGCGCCGGGGCGCAGCAGTCCCGGCCGCCCGAGCACGAGTTCGTCCAGCCGCGACACCTGGGCATGGGCGCCCGGATTGGCCATGCCCAGCAGGCTGCGCAAGGCCATCTCGAAAAGGGCGGGCTGCCCCGCGGCGGCCTGTTCGTACGCGACCGCGGCGTGATGCTTCTGCCAGGCGCGATAGAAGAGCGAGATGAACCGGTGGTTGAACATGTCGAGGAATTCGTGCAGGGCCGGCAGGCGACGGCGATCGGCCAGGGACACGTCCTCGGCGTAGGGCGTCGGCAGCGAACCGAAACTGGCCGGCGTGGCCACGCCCATGAAGTTCACGCGCAGCTCGGCGCGGCCCGGCTGCTCGGGATCGAGACGGCAGGCGCCGATCTCGCAGGTCGGAAACGCGAAGGAGACCGAGGTGCGGAAGCGCAAGGCCTCGCGCGCGGGGTCGTCGTCGACGCCGACGGCGGCCAGATCGCGGGCGGCCTGCTGCCAGAGGCGGACCGCCTGGTAGAAGTCCCAGCGACCCGGCGCGGCCAGGAGCTGATCGCCTAGACAAGAACCTTCTGTCCGGCGCGCGGCGGCCATTGCTTGAGCACCTCCTCCCGCTGCTGGCTGCTGGCGACCAGCTGGGTGAAGGAGTTGATCGGCGCCAGGCTGCCCAGGAATCGCTCGAGCACCGCCGCCAGCAGGAAGGCGCCGCTGCCGGCGAAGCGCCCCTCGTCGAAGCGCAGGCCGATTTCGGTGCCGCGGGCGAAGAGGCCCGCGCGTCCGGAGTCGACGCGGCGCAGGACGGAGCGGGCGCGGACGGCCACCAGGCCGGCGATGCGCTGCCGCGCCGCCGCGGTGCCGGTGAAGTCGAGCAGACCCAGCAGCTCGCGCAAGGCCGCGGGATCGGACCAGCCGCCGGCGTCGGCGGTCCCGGGCGCGCCCGCCAGGGAGAGATGATTGACGTTCAGCAGGCTGACCAGACGCCAGAGACCGAACCGGCGCTCCGGCGGACGCAGCGTGCGCGTCGGCTTGCGCAGGACCTGGATGCGCGCCACGCCGGGGCGGCCTTCGACCTGGAAGTCGCCCCGCGGATCGCCCATCGGCAACTCCGCGGGCAGATCGCCGTTCGTGCACAGCGTCTCGACGGTCAAGGTCTTGGTCGGCAGCTCGTCGAGCGGCCGGGCGGCCCGGTCGACCAGAGTCAGGTAGGTCGTCACGCCGGCGTCCTCGCCGTGGTTCGCCCGCACCGACGCCTGCCAGTAGGCGGCGTCGGCCGGCGCGTTCCAGTGCCCCTGCGCGTGCAGCGGGAAGAAGACGCGGCTCTTGCCGCTCTGGGCGTCGAAGGTCTCGACCGCGGTGATCCCGTAGACCTCGTACGAGGCGGCCGCGCGCGCGTCGGGGATCACGGGATATTCGCTGATCTGATGCGTCAGGCGGATCGGCTCGGCGGTCTGCGGGAAGATGTTGATCGCAGGCGTGCAGCCGAGCTTCAGATTCTGCGGACCGAGCTTGCCCTCGAGGTCGAGCGGCAGCTCGTCCAGACAGACCAGCACCTCGAGCGTGTGTCCGAGATCGCCGAGCGCGCCGGCCGCGAGGTTGCGCAATTCGGCGAAGAGGAACTTCTCGGGGAACGCGAAGTACTCCTGCAGCAGGCGATGGCCCGCGAACGCGCCTTGCGGGAACTCGAGCAACGCTTCGTCGTCCGCGAAGCCGACCGGACGCAGGCTGTCGGGCGGCAGCGCGATCCCGCGGCCGCGGCTCGAGCCGGCCTGGCTGGGCCGCAGCACGAGGCCGACGGTTCGGCGGCAGAGCACTTCGTAGAGCCGATAGACCAGCGAGGCGTCGCCGTCGAGGAAGAACTGCAGGCGGTCGAGGTCCAACTCGCGGAAATTCTGCGCGCCGCGCGTCTGCAGGCGGATGCGCAGCGCCGCCGTCGCGCCGGGCGGCAGGCCCGGCTCGCCGGCGTCCAGCCCGATGACATCCAGCCCGGTGACCTCCAGCGGCCAGAGCGTCACCGGATAGCACGTCTTGAAGCGGCAGATGACGCCGCCGGACGGCCGCGTGTGGATCTGGGTCCCGCGGGGAACGTCGACGCCGCTGGTGGCCTCGCTCTGATCGGGATCGGCCGTGAATTGAACGACCGTCAGCGAGGGGACCGGCGTGACGAGCGGCGGGCACAGCGCCTGCAGGAATGCGGTCGTGATCTCGGGGAACTCGTCGTCCAGGCGCAGCTGCACGCGCGCCGCGAGCATGGCGAACGCCTCGATGAGGCGCTCGACGTGCGGATCGTTGCAGCGATCGGCCTCGATCTGCAGGAGGTCGGCGATCGCGGGATAACGCGCCGCGAACTGGCCGGCTTCGCGCCGGATGAACCGCAGCTCGCGTTCGTAGTGGTGCAGGAGCTGATCACGCATCGCCGCCATCCTCGAGCTTGACCTCGCTGGTCTCCATGTCGACGGCGGTGTCGAACGTCACCGGCTGCCGCAGGGGCTCGACGTGCAGCAGCGCGCGGATGCGGAAATGCGCCTCCGCGGCCGTGGCCAGGCGGGCGATCGAACCGCCGTCGATGTAGTCGACGCGGATCGAGGCCGGCACCAGCCGCGGCTCGTACTTGCGCAGCAGATCGGCGATCAGGTCGCAGATCGCGCGGCGGTCGCGCGTGCTGCGGCCCGAGAACGCCGACAGGTCCGGCAGACCGAAGCCGAGCAGAGAAGCCGCGGCTTCCGGCAGATGCGCGAGGTCGAGCAGATCGGTGCGCCGGGTGTTGAGCAGCCGCTCGATGTCCCGCCGCACGGCCGCGACGAGCTGCCGCGCGTCGACGCGCAAGGCGGCCGACGTCACCGCGGCGGGATCGGCAGTCAGCCGGTCCCAGAACGGCGGCCGCAGCCGGTCCTGTGCTCGGAAACCCGACATCGACGTCCTTTCCGGATTGCCGCGCGATCGGCAGCCGGGCGGGTGCCTCAGGGCTCGAACTCGAGGGTGCGCAGCTCCAGCAACGGCAGTTCGCAGACCTCGCCCGCGGCGTCGCCGTACGCCAGCAACCGCTGCCCCTGTCCCCTCTGCAGGCCCGCCGCGCCGCTCCACTCGGTGCGCCGTCCCAGCTGCAGGGCCGGCTCCGACCACGCGTGGCTGCCAGGATAGAGAGCCGGCAGGTTCACCGACAGCTCGTCGCCGTCGCGGTGCAGGATCCTGGCTCCGACCCAGAGCAGGTCGGGCAACCGCGTTGGCGCCGTCACCTCCAGGCTGCGGACCCACTCCCAGGGCAACCACAGGTAGCGACCGCCGGCCAGCACCTCGCAGACCGAGCCCAGCAGGTCGTCCAGTTCGCGCCAGCCCGAGAACGGCCGGCCGTCGACCGTGCCCCGCAAATCGGGCTGGCAGTCCAGCGCCGCGGCGAGATGTTCGCCCGCGCCCGCCGCGTCGCCGCGGCGCCAGGCCTGCACGGCGGCGAGGCGATGCTCCAGGTGGGCCGGCGCCTGCGGCGGCAGCACCGGGACCGCGTCGCCTTCGAAGACGCCTTGCCGGTGGATCTCGGCGGTCAAGAGCCCCCGGTAGAACTCCACCGAACGCTGCAGCTCCTGCTCGGCCGCCGCCATGGCGCGCAGATGCGTACCGGCGCGTTCCCACTGCCCGGCGAACGCGAGCAGAGCGAACAGGAGCGAGCGCGCGTCGGTATCCGTGGGACTGGCCTTGACCACCGCCGTCTGCGCGGCGATGGCCCCGGCCAGATCCCCGGATTGCCATAGATCGGCTGCCGTCGGTGTGGACACGGGCACCGTCCTTCCCTGCGGTCAGCGATCCGCGGCTACTTCGCCGAATTGGTCTCCAGGTTCCACGTGCCCGTCGTGTTGCCGCCGCCGCCGCCGCCGGCGCGCTTCTGCTGCGTGTACACCCACTCGATCTTGCCGTAGTTGAACGACACCGACTCCATGGGCAGCCCGTCCTTGCTGCCGGAGTAGCTGACGTCGCTGACGACGAGGTTCGTCAGGGTGTAGACCATGAACGGCACCTTGCTGTCGCCGCCGGCCCGCACCAGCGTCAAGGCCACCGAGGGGATGTGCGTGCCGTCGCAGCAGCGCTGCAGGAGAACCGGCGACGCCAGATCCACCGCCTTGGTGATGGTAAAATCGGCGTGCGTCGTGCGGCCGGTCGTGGCCCCGCCCGCCGAACTGGCCGAGATATCGGTCGACTGATGCACGTTGTGGGAGAAGCTCAGGATCTCGATCTGCTTCTCGAAACCCTTGGCGGTCGATTCGCCGGGTATGCCCTCGATCTTGAGGTAGGCATCGATCATCGTCGTGTCCTTTCGCTGGGCGTTGGCGACAGGTCATACCTGGAACACTGTCTGTTGCGAAGGCGCCGCGCACTGCGCCTGGCGGCGCCAGCGGTCGGCTCCGCGCCGGAGCGCGGCGCCGACCGCATCCTCATTTGGCGGCTGCCGGAAGGTCGGCCACCAGACGCAGAGAGACGTTCAGCTCCTCGAGCTGGAAGTGCGGCTTGAGGTGCGCGACGGCCTTGTAGCAACCCGGCCGGGCCTTGTCCTCGGTCACCTCGATATGGGCTTCGCGCAGCGGGAACTTGGCCTTCTGCTCCTGCGTGGCGTCGTCTTGGTTGAGCACGTACTGGTTGATCCAGTTGTTCAGGAAATCCTGCACGTTGGACCGCGCCGCGAAGGAGCCGACCTTGTCGCGGCAGATCGCCTTCAGGTAGTGCGCGATGCGCGCGGTGGCCATGAGGTACTGGATCTTGCGCGACAGGTCCGCGTTGGCCGTCGCCGCGTCGTCCTGGTAGACCTTGGGCCGCTGCACGCTGTTGGCGCCGAAGAAGGCGGCGTAGTCGGTGTTCTTGCAGTGGATCAGCGGGATGAAGCCCAGGTCGCTCAGTTCCTTCTCGCGCGTGTCGGGGATCAGGACCTCGGTCGGGCACTTGGCGCCGACGTCGCCCTCGCGCGTCTTGAAGGAATGGATCGGCAGCCCCTCCACCAGTCCGCCGCCTTCCGGGCCGCGGATTGCGACGCACCAGTGATGACGGGAGAACGCGTCGGTCAGGCGGCCGGCGAAGGAGTACGCGGCGTTGGTCCACAGGTAGTGGTCGTGCGAGCCGCTGACATCCTCCTCGAAATCGAAGGCGTCGACCGGCTTGGTCGCTTTGCCGTAGGGCAGCCGGCCCAGGACATGCGGGATCGTCAGAGCGACGAAGCGCGCGTCCTCGCTGTCGCGGAAGCTGAGCCACTTGGCGTTCTCGGGATTGCTCTTGTCGAAGACCTTGGCCAGGTCGCGCGGGTTCGGCATGTCGGTGTAGCTTTCCAGGCCGAACATCTGGGCGTCGGCGGCCGAGATGAACGGCGCGTGCGCGCCGGCCGCGACGTGGCTGATGTGCTCGAGCAGCTCGATGTCCTGGGGATGGCGGTTGAATTCGTAGTCGCCGACCAGGGCGCCGTAGGGATCGCCGCCGTACTGGCCGAACTCGTTCTCGTAGACCTTCTTCCAGAGCGCGCTCTCGGTGAATTCGGCCGCCGATTGGAAGTCCCGCAAGAGGTCCTTCTTGCTGATGTTCAGGATGCGGACCTTCATCGTCTCGCCGGTCTCGCTGTTCATGACCAGGTGATGCAAGCCGCGCCAGGTCGACTCCAGCTTCTGGAAGTCCGGATGGTGCATGATCTCGTTGAGCTGGCGGCTGATCGTCTGATCGATCGCGGCGATCCGGTTCAGGATCGTCTTGCTGGCGTCCTTGGCCACCACCGTCCCGGGATCGATGAGCTGAGCCACCAGATCGCGCAACATGGCCTCGCCGTGCGTGCGGGCCGCTTCGTCGCGCGGCTTGATGCCCGTCGAGATCATCTCCTCGAGGATGTCGGCGCCTTCGAGCTCGATGAGCTCCTCGACCTTGTGCTGCTTCTTCTTCTCCGCCATCACGCACCCTCCCCGCCGGATCCGGGCTCGTCGATGTTCATGACATCTTTCAACTTGTCGCGAAGCTCGGGATTCTTGACGATCGCGTTGAGCAACTCCTCGAGCCGATCGTTGCCCTCGGTCTTGCTGAGCAGGGCCTTCAGCCGCGTGCGGATCTCCAGCAGATCGTTCAGCGGCTTGACCTGCCGCGCCACCGCGTCGGGCGAGAAGTCGGCGAGCTTCTCGAACTCGAGCTCGACCGACAGCTCGCTGCCGTCGTCCTGCAGCGTGTTGGCGACCTTGTAGGCCGCCCGCGGCTTGGTGCTCTTGAGGATGTCGTCGAAGTTGTCGCGGTCGATCTCGACGAACTTGCGATCGCGCGGGCGCGGCAGCGGCTGGCTGGGGTTGCCCGAGAAATCGGCGAGCACGCCGACGACGAAGGGCAGCTCCTTCTTGACCTGGGCGCCGTTCAACTCCACATCGTACGAGATGTGGACCCGCGGGGGGCGGACCCGCGCCTTCTTGTCGTAGATGCTTCCAGCCATGCAGGTCCTCCCTCAGGATGGTGGCCAATACCGGCGCCGACAGCAGACCGGCACCGACCGGAACCGGGCGAAATCCGCGTCAGGACCGCCTCTAGAAAAGACTGCCGGAGATTACTCTTCTTCTTTCCACAATTTCAAGCCCAAGATTTTGCCGACTTCGCCGCGCGCGTCTTCGCTCTGCACGACGTCGCGGAACAGGTCCTCGAAAGACATGTTGCCCCAGCGGACCGCGCGTTCGAGCAGGGCCGAGACCGGGCTGTGAGGTTCGGTCCGTCGCAGGAAATCCGCAACCTCCCGCAAGCGACGGAACGCTTCATCCCGCGTCTGGATCGGCCCGGACGCCGCCACGGAAGCCGCTGCTGGCGGCGTTGCTGCCATTTCTGCCGTCCCCTCTTGCGATCTTTGCGCCGCAGTCGAAGCCGGCCCCGTGTCGAGCTGGCCGGCCTTGTACTTGACCAGGTAGTCGTGGCAGTCATCGAGCAGGTTGCGCAACTCCAGCAGGTAGGGCGCGTCGTCGCCGTAGCGCTCGGCGCAGACCGCCTCGAGGGCCTGCAGGGCCATCTGGCACGCGGCCAGCTCGGCAACCACGGCGTCGAGGCGATCCAGGGGCGTGCCGGCGAGCGAGCTGCGCCACTGCTCGCCGGTGATCAGGCCCGCCTCGACGAGTTCCTGGAAGGCTGCGCGGTTGGCCTTGGTCGCGGCCTCGTCGACCCGCCGGGATTGCTCGTAATCGAACCACGAGCGCGGCTGATCGCCGATCGGCGCGGTCAGCGGCACCCGCTTGGCGGCCCGCAGGAAGTCCTGGCTCGAGCCCAGCCAGGAGAGCGGTCGCGCGCGGATCGCCGTGATGATCTCGCCGTCGTCCCAGCCGGGATGCAGCGTCTCCCAGAAGTTCTCGACCAGGCCGGCGATCAGCGCGAGCCCCGCCTGCAGGCCGGGCCAACCGGTGGTGTAGAGCAGACCCTGCGTCAAGGCCGCCGCCAGCTCGAGGTCCTTCGTCTTCTCGCCCAGGGCCTGCTCGCACAGGCGAACGACGCCGCGCCAGTCGGCCGATTTGCCTTCACCGCCCGGATCGAGCAGGGGATCGCTCTCGCGGCGCAGCTCCTCCAGCTGCGAGAACGTCAGATCGCCGGCGTGCAGACGCAGGTTGGCTCCGCTGGGCTGGGCGTCGTTGATCGGTCGCAGCAGGGCGGCGAGATCGGGCATGGTCGTGACTCCTCGCGCGGCAGACTACCAAGGGGCGGGCACGCGACGTGTGCGGTGATGGTAGCACCGACGGAGCGTCTGGCAATAGGCAATTGATAGTCCATATCATAGGGTTATGCCGCGAAGATTGTTGCTACCGTTATCGAAGCTCCTGCCGTGGAAGGATTTGGCTGGTTCGGCCGCTAATGGCGCTTAAATCTTTTTATTATATGGCCTTGACCGTTCCAGCAACAATCTTCGCGGAACAAGAGAGGTGTTGCAGGGCGTGGCCGGTTTCGCGTAGAATCTCGCCGCGCCGCCGTCGCGGCGGTTCTTGATGTCGCGAATTCGTATTTGCTGTCCGGACGCGGGCCCGGTGCAGTCGGTTCGGTCTGCTCGCGAAAAAATAAGACCGCAACGCTCCCCCTAGGGGCCGGCGGGATGGCCGCTGGTCGGAAATGCAACGACGATGCTGCAGTTGGCCAATGAAACGCCCTTCGTGGCCGCGCTGAGCCTCTTGCCGGACGTGCGAGGTGTCGACGCCCTCCATGTGGTCGTCAAGGCGACGTTCACCCTCGGCGACAGCCTCGCGGTCGCGGAACAGCAGCGGCCGCTGCTGCTCGCCGACGAGTCCTGGGGCGAACCCGGCGCGTCCAGCCTCCGGTATGCCGCCGACATCCATCTGGCGAAACCGGCGACCGATGTCGTCCTTGTCGGCAGCGCCCATGCGCCGGATCGACGGCCGGTCACGACGCTGGACACGCAGCTGACGGTCGGCCGCTTGCGTAAGCGCGTGCGCGTCGTGGGCGATCGCCTCTACAACGGCCGCGTCCTGGGCGCCGCTCTGGACGCGGCGCAGCCGTTCACGAGCATGCCGCTGGTCTACGAGCGCGCGTTCGGCGGCGTGCACGTGATCGATGCCGAGAAGGGCAAGATCAAGGCCGAGGAGGCGAATCCGGTCGGCCGTGGTTTTCGCGCCGAGAAGCGGCGCAAGGAGCTCAAGGGCACGCTCGCGCCCAATCTCCTCGACCCGTCGCAATCCGAGCGTCCCGCCGGCTACGGTTTCGTCGCGCCCAACTGGAAACCGCGACGCGACTTCGCCGGCACCTACGACGCCGCGTGGGAGCGCGAGCGGGCGCCCTATCTGCCGGCCGATTTCGATCCGCGGTTCTTCAACGCCGCGCACCCGGACCTCGTGGCCGACGGCTACCTCCTGGGCGGCGAGCCGGTCGAATTGATCCATCTGTCACCCCGCGGCCGGCTTAGCTTCCGGCTGCCGCGATGCGGGCTGGACATCGCGGTCAGGCTGGACGGCGCCAGCGAGCGACCGTCGTGTCATCTCGAGACCGTGCTCGTCGAGCCGGACGACGAGCGATTGTCGATGCTCTGGCGGGCGGCCCTGCCCTGCGACAAGAAGGCGCTCCGGTTGCAGCGGGTCGAGATCAAGCTGCGCGAAATGGTGCTCGACGAAAGGCCCGCGTGATGGCGACACCGGGTGCGATCATCTACCGCGCGGGTATGATCACGGCCGTGGGCCAGGGCGCGGCCCAGACCTTCGCGTCGGTGCAGGCCGGCGTGGCGGGTTTCGCCGAGTCGCCGGTCATGGACGCTCGTCACGAGCCTCTGGTGATGGCGCTTCTGCAGGAGGATGCGCTGCCGCCGCTCGTGCCGGACGTTGCGGCGGTGTCGGGTTTGACCAGCCGCCAGCGCCGTCTCTTGCGGCTGGCGGCGCCGGCTGTCGGGGAGGTCCTCGACGGCCTGCAGAACACCGGGCGGGGCGATCCGATGCCACTCTTCCTGGCCACGCCGGAGAAGCACCCGGAGCTGGCCGACCCGGTCGCAGCAGCGTTCCTGGCGCACCTGGCCGCCCAACTCGAGCCGGCGGGGGTGCGCTTCGATCTCGCGCGCAGCCGGCTCGTGCCGGGAGGCCGGGCAGCAGGACTGATGGCAGTCGCCAAGGCGCTGGAATTCCTGGCGTCGGGTGCGGGTGACTACGCGCTCGCCGGCGGCGTCGACAGCTACCTGGACCTCATGCTGCTGGCCACCCTGGACCGCGAGCGGCGCATCCAGAGCGCGCAGGTCATGGACGGGTTCATCCCCGGGGAGGGCGCCGGCGTGGTCCTGCTCGGCCGGCCGGGGGCGCCGCCGCCGCTGGCGGACCTCGAGCCTCTCGCGCGGGTGCTGGCGGTCGGCGCGGCCGACGAGGCGGGACACCGTTACAGCAAGGAGCCGTACCGGGGAGACGGGCTGGCCGCGGCGTTCGCCGCGGTGTTGACCGCGCCCGGCCTGCTCCGTGCGCCGGTGGCGACCATCTTCGCCGGGCTGAACGGCGAGAGCTTCGGCGCCAAGGAGTACGGGGTCGCCAGCTTGCGCTCGCACCGCGAGCTGGATCCCGGCGTGGTCGTCGAGCATCCCGCCGACTGCTGCGGCGACCTCGGCGCGGCCCTGGGGCCGGTCATGCTGGGGCTGGCGGCGCTCGGCATCCGGAAGCAGCGCGTCGCCGCGCCGGCGCTGGTCTGGTGCGCGTCGGACGGCCCCCGGCGGGCGGCCGCGTTGGTCGACGCGGTGGCGGGTTGAGTTCCGGGCGCGCCTGACGCGGCTGGCAGTTCGTTGCGGCGCGGCGGCGGCGGCGATAACAAATAGGGACGGAGGACCTCGCGATGGGACAGTCGACATTCGCCAACGGCCGCGGCATCGTGCACAAGCAGAGCGGTGGGATGAGCGTGGTCTTTCCCGACGTCTGCAAGACCCCCACGCCGGGCGGACCGGTCCCCATCCCCTACCCGAACATCGGCAAGGCGTCGGACACCAGCGGCGGCCCGTCGAAGGTCAAGACCGACGGCGCGATGCCCATGGTCAAGGGCGCCAAGTACCAGATGTCGGCCGGGGACGAGGCGGGCTCGGCCGGCGGCGGCGTGGCGAGCAGCAAGTTCAAGGGCGCCTGCGAGTTCATGATGTACTCGTTCGACGTGAAGTTCGAGGGGAAGAACGTCTGTCGGATGGGCGATCCGTTGTTTCACAATGAGAAGAACATCCCGGGGTGAGCGGAGCGCGGAACGGGAGGAACTCCAGTGACACAGGTCGGTGAATCTGTTGCGGTGCCCCTCGCGCTGCCTGCGCCGTCGTCCGAATTGCACGCGTGCGAATGGCGGTGCGGTCCCGGCCAGAAGGGTCCGCACGAAGCGAAATGGCACTTGAAGAAGCCGGACTATCCCAAGGGGGGCAAGGCCGACCGCGACGCCAAGGCGCCCGGGCGGTGGAAGGACAACGACAAGCTCGTGCCGTGGATCATCGAAGGGCCAGGCGTCGACTCCCTGCACGCCAACAAGGACTACCATATCAGCCGCGGCAAACCCGCCAGCGCGTATCCGTACCCCGAGTATTACACGGAAGGCCACCATCTGATCAGTTGCGACGTCTTCAGCGAGAGCGAGTTCCCCGAACTCGTCCACAACGCGATCCTGATGGGCTACGATATCAACTGCAAGGAAAACGGCTTTCACGTGCCCGGATTTATCGTGGACATCGTCTGCCACGATCTGCAGCACCACGCCAGCAGTCATGCGTGGAGCGACCCGGCGCCGCTCGAATACGATCTCGACGCGAAGACCTCCCCGCTGCTGGCCCAGTTGCAGGAGCGCTGCTACAGCTACTGTTCTGCCGATCCTCGCGGCGAGACGGAGGCGCAGCGAAGGGTCATTGCGGACCTGCAGCAAGTCTCCGATCTGATCCGCCGCAAGCTCACGGGCTGGCGCTGGTATTTAACGAAGCTGGCCAAGATGACACTCGGCGATGTCGGCGGCTACGGCAAGGACAAGACCGCCCAGCGGCCGCCTGGCGTGCTGAAGACGAAGGTCAAGGGCGATGGATTCGATCTCATGAGGAAGTACCATGAAGCGGCGTTGAACAAAGCCAATCTGATGCCTTCAGGTTTTCCGCGCTGGGACCACTATATCGCAGAAGCCCTGCGAGCCCTCGATGACGGCGAGAACCCCAATCAACCCTTCTCGCGCTGGCTGAGCAAGCGCATGCTTGCCGAGAAACTGGCCTCGAAAGGCTCCGCGTCGTGATGCGATACTATCTTTGGGAAAACGACAAGAACGATGGCGATGCGTTCATCTACGGCGGGTGGCCCCCGGATCTGGGGCTCTCGTTCTACACCGGTGGACGGATCGCCGGCGGCGTCCCGCCGATCCTCATCAAGATGAATGAACGATCACAAGGCAACTTGACCGACAACGTGCTGTTGACCGGTAGGGGGCGAGTGCTTTCGACCAGACTGCTCCAGCTCTTGGCGGCCAACGGTGTCGACAACATCGAGTCCTTTCCTTGCACGATTCACAACACCGTCACCGGCGAGATCCACACGCAGTTCCATGTCGTCAACGTCGTTGGCAAGGTCGCTTGTGTGGACCATGTCAAGTCTCGCGCGATCTACGCTGCCGGTAGCGAGACGGATATCATCGGCTTCGACTCGCTCGTGCTCGATGAAACGAAAATCGGCGATTTCCGCTTGTTCGTCCTCGCCGAGATGCCGGTGCAGATCGTCGCGCATGAGGAGATCGTACGGGCGATCGAGGCTGCGGGCATCACTGGCCTAGCGTTCGCCGCTCAGGAATTGGCCGAGTGACGCTCGGTGGCGATCGATCACCCCTCCACCGCCACCCCTGCCTGCCACCGCGCCGCCGGCGCGAAGCGCCCGCCGTGCTCCTGCCACCACCGCCGCGCCAGCACCGGGTCGACCTCGACATGCTCGTCCCAGAACTCCGCGGCCTCGGCGTCCAGTGACGGCGGCGGCGGCACCGGCTCGCCCTTGACGTCCGCGGCGCCGGTGATGCGCAGGAACGCGGCCGCGGCCGCGTGCGCCAGCAGCGTTTTCTCCAGGGCGGCGAGCAGGATCGGCACGCCCTGCGGCGAACCGAGCGCGCCCAGCGCCGCCAGCGCCGCGGCGCCCCGCGCGAGTGCGGGCGAATCTGGCTGATCCGCGGCGGCCGCGTCTGCCACGACCCGCTGCAACCGCGGAATCTCACCCTCATCGCCGATCACGCCGAGGAACCGCAACGCCTCCAGCGACGGCTCGTCCTGGCGGTACGCCGCCTCGCGGCAGATCTCGAGCAGTCCCGGCAGCGCCACCCGGGCCGAGGTCTCCAGTGCGGCCCGGTGCGCTCGCGCCGTGCCGGGCGCGGCGAGCTGCGCGCGCAGATCGTCGGCGGTCCAGGGTCCGCCCCACCGCCCGAGACAGCCGATCGCCAGCGCGCGAATCTCCTCGTCGTCGACGTCGAGCAGCTCGCGCACCGACGCGACCGGGTCGCGGCGCTGGAACGCCAGCACGTCGCAGGCGCAGGCGCGCGCCAGCGGCGAGGCCGCGGCGGCCAGCTCCCGCAACCGCGGTTCGAGATCGGCGACGTCGCGGTGGCGTAGCGCGATGCGGATGCCGTGCGCGGCTTCGGGCCCGGCGGCCGCCAGCGCCGCGATCAACTCGGCGCGCAGTTCGGCAGGGCCGAGGTCGAGCATGACGAACGACGCGGCCGTGGCCGCCCCGCGCTCCTCGCCCTGGAGCGCCGGCCGCGCCAGGTCCAACGCGTGCCCCTGGCCCAGCAGCAGCCCCTCGAGGTGCCGCTGCGCGCGCCGCTCGATGTCGGCCAGTTCTCGCGCGGTCGCCGCAGGATCAGCGACGGCAGCCTCGCGCCGCTCCCACAGGACATCGAGCTCAGTGAAGTGCTGGGCGAGGATCGGCAGCAGGAGTTGCGGGCGAGGCAGGTTCACGGTCGCGCTCCCGGCCGCCGGTCGGCGGGTCAGTTGAGCTGGATCGAGGCGCCCTTCAGACGGTTCGGCCCCTCGGAGCGGCTCAGGATGTCGGTGCCCTTGACGAGGACCTTGCCGTCCTTGGTCAGGACGATCTTCGCCTTGCCGCAGCGCAGCTCGACGCGCTCCTTGCCCTCCAGCACGACCTCGCGACCGTCGACGGTGGCCGTCGCGGCCGGCGCGTCCGGTTGAAGTACGCCCACGACGACCGGCAGCCGCAGCTGACCGTCCTCGAAGAGCAGCGCGAGCGGGCGGCCGGCGTCGCTGTCGCTCAGTGCGACCGTGCTGCGCGCCGGCAGCGGCGACGAGAGCGGGTTGCCGGGAAAATCGACGAGCGGCGCGCCGGCCTCGTCGCGACCGCAGAACCGCCCGATGACCAGCCCGACGCGCCGGACGCCCGGCGACGACGTGGCGAGGATCTCCTCGAGCACGCCGCGCGCGGGTTCCTCGGCGGTCGGCTCGCGCGCGATCTCTTCCCTGCCGTGCTTCTTCTTCACGCCGCGATTCTCCCACCGCGGCGGCCGCCGGGCCGCCTCAGTTCGACTGGACCTTCGAACCCTTGATGGTCACGTCCGACGAGGCCTTGACGTTGACCTTGCCGGAGCCCTTCAGGCTGATGTCCTTGCCGTCGATCGTGATCGTGCCGTCTTTCTTGAGCGTGACCGAGGCCTTGCCGACCTTGATCGTGATGGCCTCGGCGGCCTCGAGCGTCAGCGTCTTGCCCGTCTTGAGCGCGCCGTCCTTCTTGACGTCGACCGTGTAGCCGCCGCCGACGCTCAGGTTGTCGTCCTTGGCGACGGCCGTGCTGCGCGCCCCGCCGACATCGTCGGCCTGGTTGCCGCCGACCGAGTTCGCGAGGTCCTTGCTGACGGCCAGCGAGCGGTTCTTGCCGACCGACACGCTCTGTTCGCCGCCGACCGACACGCTCTGCTTGCTGCCGATCGACACGCTCTGGTTGCTGCCGATGTTGACCGCTTCGTTCTTCTCGACGTTGACGCTGCGATCCTTGCCGACGCTCAGGCTCTGGTCGGTGCCGATCGTCGAGGTCTGGGACGCCTTGACGTTGATGGTCTGCGTGCGTTCGGCCTGGATGAAGAGGTCCTCGCTGCCCTTCTTGTCCTCGAAGCGGATCTCGTTGCAGTTCGCAGCGCTGCCGTCCTTGGAGCTGCGCGTGCGGATCCCGCTCTGCGTCGCCGGCTTGAAGGGGATGGCGTTCTTGCCGTTGTAGACGCTGCCGGTGATCAGCGGCCGATCGGGATCGCCCTCGAGGAACTCGACGACCACTTCCTGGCCGATGCGCGGCGTGAACTGCAGGCCCCATCCCGCGCCCGCCCAGCCGTGCGCGACCCGCACCCAGCAGGTGTCGCCGCCGTCGCGCGGCGCGTAGCGGTCCCAGTGGAAGGCGACCTTGACGCGGCCGTGCTTGTCGGTGTGGATCTCCTCGCCGGACGGCCCGGTCACGATGGCCGTCTGCGGACCGCGCACGACCGGCCGCGGCGTGTGGCGCGCCGGCCGGAACGGGATCGCGGCCGGCAGGCAGCGCAGCGAGTTGGCGTAGCGCGGTTCGCCGCCGGCGGTCGTCGACAGCACCGCCGACTGGTCGAGCGCATGTTCGACCGCCAGCAGCAGCCACGAGATGTTGCAGTCCTTGCGCAGGTGATTCAGCAGCTCGAAGGTGCATCCCGCCTGCAGGCCGCGGCAGTTCGACTCGCCCTGCGCCAGGAGCGTGCGCGCGTCGAGGGCCTCGGCGCGCACGGCGGCCAGGCCCTCGCCGAGCGGCAGCTTCGCGTCATCCTCGGCGCCCAGCTTGACGAAGCCGCCAGGGTACTCGAAGTCTTCCAGCTCCTTGCTCGCGGCGACGGCCAGTTCGGCCGCGGCCGCCGCTTGCAGGCTGGCGCCCGGATCGAGGTAGTTGAAGTCGGAAAGCAGCCGGCGCCCCGTGACGAGCGAACGCTCGAGCCGGAACTCCTGCACGATGTCGTGCAGCCTGCCGTCGGCGGCCTGACCGCCGTCCTGCGCGGTGCGGAAGAGCGCCGTCGGCTGTTCGGGACAGGCCTGCCGCTGTCCGGGCGCGTCGCCGAAGACCAGGACGTGGCGCCCGTCCTCGTGCTCGAAGTGGTAGGCGATGCCCTCGTCCTCGAGCAGGCGCGAGATGAACGCCCAGTCGCTCTCGCGGTACTGGACGCAGAGCACGCGCGGCTGGTACGTCCCCTCGAGCCGCCAGGCGACATCCTGGGCGCCATGGTCCGCGAGCACCTTGTCGACGATGTCGGGCACCGTCAGAGCCTGGAAGATGCGGCAATTCGTGTGCAGCTCGAGCAGCCGGGTCCAGGGCACGAGCCGCAGGCGATAGACCGCGCCGGTGAGGTCGGCCTCCACCTGGCGCACCTGGTCGACCACGCCGTTGAACGGCCGGCGGACGCCCGATTCCAGCAGCACCTCGAAGGTGACCGAAGCGCCCAGCAGCTTGGCGAGATCGGTCTCCAGATCCGGCGCGACGAGATCCAGGTCGAAACGGAACGGTTCGCTCACGGCCTCGCGGCCCTGGAAACGGCGCACCATGAAACGATCAAGGCCAGAGGACGCCGCCATCTGGCAGATCCGGTTATCCTGCTCGAACGCCATGGTTCATCCCGTGGTTGGAGTCGGGCGATCGCACGGAACGCGAAGATACAGGAGTGATTTGGCAGGACACTAGCACAGCGCAATCCTCGGCGCAACCTGCTGGAACCGCTCAGGAACCGTTGCCGCGGGACATCGCCGCCGGCAAGCGCACGGCGACGACCTCGCCGGTGACGGTGACCTCGCCGGCGGCCGCGATCGTGACCGCCACGACGGCCTTGCGCTCGCCCAGCTCCAGCACGCGGCCGCGGAGCTCCAGTTCCGGCCCCAGCGGCGTCGGCCGCCGGTAGAGCACCTGGAGCGAGGCGGTCACGTACCGCGGCGCCAGGCCGTCGCCGATCTCGCGGCCGGCGGCGCGCTCGGCGGCTGCCGCCGCGGTGCCCATGGCATGGCAGTCGATGAGCGAGGCCAGCAATCCGCCGTAGACGAAGCCCGGCATCGCGGTGTGCGCGGGGCGCGGCGTGAACCGCGCGACCGTCTCTTCACCGTCCCAACGCGTCTTGAGCTGCAAGCCGTCGGGATTCAGGCGGCCGCAGCCGTAACAGTGGGCGACATCTTCGGGGTAGTGGTCCTGGACGGCCGGTGATCGATCGTGCGGCATCGGTCGAGGCTCCGGTTGGGGTAGCGGTGGCGGATCGGCGGGCCGGCCGATGTCCCAGAAGGGCGCCCGTCCGCGGGGACCCGGCCCGCCAGAGCATACCACCCTTCAGCCCGATCCGCCGCACCTCAGGCGCTCGCCGCGATCGCCAGCCGATACGTCAGGGAGCCCAGTTCCTGACCTCGACTTCCAACCGGCGCCTGATCCGGGGCCAATCCACCTTCGTGAGCATCCTCGGCATGGGTTCGGCCTCGGCGTCGTCGAAGTAGATGAGACTGCGCAGCAGGTGCATGGGGTTGAAGTCGGTGCCCGCGTAGCGCTGCTGGACGATGGCCATCAGGTCGCCGAAGGTGGCGCCGGATTCGAAGTAGGCGTGCAGGTCGACGAAGTCCTTCTTGCTGCCGCGGCCGGCGACGGCGATGACTTTCATCGCCGCGATGTCGCGCACATCGGCCAGGCGGAGGCCTCGATAAGGCACCGGCTCGTACAGGAAAGGGACCTCGGATCGCAGGAAGGTCAGGAACACTCCGTCCAGCCGCGTGTGCAGGGTTCCGGCGGCCATCGACTGAACTTCCAGCTGACCGAGCTTCGCGAGCGACATGCGCAGGGTCGGCAGGTCGAAGGCGTCGTAGCTGAAGAAATCGAGGTCGAGCGAGACGCGATGCCCGAATTGGAGGGCGAGCGCCGTGCCGCCGGCCAGGATCCAGTCGGCCAGCAATCCCTCGCGGTCCAGGCGCTTGACCACGGCCCAGGCCTCGGCGGGCAGAACCCTGGGGTTCATGTGGAGACCCTCTTCGCTTGCAAGACGACTTCCCAGAATCGACCCACGCGTGGATTCATGCTCCGATGTTGCGCTGCCCGGGCGATGGCGTCATCGCCGAAGTACCTGCGGACCCACCGGTTCTGGTCGAGGTCGCCGAACTCGAGAACTCGGCGCAACACCCAGTCGGAGTTGTCCCGCAGATGATGGGGCTGAAGATCCACATCCCAGAACAGAGATGCGATCCCGCGGGCGAGATCGCGGGCGTCGCGCGGATCGTCGGCGTCGGACCGCTTTTCGAGGCGGATCTCCAGCGTGGCGTCCAGGGCCTCGGCGAGGCGACGTAGGGTCCGTATCTCGAAGCGATCCCAGCCGCTCTCGTAGCGATGCATAGCCGACTCGCTTGTGCCGACCTTGACGGCCAGTTGCTTCAGGGACAATCCCTTGGCCTTGCGGAGCCGCCGGATGGCCGGCCCGAGCGGGGCATTCAACGCTGCGATACGACTTCTCATGAATGAGAATATAATGGTTTGGGCACATGATGTCAACTCTGGCTGATCCAGACGTCGACGATGGCCTTGTCTCTGTCCCTTGTCCACGTGGCCGTTACGGCGTCCCGAGTCTGGCACGGCGCAGCCTGCCGAAGCCAATGCTGCGCACCTGCCTGACTGTCGATTGGGAGCACGCCGCCGATCTCTTCTCACAGCGGCCGGCTTCCGCTCAGTACTCAGGCCGCGTCGTCGGACGTCGGCGCCGCCCCCTTCGCCGACGCTGCCGCCGGCAACCGCAACCCGCGCCGGATCAACCCCTGCACCTCCACGACCGGCTTGGTCCCGTCCACCGTCACCACCAGCTCCTTGCGCGCGAACAGCGCCAGCACCGGGCTGGTCTGCGCGTGGAAGTCGGCCAGGCGCTTGCGCACGGCCTCCTCGTTGTCGTCCGCGCGCGCGATCAGCTCGCCGCCGCACATGTCGCAGCGGTTGGGCACGGCGGGCCGGTGGTAGATCAGGTTGTAGTCGACGCCGCAGGAGGCGCAGATGCGGCGCGACAGCACGCGCTCCATGACGACCGCGTCGGAGACCTCGATGTTGATGACCGCGTCGATGTCGTAGCTCTCGAGGAAGAACTGCGCCTGGTGGTGGTTGCGCGGGAAACCGTCGAGGATGAAGCCGTAGTTCCAGTCGTGCTCCTCGAGGCGGGCGTGGACGATGTCGGCCACGATGTCGTCCGGCACGAGCTGCCCCGCGTCGACGATGCGCCGGATGCGCGCCGCCAGCTTGGTGTGGCTCTGGATATGCCAGCGGAAGATGTCGCCGACCGAGATGTGCACCAGATCGAAGTCGGCGGCCAGCAGCTTGGCCTGCGTGCCCTTGCCGCAGCCCTGGACGCCCATGATGACGTACTTGTGCATGGTCCTATCCTCGGTTGCGGGTCCTGCGACTGGCGGCGACGCGGTCGGCCGGCCCGGATTTCCTCATCGACCGCCGGGGCGGTGTGGTGTAGAGGATTCCACAGCGATAGTGCACGGAGAGCGCGGGCCGCGGTCAATCGAAAACCGCGCCGCGCCCGGACGAGAGCCTGGCAGGAACCATGCCCGCGAACGACCGCCGCCACCGGAACCTGCCGCCGCCTGGCCGCGCGCGTCTCTTCGCGCTGGTCGCCTTCGCCATGACGGCCTTCGCCATGAACTCCGTGCTCTGCCGGCTCGCCCTCGGCACTGGCGCGATCGATGCGATGGCCTTCACCGCCGTGCGCCTGGGCTCGGGCGCCGTCTGCCTGGCCCTGCTCGTGGGCCTGCCGCGGGATGGGATGCGCCCAGCCAGCCGCCTGGACATCGCCGCAGCGGCGATGCTGCTGGTCTACGCGCTGGCCTTCTCGTTCGCCTACCGCGACCTGAACGCGGCCACCGGCGCGCTGCTGCTCTTCGCCCTGGTCCAGGCCACGATGCTCGCCTGGGGCCTCCGCCGTGGCGAGCGGCTGCGGCCGATGGGCTGGGCCGGGGTTGCGCTGGCGATCGGGGGGCTGGTCGTACTCACCGCGCCCGGCCTGGCGGCGCCGCCCGTGCGCGGCGCGCTGCTGATGGCCCTGGCCGGCGTGGCCTGGGGCGTCTACTCCCTGCGCGGTCGCGGCGCCGCCGAGCCGCTGCGCGCGACGGCCACCAACTTCGCGCTGGCGGCCGTGCCCGCCCTCGCGCTGCTCGTCCTGCTGGGCGCGTCGCTGCACGCCACGCCTCGCGGCCTGGTGCTCGCCGTGCTCTCGGGAGCCCTGGCCTCGGGCCTGGGCTACGTGGCCTGGTACGCGGCGCTGCCCTGGCTGGCGACCACGGCGGCGGCCACGGTCCAGCTCTCGGCGCCGGTCTTGGCCGCCGTCGGCGGGGCGCTGCTGCTGGGCGAGGCGCTGGGGCTGCGCTTCCTGGTGGCGGCCAGCATGATCCTCGGCGGGATCGCCGCCGCGCTCGTCGGGCGGCGACGGTAGCTCGGACGTCAGACATCCGACGTCAGACGCCGGCCGGCGGCCGGTCGTCCGGCTCGACGCCTTCGCTCTTGCCCACGCCCTCGGCGACCAGCCGCACGGGCAGCGGCGCGCACTCGCTGCCGGTGTAGAACGTGCGGTGCGGGAACGGGATCTCGACGCCGTGGGCGTCGAACGCCGCCTTGACCTGCAGGTGCATCTGGTTGCGCATCTCGAGGAAGTTCTCGCGCTTGGCCCAGACCGAAAGCTGCATGTCCAGCGAGCTCTCGCCGAAACCCTGGAAGATGAACAGCGGTCGCGGATCGATGAGCACGAGCGGGTTCGCGTCGGCGACCTCCATCAGGATCCCTCGCACGCGATCCAGATCTTCCTTGTACGCGACACCGACCTGCATGTCGTAGCGGCGGATCGGGAAGTAGGTGTTGTTGGTCACCCGCGACTTGATGATCGACTCGTTGGGCACCCGCACGTAGAGATTGTCGAAGGTGCGCAGCTTGACCGACAGCAGGTCGACGCTCAGGACCTCGCCGGTGATGCCCTCGACCTGGATGACGTCGCCCACGACGAACGGCCTCTCGACGATCAGGAACAGGCCGCTGATCAGGTTGCTGGCCGACGTCTGCGAGGCGAAGCCGATGGCCACGGTCAGGATGCCCGCCGCCCCCAGCAGGACGCCGAGCTTGAAGCCGAGCTGGTTCAATGCCGCCATCAGGGTCAGCAGGATCAGGGGATAGAAGACGAGGCGGCGCATGAGCATGGCGCCCTGGGCGGTCGAGCGCCGCTGGGCGATGCGCCAGACCAGCGCCGAGACCGTGCGCGCGATGAGCCAGCCGATCAGGACGATGAAGGCCGCCTGCACGATCGCGATGAGCCTGTCGAGCGTGACCAGATCCGCGAGGCCGAAGTTCAGCACGTCGCTCATGGCTGCCTGCCTCCGCCGATGAGCCCACCGAAGGCGCGCAGCAGCAGGCCACGCTCGGCCGGCAAGCGGGGCTCGGCGAGGCAGCTGGGCTGCCGCAGATGGGCGGGCGCCTGCTTGCTCAACTCGAGGGCGGCCAGCTCGCCGTCGTCGCGGCGCACCAGGGTCACGGACTCGGTCCACAACTCGCCCGCGGCCGACGCGTACAGCGCCATGTTCGGCAGCGGGAGCTGCACCTTCTCGACGGTCAGGACCGTGTCCGCCTGGTTGCGCAAGCGCAGCTCGGTCAAGACGCGATAAGGTCGCACCGGCAGATCCTCGCGGCGCAGCCGCGCGCTCGTGCTCAAGGCGTAGCACAGCTCGCCGACGCGGGTGTTGGGTCCGAACCAGGTATCGGACGGCCGCTGCGTCGGCAGCTCCACGAACTCGACCAGCGGCTGGCCCACGGCGATGCGCACCCACAGCGGCGTGCTGATGTGCAGGGCGATCTCCTCGGCGGGAGGCAGCGAGAACGGCGAGGCGGGCTGCACCACGACCGGACGGTCCGGCAAGGCCGGTAAGAGGCGCATGGCGCCGGCGGTGCGGCGGAAGCCGAGACGGCGCAGCGCCGGCCCCTGCTCCGGCAGCGGCCGCGTGGTCGGATGCTCGCGGATGAGCGTGCCCTCCGGGGCGTTGGCGCGCTGCTCGCTGGCGAACCGCCACTCGTAGGCCGACCGCTGCAGCCAGAAGGCCAGCGGGCCGATCTGCCAGAAGCTGGCCGCGTTCTCGGGCAATTCGCTCGGGCCCCACCAGACGGCCGGCAGCGCGGTCGTTGGATTCATGTTCAGCCTTCCCCGCGGCAAAACGCCCGGCCGAGGCGGCGCGAGCCTACCGCACCAGCCGGCATCCCAGCGCGATCGACAGGAACTTCGACTCCTCGCTGTCGGCGCGGCTCGTCAGCACGCACGGGGCCGTGGTGCCGACGACCGCGGCGGCCAGCCGCGCGCCGGCCAGCACCGTGGTCGCCTTATAGAACACGTTGCCGGTCTCGATGTTCGGAAACACCAGGCAGTCCGCGCTGCCGCCGACGGGCGACGTCAGGCCCTTGATCTCGCAGGCCTCCGGACTGCAGGCCACGTCGAGGGCCAGGGGACCGTCGACGACGGCGCCGGCGATCTGGCCGCGCCGATTCATCTGGGTGATGATAGCGGCATCGACACAGGCCGGCATCTTCGGATTGACCTTTTCGGTCGCCGCGACGAGGGCGACCCGGGGTTCGGCGATGCCGAACGCATGGGCCGCGTCGATGACGTACTGCACGATCTTGAGCTTGGTCGCCAGATCGGGGTCCGGAATGATCGCCACGTCGCTGACGATGAGCAGCTTGTCCTGGGCGGAGCGATAGGCCGGGATGTCCAGGACCGTGATGTGGCTGAGCACGGCCTTGGCCGGCAGCAGGCCGTCATCCTTGTCCAGGATCAGGCGCATGTATTTCTCGGTGCCGATCAGGCCCTTCATGAGCACGTCGGCCTCGCCGTTGCGCACCAGGCGCACGGCCTCGGCGCCCGCGCGCGCCTCGTCCGGCTCGTCGACGACCGTGAAGACGCCGAGATCGAGCCCGAACTCGTCGCACAGTCCGGCGATCCGTCCCCGGTGCCCGACCAGGATCACCTGGGCGATGTCCTCGGCGGCGGCGCGGGCCGCGGCCTGGATCGTGTTGGGATCCTGACCGGCGGCCACCGCCACGCGGCGCGACGGCTGGTCCTTGAGCTGGGCGACGAGCTGGTCGAGACTGCGGATGGGGGTCATGGTCGGCCTCCCGCTGAAGGTCCTCGGGTCCGGCGGCCGCGTCGCCGCGGCCGGCGAACCCGCGCTGCTCAGGCGGACACGTACTGCTTGGCCGGTTCGCGACCCGAGAGCACGCGCAGCGCGCCCTGGGCCAGGGCCATCATCTCGTTCTCGCCGGGATACACGCTCAAGCCGCAACCCAGCGGTTCACAGGCCTTGCGCACCAGCCCGACCAGCGGCTTGGCGCGCGCCAGCCCGCCGGTCAGCAGCACCTGGTCGACCGGTTCGCCGTTGAAAGCCGGCACCAGCGAGCAGATCCATTTGCTGATCTGGTAGCACATCGCCTCGAAGACAGGGGCGAAGTCGGGATCGCCTGCCAGATACTTCTTCTCCACCAGCATGAAGTCGGCCGTCCCCAGCAGATCGATGAGGCCGCCGCGCCCCTTGTTCAGCTTCAGCAGCTGGTCCATGGTGTACTTGCCGCTGAAGCAGAGGCGGATGAGGTCGGCGACCGGCAGCGAGCCCGAACGCTGCGGCGTGAAGGGGCCCTCGCCGTCCAGGGCGTTGTTGACGTCGACGAACCGTCCCTTGCGATGCGCGCCGATCGAGATGCCGCCGCCCATGTGGCAGACGATCAGATTCAGGTGCTCGTAGAACGTCTCCCGATCGTGCGCGTAGCGATGCGCCGTGGCGATCTGGTTGAGCGCGTGGCTGATGGGCTTGCGGCGGATCTCCTTGAAGCCCGTGTAGCGGCACCGATCCTCCATCTCGTCGACCACGACGGGATCGACGATGAAGGCCGGCTTGCCGAGATCGCCGACCAGCGCGTGGGCGATGAGCGCGCCCAGGTTCGACGCGTGGTCGGCGAGCGATCCCTCGAGCAGGTCCCGCCGCATGTCTTCGTTCACATCGTAGGTCCCGTGCGGGATGGGGCGCACCAGGCCGCCGCGGGCGCTCACGGCATCGATCATGTCCAGCGTCAGGCCGTTGTCCGCCAGGAAGCTCTCGATGACCTGCTTGCGGAACTCGAACTGCGCGACGATGCGCTGGCCCTCGAACGGCTCCAGCTCGCTGGTCGCGTGCTGGAGCTCCTTGGCGAAGACCTCCTCCTCGCCCTCGTAGACCGCCAGCTTGGTCGACGTCGAACCGGGGTTGATGGCCAGGATGCGCGGCCGCGGGAAGAAGGTGTCGCGCGGCGTGCGCACCCACTCGCCGAACTTGATGAGCCGCAGGATATTGGCCTTGACCGCGAGGGCGGCGTCGATGGGCTCGACGTCCATCGGCAGGTCCACGCCGCGGAACCGGATGCCGAACACGGCGCCGAACTTGCGCGCCTGCGGATACCGCGTCGCGAAGAGATGGAACAGCAGGTTGCCGGTGTCGAGGTTGGGCGTGATGATGACGTTCGTGCCGCGGTAGCGGTCGGTCTGGTCGTATCCCCCCTGATACAGCCGCGCGGAGCGCCGGCTGAGCGCCACGTTGATCTTCACTTCGCCCCGGATGCTGATCGTGCAGTAGCGCGCGCCGCGCCGGCAGCGTTCGTCCAGGAACGGCGGCAGCAGCTGGACCGCCTGGCGCACCAGCTCGGGCGACGGCCCCTCGTCGCCGCCGTGGTTCGAGTAGCTGACCATCACCCCGCTGATCTCCGGCAGCGCCTCCATCGGGATCAGGTCGCGCGCGATCGCGCAGGTGCCGACCGCGATGCGGGCGAGCTTCTCCGGCGTCATGGTGGCGTTGACCCCGACGTCGCCGATGACCAGGATGTTGTGCGGGTAGAAGTCCTGCGGATGGTCGTCGGGCAGGATGATCACGCCGGCCTCGGTCAGCACGGGCTCGCGCTGCATGACCTTGAGCAGCGGCCGGAAGAACTCGCGCGGCTCATGGCGGGCGCCGCCGACGACCATGTCGCAGTGCTCCTCGTGCGTCGCCATGATGCCGAAGCCGGTCGGGGTGGCGACCAGGCGCCGCGCCTCCTCGATGTCGTCCGTCAGCCGCCGTTCGGCAGGCAGCTCCAGCATCGCGCGGGCCAGTTCCTCCTGCAGTTGCGGGCACTGATCCAGCTCGCAGAACGCCGATTCGCTGAGCGTGAAGGCCACCCGCGCCGGCGAGACGTGCGGCAGATGCTCGCCGATCACCGCCTCGACCTCTTCGCGGCTGCACAGGAACACCGGGCGCGCGTAGCGCGGCAGATGCAGCGCCGCTTCGATGACCCGCGGATCCTGGGGCTCGATGAACAGCACGGTGGGGCGGTTCTTCATGACCGCCAGGATTTCGCGGTCCAGGGACGCGCCGATATCGAACATGGTCAGGGTCCTTTGCGAGCAGACGGCGAGCGACCGCCGTTCGCCGATCGCCGGCGAACGCAGCGGATATCTTGTTAACGGTCCAACACCCGCTAATGTGATGCGATGGACGCCGAATTTCAAGCCATTGCCGCCCGGCGCGACCCGGTGTTACCGTGGCCTTGACCAACCGGCGAGGACACGATGCGGAACGAGGCGTTGCAACAAGCGCTGACCTTGCTCGGACGTACGCCCGAGCGTTGGCTCCTGGTGGACACCGCCGTCCAGCGGACCTTTCTGCTGAACGGCCGGCAGATCCTGGCCGCGTGGCCGGTGTCGACGGCCGCCGCCGGCCTGGACGCCCGCCAGGACAGCGGCGGCACGCCGCCCGGCGTGCACCGCATCGCCCAGAAAATTGGCAGTGGTGCCAGCCCGGACACCATCTTCGTGAGCCGCCGTCCCACCGGCGAGGTCTGGGACGGTCGCGCCGACGCGCGCGACCTGATCCTCGGCCGCGTGCTGACGCTCGAGGGCTGCCAGGACGGGATCAACCGCGGTCCGGGCGTCGACTCGCGCTCCCGCTTCATCTACCTGCACGGCACCAACCACGAAAACCGCATCGGAGAGCCGTGCAGCCATGGCTGCGTGCGCCTGCGGCGCGACGACATCGTCGCCCTCTGCGACCTCGTCGCGGTCGATGATCCGGTCGTCATCGTCTAGCGGACCGGACGGGCCGGCCCCGGTGAAAACCGATTGCCGTAAAAATATTGCGCCCCACCGCAGCATACCTGTTGACATGGCCCGCATTCCGCATACATTCACGCCGCCACCACGGAAGAACCCGGCCGGGAAACGCTCCCGGGCGGCGGGGCTTTCGAGGACAGTCGGCCGGCATCGGCGGGGGTGGCCCGCCGAACCGCTCTCGCGCGAGCACGCCAGCCAGCGTCCGAAGCTCTCGCGTCAGCGGGCCCCACAGGCAACAGTTCCGTGGAGGTGAACCATGCCCTTGGTTCCCCAGGCTGTGCGGAAGCACGTGACAGCCCCCGCCTGCAAGCTCCAACAAAAGGAGGTCGCGTCAGATCAGTCCGACGAGCCTCCGGTCGGGCACGCGGTGCCTCCGTCAGAGGCAGCCCTCGATCCCATTCCGCCTGCCGCTGCTTCTTTCCCCTCGTATTTCCTCGCCAGCAAGCCGCCCCGTCAGGGCGAGCGCACCCGCCTCTTCCGGCGCGCGCATTATCCGCACGTCGCGGACGCCGAATGGCACGACTGGCGCTGGCAACTGCGCCATCGTATCCGCGAACTCGCGCAGATCGAGTCGATGTGCGTGCTGGGAGACGCCGAGCGCAACGCGCTCTGCCAGGGCGGGTCGCTGCTGCCGTTCGCGGTCACGCCGTACTACATGAGCCTCGTCGATCCGCACGATCCGCAGCAGGCGCTGCGGCGCACGGTGATCCCGGATCATTTCGAGTTCCTGCGCACCTACGGCGAGGCCGACGATCCGCTGGGCGAGGATAGCCACAGCCCGGTCGAGGGCCTGGTGCACCGCTATCCGGACCGCGTCCTCTTCCTGGTGCACGACTTCTGCTCGACGTTCTGCCGCTATTGCACGCGGTCGCGCGTGGTCGGGCAGGGCGAATTGCTGCCGAACAAGACGCGCCTGCAGGCCGGACTCGACTACCTGCGCGAGCACACCGAGGTGCGCGACGTGCTGCTGTCCGGCGGCGATCCGTTGACCCTGGCCGACGACAAGCTGGACTGGGTCCTGAGCGAACTGCGCAAGATCCCGCACATCCAGTTCCTGCGCATCGGAACCAAGGTGCCGGCCGTGCTGCCCCAGCGCATCACGCCGCAGCTCGTCAAGATGCTGCGCAAGCACCATCCGCTGTTCCTGAGCATCCATTTCACGCACCCCGACGAGTGCACCCCCGAGGCCGTGATCGCTTGCCGCCGTCTGGCCGACGCCGGCATCCCGCTCGGCTCGCAGACCGTGCTCTTGAAGGGCGTCAACGACGACGTGGCGGTCATGCGCGATCTCATGCACCGCCTGCTGATGATGCGCGTGCGCCCCTACTACCTCTACCAGTGCGACCCCATCTCGGGCTCGTCGCACTTCCGCACGACGGTGGCGCGCGGCCTGGAGATCATCCGCGGCCTGCGCGGCCACACGACCGGCTACGCCGTGCCCACCTACGTCATCGACGCCCCCGGCGGCGGCGGCAAGATCCCCCTGCAGCCCGATTACCTGGCGGGCCGCGACGGCGACGACCTCCTGCTGCGCAGCTACACCGGCGAGGTCCATCGCTACCCCGATCCGCAACCGGCCGGGGAGGTCCTGCGATGAAGATCGGACTCTGCTACGACCTGCGCGACGAGTACCTGCGCATGGGCTACGGCGAGGAGGAGACGGCCGAGTTCGACCGGCTGTCGACCATCGAGGCCATCGAGGGCGCGCTGCAGCGGCTCGGCCACGCGACAGTCCGCATCGGCCACGCGCGCCAGCTCATCACGCGGCTCGCGGCGGGCGAGCGCTGGGACCTCGTCTTCAACATCGCCGAGGGCCTGCACGGCATCGGGCGCGAGTCGCTGGTCCCCTGCCTGCTCGACCTCTACGGCGTGCCGTACACGTTCAGCGATCCCCTCGTCATGTCGCTCAGCCTGCACAAGGGGATGACCAAGCGGGTGCTGCGCGACGGCGGGTTGCCGACGCCGGCGTTCGCGGTCGTCGGCGACCTGGACGAGTTGGCGCATGTCGCCCTGCCGTATCCCCTGTTCGCCAAACCGGTGGCCGAGGGGACCGGCAAGGGCATCGACAGCGGCTCGGTCCTGCACGCCGCGGAAGACCTGCGGCGGCGTTGCGCCCTGCTGCTGGAGCGGTACCGCCAGCCGGTGCTGGTGGAGCGGTACCTGCCGGGGCGCGAGTTCACCGTCGGCATCGCCGGCACCGGGCCGCGGGCCGAGGTGCTCGGCACGCTGGAGGTGCTGCTGCGCGACACGGCCGATCCCGGCGCCTACGGCTACGCCAACAAGGAGAACTGCGAGGAGCTGGTCGAGTACCGGCACGTGTCGGCGGCCGACCCCGTCGTGCGCGCCGCCGAGGCGACCGCCCTGGCCGCCTGGCGTCTGCTGGGCTGCCGCGACGCGGGGCGCATCGACCTGCGCGCCGACGAGGCTGGCGTCCCGCAGCTCATCGAGCTGAATCCGCTGGCCGGACTGCATCCGGAGCATTCGGATCTGCCGATGATCTGCACCGCCGTCGGCGTGCCGTACGACACCCTCATCGACCGCATCGTCACCTCGGCCTGCGAGCGCCTCGAGCCGGCGACCGCCGTGCAGGAGGTGCTTGGCGTTGAAGATCTGGGTGTTGCACAACCAGGTCTCGCCGCAAGCGGCGCCTGACGAAGAGGACGTCCTGGTCCAGGTCGAGGCGGTCACCGCCGCCCTGCGCGCGCGCGGCCACGCGGTCGCCGCGGTCGCGGCCGACCTCGATCTCGCCGGCTTGGCCGACCGCCTGCGCACGCAGCGGCCCGACGCCGTGTTCAATCTCGTCGAGGGCCTGGCGGGCAGCGGCCGCCTCATCCACGTCGTGCCGAGCCTTCTCGACGCCGCCGGCTGTCGTATGGTCGGCTGTCCGACCGAGGCCGTCTTCCTGACCTCGCACAAGGTCCTGGCCAAGCGCCTGCTGCGCCACGGCGGGCTGCCGACGCCCGACTGGCTGCTGCCGGCCGGCCTCGCCGGCGACGGGACGACGCCGGCGGCGGAGTCGACCGCCGGGCCGCCCGCGCGCTGGATCGTCAAGTCGATCTGGGAGGACGCCTCGCTGGGCATGGACGACAGCGCCGTCGTCGACGGGAGCGACGCCGCGCGCGCCGCATTGCAGGAGCGCCAGGGCCGGCCCGGCGATCCCTGGTTCGCCGAGGCGTACATCGAGGGCCGCGAGTTCAACCTGGGCCTGCTCGAGGGGCCCGGCGGCGTGCAGGTGCTGCCGCCGGCGGAGATGCTGTTCGCCGACTTCCCGGCCGGCAAGCCGCGCATCGTCGGCTATGCCGCCAAGTGGGAGCCCCACTCCTTCGAGTACGGCCACACCATGCGCACCTTCGATCTGCCGCCGGGCGACGACCGGCTCCTGGCGCGTTTGGTCGGCCTGGCCCGCGCCTGCTGGGACCTCTTCGACCTTCGCGGCTGGGCCAGGGTCGATCTGCGCGTCGACGAAGCGGGCCAGCCGTGGATCCTGGAGGTCAACGCCAACCCCTGCCTGTCGCCCGACGCCGGCTACGCCGCGGCGTTGGCCCGGACCGGCATCGTCTTCGCGGACGCCATCGACGGCATGGTCGACGCGGCGCTCGCGCGGCCCGCTCATCACGACGGGAGGTGACGGCTTGTTCCGCATCCGCACCATCTCGGACGACGTGCTGCCCGTCGACCGCCAGGCGATCGCCCAGGCGCAGGCCATCCTGCGCGATCAGTTCCCCGGGGTCGCCGCCGGGGAGATCGACAGCCTGCCCGCCAAGTTGCGGGATCCGTTCCTGCAGCGCTTCCGCGTATTGCTGCTGGTCGCCGAGTCGCGCGAAGGGATGGTCCAGGGCTGCGCCGTCCTGCTGCACGAGCCGCGCCTGCACATGGTGGTCCTCGATTTCATCGCGGCCGGCGCGCGCCTGATCAGCCGCGGCATCGGCGGCGCGCTCTACCAGCGTGTCCGCGAGGAGGCCGTGGCGCTCAATGCCCGCGGCGTGTTCTTCGAGTGCCTGCCCGACGATCCCGTCCCCGGCCTCGCGGCGGCGGACCTCGCCGCCAACCGCGCCCGCCTGCGCTTCTACGAGCGCTTCGGCGCGCGTCCGCTCGCCAACACCGGCTACGATCTGCCCTACGGCCCGGGCGCGGGCGTCATGCCGTACCTGGTCTTCGACGGCCTCGATCGCGGCGAACCGCTGCGCCAGCGCTACGTCCGCCGGGCGGTGCGCGCGATCCTCGAGCGCAAGTATGCGCATCTCTGCCCGCCCGCTTACGTGCGCAAGGTGGTCCGCTCGATCCAGGACGACCCCGTCGCGCTGCGCGAGCCTCGCTACCTGAAGCGGAGCGACGCCAACGCCGGCGCCGCCGCGGCGGCGGCTACCGCCGCAACCACGCGGCCGCGCGAGCGCATCGCCCTGTTCGTCAACGACCGCCACGACATCCACCACGTGCACGACCGCGGCTACGTCGAAGCGCCTGTGCGCGTGCGGCAGATCATGGCCGAACTGGCGAAGTCCGACATCTGCGAGCAGCTCAGACCGCGGTCGCGCTCCCTCGACGCGGTGCGCGAGGTCCACGACCCGGCCTTCGTCTCTTACCTGCGCCGCACCTGCCTTTCCTTGCCGGCCGACAAAGCCGTCTACCCGTACGTCTTTCCGGTGCGCAACCCCGCGCGGCCGCCTAGCGACCTCGCCGTGCGCGCCGGCTATTACTGCATCGACACGTTCACCCCTCTGAGCCGCAACGCGTTCCTGGCCGCACGCCGCGCCGTGGACTGCACGCTGGGCGCCGCCGCCGAGATCAGGCGCGGCCGCCGTCTCGCCTATGCGCTCGTGCGGCCGCCGGGACATCACGCCGAACGCCGCCTTTTCGGCGGCTTCTGCTATTTCAACAACGCGGCGATCGCCGCCTGCGACCTGTTGCGCCTCGGTCGGGTGGCGATCCTGGACCTCGACTACCATCACGGCAACGGCCAGCAGAACATCTTCTACGCGCGCCCCGACGTGCTGACGGTCTCGATCCACGGTCATCCCCGCTTCGCCTACCCCTATTTCTCCGGCTTCGCCGACGAGCAGGGCGAGGGCGCCGGTCGCGGCTACAACGTGAACCTGCCGTTGGCCGAGCACATCACCACCGAGCGTTATCGCGAGACGCTCGACCAGGCGTTGCGGCGTGTGCGCTCGTTCGCGCCGGCCGCCCTGGTGCTCTGCCTCGGTCTGGACACGGCCAAGGGCGACCCCACCGGCACCTGGACGCTGCAAGGCAAGGATTTCGCCGAGAACGGGCGCCGGGTCGGCGCGCTCGGCCTGCCGACGCTGGTGGTGCAAGAAGGCGGCTACCGCACGCGCACCCTCGGCGCCAACGCGCATCACTTCCTCACCGGCCTCATGAAGGGAGCGTTCGGTTCATGAACGACCACGCGAACTCGAGCGATGACCTCGACCTGCGCGACGCGGTGCGCCTCGAGGACGTCGCCGCCGTACGGGCCCTGGTCCAGGGCACGGGCTTCTTCAACGCCGAAGAGGTGGCGATCGCCGCCGAGCTGGTGCAGGAGCGGCTCGACCGCGGCCTGCAGAGCGGCTATGAGTTCCTGCTGGCCGAACAGGGCGGCCGGCTCGTGGGCTACAGCTGCTACGGCCTGATCCCCTGCTCCGCCGTGAGCTGGGATCTCTACTGGATCGCCGTCGACGCGCGCAAGCAGGGCGGCGGCCTGGGCCGCCGCCTGCTGCAGCTGACCGAAGATCGCGTGCGCGCCGCGGGCGGCCTGGCCGTCTACGCCGAGACGAGCGGCCGGGCGCAGTACGAATCGACGCGGGCGTTCTACCGCCGCTGCGGCTACGCGGTGGCGGCCGTCTTCGAGGACTTCTACGCTGTCGGCGACGCCAAGTACTTCTTCGTCAAGCGCCTGCAGGCGTGACGGGAGCGCCCGTGCCTCCGGCCGAAATCCGCCCCTGGTTGCACTTCGTCGGCGTCGCCGGCAGCGGCATGAGCGCGCTCGCGCAGTTCCACGTCGGCCGCGGCGGCCGCGCGACCGGCAGCGACCGCGCGCTGGATCGCGGGCAGCATCCGCAGATCCGCGCGGCCCTCGTGGCGGCCGGCGTCGAGATCGTGCCCCAGGACGGCGCGGTCCTCGACGCGGGCTGCGCCGCGGTCATCTGCAGCACCGCCGTCGAGGCCCAGATCGCCGATCTGGCGCGGGCTCGCGCGTTGGGCCTGCCGATCCAGCACCGCTCCGACCTGCTCGCCGTCTACGTGGCGCGCCACCGGACCATCGCGGTGACCGGCACCAGCGGCAAGTCGACGACCACGGCCATGATCTGGACGATCCTGCACGGCTGCGGCCGCGACCCGCGCCTGCTGACCGGCGCTGGGCTCATCGCGCTGCAGGAGCGCGGCCTGCTCGGCAACGCCTGGGGCGGCGATGCGCGGAGCGCAACCGGGCGAGATGGCGCCGGCGGCGAGCTGCTCGTCATCGAGGCCGACGAGAGCGACGGCACGGTCGTGCGGTATCAGCCCTGGGCCGGCGTCGTCCTGAACCTGGCGCGCGACCACAAGGAGATCGCCGACGTGGCCGCGATGTTCACGGAGTTCCGGCTGAACTGCCAGGGACCGCTCGTCGTGGGCGAGGACGCCAACCTCGATTTCCTGCGTCCCGGCGCCGTGACGTTCGGCTTCGGCGCGCGGGCCGACGTGCGCGCGCAGGATCTGCAGCTGTCGGCCCGCGACGTGAGCTTCACGGTCGACGGCGTGCGTTTCACCGTGCCCTGGCCCGGCCGCCACACCGCGCTCAACGCCCTGGCCGCGATCGCGGTCTGCCGCCAGGCGGGCCTCGGCGCGGCCGACATGGCGCGGCCGCTGGCCGGCTTCCGCGGCGTCGAGCGGCGGTTCGTCTCGCTGGGCACGGCCGGCGGCGTCGAGGTCATCGACGACTTCGCCCACAACCCCGACAAGCTCGCCGCCGCTCTGGCGACCGGCCGCGCGCGTCTCGGCGACGGCCCGGGCCGCGTGCTCGCGATCTTCCAGCCGCACGGCTTCGGCCCCACGCGGTTCCTGCGCGCCGACCTGGTCGCCGCGCTCGCCGCCGCGCTGCGGCCGACCGACGTGCTCTGGCTGCCGGAGATCTACTACGCCGGCGGCACGGTCACGCGCGACCTCTCGAGCGCCGACCTCGCGGCCGACCTCGCCGCCCGCGGGCGCGACGCCAGGTTCTGTCCGCGACGCGACGACCTGCCGCCGCTGGTGGCTGCCGCGGCGCGGCCCGGCGATCTCGTGCTGGTCATGGGGGCGCGTGATCCGTCGCTGACCGATCTCGGTCGCGGCATCCTCGCGGCGCTGGAGTCAGTTCTCGGTCCGACCGCCGGCCGGACCTGACGCGGCGCCCACGGCATCGCCGTCCGACGCCTCCGCGTCGCCGGCTCCGGCCGCGGGCTGGCCGGCGCAATGCTCGCCGCGCCGATCCATGAAGAGGTTGCTGCCCGCAATGGCCTTGGCCATGTGCTTGACCTCGGCGCAGACGCTGGCCACCTCGAGATAGCGCTGGAAGCTATGGGCGTAGAGCCGCACGCCGCCCATGCTCAGGCTCGCCAGCGGATAGCGGACGACCCTCTCGGCGCGGTCCTTGGTCTCGATATAGCCCCGCTTGGCGTCCTCGTCGCGGTAGAAGGCCGGCGCGCCGGCGTCGAACTGCTCGATGATCTCGGCGGCTAGGTCCTGCACCTGCTCGGACTTGACCATCAGCACGAAGTCGTCGCCGCCGATGTGGCCGAGGAACGCGTCGCCGCCGCAGACGGTGCGGATCGCGGTCTGCAGCGTCTCGGCCGTGAACAGCAGCAGGTCGTCGCCGTCGCTGAATCCGTAGTAGTCGTTGTAGGCCTTGAAGTTGTCGAGATCCGCGTAGAGCACGGTCATGTCCAGCTTGCGGTCGATGGCGTCCTGGATGACCGTCATGATCGTGTTGTTGCCCGGCAAGTGGGTCAGCGGGTTCGCGTCGATGGCGATGTCCTCGAGGCGCGCGACCTCCTGCAGGAGCTGATACAGGCGGATGTGGGCGCGCACGCGCGCCAGGAATTCGCTCAGGTGGCAAGGCTTGCTGATGTAGTCGACGCCGCCGGCCGCGTAGCCGCGGTCGATGTCCTCGCTCGAGGGGTCGGCCGTCACGAAGATGACCGGCACGTTGATGAGGCGGGCGTCTTCCTTGAGGCGCTCGCAGAGCGTGAACCCGTCCATCGCTCTCATCTTGGCCGCGATCAGGAACAGATCGGGCACGTCGGCCTCGACGCGCAGCAGGGCTTCCTCGCCGTTGCTCGCCGTGATGATGTCGTAACCCTGCGACCTGAGCGTCGCCACGTGGATCCGCAGATCCTGGTTCTCGTCATCGACGATGAAGACGCGCGGCTTCCTGGCTTCCAAGACGGCTGTCCTTCGCCTGTCGCGAGCGGGGAGCGGCCTGCCGAGACGGCGGCCCGACTCCTGCTCCGGTTGCCACCATCATCGGCAGGAGTCGGGCCCGGGTTGAGCGCGAAAAGCACGAAGGTGCGCTAGGAGTTACGGTCTTTGCGCGCCTGCCAGATCAGCCAGGCGCCGAGGCCGACCAGCACCACCGGCCACCAGTCGGCCAGCCACTGCAGATCCATGTCGAAGCGGGTGTGCAGCAGCATGATGACGCCGAGGATGACCAGGACCGCGCCGCCGAAGACCGACCCGCCGCGCAGGCTGGCCGCGGTCTCGGGCAGCGGCTCCTCGCCGAATCCCTCCACGTAGCGGTTGACGGCCTGGGCGCGCCGGCTGGCGTCGATGATGCCGTACAGCCAGATGAAGCCGAGGCTGATGCCCAGGAACGGCTCCATCGGCGAGACGTTGCCGCTCGCCAGGATCGTGACGACCGCGGCGAACAGCAGGCCCAGGACGATGCCCTGCTGGTAGTAGCCGACGTAGAGCTGCCCCACGCCCGGAAAGATACCGGACAGGAATCCCGCCAGGAACGGCACCTTGGTGGGCAGGTCGCGGCGCGCCGGCACGGGCTTGGGCGCGGCGGGGCCGGTCGGGCCGGCCGTACGCAGCAGAGACGCACGACCGGGCCTGCGGGTTCGGTCCACCGTGACATTCCGCCCATGGAACAACGGGAATAGGCGGAAGCAAAGCGCGGAATCGCCGGTCCGCCCGCCGGCTCACACGAAGCAGCCGGCGAGCCTCTCGTCGCGGTCGATCGACTCCGCGATCTCGGGCGTGCAGTCGCGCGTGGAGAGCACGGTGTAACGCTCGGGGTCGACGGCCGGCGCTCGGCGCACGGCCGCGAGCCATTCGTCGCGCCGGAACGGGTCGGCGCGGATGCCGTCCCAGAAGCCGGTGCGCTCCAGCGCGCCGGCGATGCGCTCGGTCGTGTCGCCCTGCAGGCGGCTCACGAGGTAGGCGGCCGTGCCCACCTGCAGGCCGTGCAGCCGCGGGCGCGCGCAGATCGCGTCGAGCGCGTGGGAGATCAGGTGCTCCGAACCGCTCGCCGGGCGCGAGGAGCCGCACACGGCCATCGCGATCCCGTTGAGCATCAGCGCCGTGGCGAGCAGGCGCAGGCCCTCCAGGTCGCGCACGGGCCGGGCCAGGAACTGCGAGACCGTCGCGTCGGAGAGCAGGGCCGCGAAGTCGTCGACCGGCTCGCCGACCGCGTGGTAGGCGAGCTTCCAGTCGCGCACCGCGGTCACCTTGGCCACCAGGTCGCCGACGCCGGACCGCCACAGCGGCAACGGCGCGCCCAGACACACCTCGGTGTCGACCACGACCGCGAACGGCAGCGCGGCCGGCAGGGACCGCCGCGCGCCCTCGAGGGTCAGGCTCGCCTGCGGCGAGCAGAAACCGTCGTTCGACAGCGACGTCGGCACCGCGTACAACGGCCTGCCGGCCAGGAACGCGGCGTACTTGGCCACGTCCAGGGCGCGGCCGCCGCCGAGGCCGATCACGGCGTCCAGGTCGCGAGGCAGGCTGGCCAGGAGCCGCGCGGCCGCTTCGAAGCTCGCCTCCACGGCCTCGATGTGGACCACGCGCTGCGCGCCCTCGGCCACGAGCCCCGCCTCGGCGCGCCCCATCAGGGCCGGCGGCAGCCCCTCGCTCGCGAGCAACGCCAGCTTGCGGTGCGCGTGACGCGCGGCGTAGATCCCCAGCCTGTCGAGCGCGCCGGGTTTGATGCGCACGAACGCGGGGATGCCGACCCTGGCGCGCGCGCCGATCATGACGTTCCTCCGGCGACGAGGGCCTGCGCCACGTCGAGCCAGCGTGCGTACGGCCGGTACGTCTCGCCGCGTGCGGCCAGGGCGTCCGCGAGATGACCGCGTGCGAAGCGGCGCTCCGGCGCGACCAGCAGCGCCGGCTCGAGGTCGGGCGGACCATCGCCCGCGAACGCCGTCGCGCGGCCGGCAGCCAGGAACGACTGCACCACCGCCGCCTTGCTGATCCCCGTCTGCGGCGAGGGGAAGCGGGTGCCCTCGGGCCGCTGCATGACGAGGCGACCGTCGACCACGCGCCCGGGATTGGCGTGCACCTCGAGCCGGACGCCGGCGCGCGCCAGCAACTGGTCGATATACCAGCGGCAGCCGTTGGAGACGACGACGACCGTCCAGCCGGCGGCCTCCAACAGCGCCAACGCTTCGGCGAGGCGCGGCTCGAGGACCATGTCGTCGATGATCGCCGCCAAAGCCTGCTCATCGGGCCGGGCGGCGGCGAAGAACGCCTGCAGCGCGTCGAAGTGGCTGAGCTCGCCGCGCCGGTAGGCCGCCCAATGATCCGGCGTCGCGGGCGGCAGCAGGCGCTCGCGCACCAGCTCGTAGAAGTCGCGCTGCGTGAGCGTGCCGTCGAAGTCGGTCACCAGGACCGGATCGTGGTGCGTGGCGGTCATCTGCGGCTGCTCCCGGGTTCTCCCATTCGTGCGACCGGCCGGCGCCGGCACCTGCCCGCCCGCGCCGGACGGCGTGGCGGCCGGCGCGGCGGCGATGGACGTACAACCTAAGGGAAGATCGACGCGCGAGCCGCTGCGGTCGCCATGGGCGCTCAGAACCGGTCGTCGCGGTCTGGATGAGGCGGTTCAGGCCGTCGAACTGGCGGATGGTGACAGCCGGATTGCCGCCCGCGGCCAGAGCCTCGGCGATCGCCGGCAGGTTCTCCGCCGGCGGTCGGCGAGGCGACCGGACGCGCGCGATAACCGATCGCTCTTGCAACCGCCGGCGACCCGGCGCGTATTTATGCCTCCATCGCCTGCCATCGTGCGGACGCGGACCTCCGCGGAGGCCGGGGCGCACCGCATCCCGTGAGGTCGACTGCCGCATGACGCGCCATTCGCTCGCCGCTCTAGCGCTCGCTCTGCTGATCCTGCCGGCGTCGCTGCCGGCCGCCGCCGGTACGTCCGCCGCGGACGGAGCCGCCGCCAGCCTCGCCGCCGCCGCAGACGCCCCCGCCATCCCGGCGCCGAGTGCCGCCGCCCTGGCCCACTTCGCCCCCGACGGCAGCGGCGTACTGTACCCCGACCGCGCCGACGGCCGCCGGTCCGACCGGCCGCAGGTCAGCGCCGCGCGTTTGCGGCCCGGCGAGACGATCGCGCTCGACGGCCACCTCGACGATCCCGTCTGGGCGCGCGCCGAGGCGGCCTTCGGCTTCCTGCAGCACGATCCGCAGCGGCGCGCGCCGGCTTCCGTGCCGACCGTCTTCAAGGTGGCCTACGACGACCACGCTCTCTACTTCGCCGTCGCGTGCTGGGAAGACGACATGTCGCGCGTCGCGCGCCGGCTTTCGCGCCGCGACACGATCGAGAGCAGCGACCTCGTGAGCATCTACCTCGACCCCTACCTCGATCGCCTGACCGGCTACAACTTCCGCGTCAACATCGAGGGCGTGAAGGTCGACGCCTACATGTTCGACGACGGCAACCGCGACACCGACTGGGACGCCGTCTGGCAGGCCGCCACCGCCGAGGACGACCGCGGTTGGTTCGTCGAGGTGCGCATCCCGCTGCAGGCCCTGCGCTTCAGGCCGGCGCCGGCGATGGTCTGGGGCCTGCAGGTCTACCGCTGGTTGCACGGCCGCGGCGAGGACACCGGCTGGGCCACCTGGGACCGCACCGAGTCGGGCTTCGTCAGCCGCTGGGGCACCCTCGCCGGCCTCGACGGGATCACCAGCCGGCGGGCACTGGAGATCCTGCCCTACGTCGCGGGCGGCCTGGTCGACGAGGCCGACCCCGCGCAGGACAGCGAGCGCCTGACCCGCTACCTCAACTGGGGCGCCGACCTGAAATACAACCTCAACGGCGCGCTCACCGCGCAGGCCACGTTCCAGCCCGACTTCGGCCAGGTCGAGGCCGACCCCGCGCTGTTGAATCTCTCGCCCTTCGAGACCTTCTACCAGGAGAAGCGCCCGTTCTTCGTCGAGGGGGCGCGCTTCTTCAGCCACCCGGCCTTCAACCTCTTCTACTCGCGGCGCATCGGCACCGGCGAGGAGGGCAGCCGCATCCGCGCCGCGGGCAAGCTGACCGGCAAGCTCGATGGCCGCTGGACCGTGGCCGCGCTCGGCGCGTTCACCGACGTGACCGACCCCGAACAGGTCCACAACCCCCTGCGGCGCGGCGAGCGCGAGACCGGCTACGCCGCCGTGCGCCTGGCGCGCGACCTCGCCGGCGGCAATCACCGCGTGGGCCTGATGGGCACCGGCGTCTGGCGCCAGGACGCCGGCCGCCTCGATCCACGGCGCCACCGCGACCACCGCGACGCGTACAGCGGCGGCCTCGACTGGGAGTTCAATCTGCGGGACAAGGCCTGGGGCGTCGACGGCAGCGCGGTGGGCACGGTCCTCGATCCGCACCCGATCGCCGCCGACCCCACGCTCCCGCACGACCGCATCTACGGCACGGCCGGCACCCTGAACCTGCGCAAGAAGGCCGGCAAGCTGCGCGCGGCGCTGCAGGGCTCCTGGGAGAGCGACCGCTTCGATCCCAACGACATCGGCTTCTTGCAGGCCAACGACGAGATCGCGGCGCGCGCCTGGGTGCAGTACCGCTACGACGCCGACGGCGACCGCAGCCTCTTCAAGACGTCGTACCAGTATCTGCAGGTCTACCGCAGCTGGCACTACGGCGAGAACGCGCGGCGCGCCGCCGACGGCCGCGAGGTCTGGCGGCACGGCCGCGGCTTTCCCCGCGCCAGCTTCCTCTATCTCGACAGCTACAACCAGACGCACGGCTTCTGGGAGGTGAATTTGGCGGTCGAAATGGGCCTTGGCGGCATGTCGAAGTACAATACGCGGCACTTCGCGGGCCGGTCCGGTCCGCTCATGGAGGCCGCTTCGTACACCTGGCTGCAGGCGCGCGTGCAGACCGACTGGCGGCGCGACGTCGTGCACGCGCTGGTTGCGGGCGCGGCGCGCGACGAACTCGACGGCCGCCTCTGGGAAGCGAACTACTCCGTGCGCTGGAACGCCGGCCGCCACCTGATCCTGCGCCTGGCCGCCGGCATCGCCGATCGCCACGAGGATGCCCAGTGGCTGGCCAACCGCGCCGACAGCGCCGTCGGCATCGACGGCGTCGCCTACGTCTTCGGCCGCCTCGACCAGCAGACCTTCGACACGACGCTGCGCGCCGCCTGGCTGCACGACCGCGACCGCTCGCTCGAACTCTACCTGCAGCCGTATTTGACGGCGGGCCGCTACACGGACCCGCGCTATCTCGCGCGCCCCGCCAGCCTGGATCTGCGCCCGTACGACCTCGACGCCGCCGCCTTCGACTTCACCTACGCCGCGGTCAACCTGAACCTGGTCTACCGCTGGGAGTACCGGCCGGGCTCGACGCTCTTCGTGGTCTGGTCGCACGGGCGGCAGAGCTTCGACCGCCGCAACGGCCAGGACGACCCCGCCGGGTTCGACGCGTCGCTGCGCCCCGGACTCTGGTTCGACCAGGAGCCGCGCAACACCGTGCTCGTCAAGCTGAACTACTGGTTCTCGCTCTGAGGCGGCGTCGGCGACGACGGTGCCGCTGCGCGCGGCTGCCGGCTCACCGGATCGCGAAGCTGGCGTGCACGACGGCCGTGATCTGCTTCTCGATCGACGAGTTGTCGTTGATGCCGTAGTCGCTGACCTGCGTGCTGTGGCGCGGCGTGACCTGCAGCACCCCCATGCGCGCGTCGCGGATCGGACCGAGGCGGGCGCCGGCCGCCGCGGCGACCTTGCCGGCGCGGCGCATCGCGTCCTCGGCGGCCAGGGCCTGCACCTCTTCCTTGACCGTGGCGAGATCGGTGTACAGGTACTCGGGCATGCTGGTGCGCACGTTGACGCCCTCGGTCACCAGGGCCGCGAGGTCGAGCGAGAGCTGCTTGACGAGCTGCACGTCGCGGTGCTCGATCAGGAAGCCCTGGTCGGTCTGATACTGCAGCACGCGGCCGGTGCGGTTGCCGCGCTCGTCGTGCTCGTCGAGCGCCCAGGCGCTGGCGGGAAAGGTCTCCAGATTCGCGGCCGCGACCCCGCGGGCTGCTAGGAAATCCGTGACCAGCGGGCGCTGGCGCTGCAGATCCTGCCACGCCGCCTCGGCGGTCGCGCCCTGGCCTTGCAACCAGAAACGCAGCAGGCCCAGGTCCGAGATCAGGTCGAGCTTCGCCGATCCCGTGACCTTGAGCGTCTGCGCCGCCTTGATGTTGCCGCGCCAGGTCTGCGCGGCGATCGCCACGCCGAGCACGAAGCACAGGCCCAGGATCAGGGCCGCCGGGACGTTGTTGCGCATGATCGCACTCCTTGCCGGCCGCGGGGATCGCGACCGGGGGCCGATCATCGCGCCGTTCGCCCGCCTTGGCAACTGGAACCGCGACCGGTTCACCCGAGCTGCGCATAGAGGAAAGCCGCGCGATAGAGCACATAGAGTCCGCCGGCCAGGACGACGCGGCGGTCGGCGACCACCTCGCGGGCGACGGTCGCCAGCCGCGCCGCCGGACCGCGGCGGGGGGCCACGGGGCCGGCGCCGAGGCGGCGCTCTTCCCAGTCCTGCAGCCCCCAGCGCAGGCGGGGATCCTGGGGATCGCGGCGGCGTCCTTCTTCGAGGAAGCGGTAGCCTTCGGCGATGCGCGAACCGAGCAGGTGCACGTAGCCCAGGGCGAACCACCCGCAGCCGCGCCCCGGCGCGAGCTTGCGGGCACGGTCGGCCAGCTTGGTGGCGGTGGCGAACTGGCCACGTCCCGCCGCGACGCAGACGGCGAGGCTCGCCAGCGGCTCGGGATCGCGCGGCCGCTCCTTCACCAGGCGGATCAGGATCGGTTCGGCCTTGTCGTAATCCTGCTGCTCGAGCAGCCGGTTCGCCTCGCGCAGGCCGGCGTCGGCGGCCGAGGGGTTGTCTGGCCCGACCTGCAGGCGGCGCCCGGGAGCCTCGGCGCGGGGCGGCGGCGCCGCAGCGGGGCGCAGGACTGCGTCGACCAGGCGCGACGCGTCGTCGGCCTGGCGCGGCGCTTCGTCGACCGGGCGCAAGACCTCATCGATCAGCCGCAGCGCGTCGCCGGCGACCTCGCCGCCCTGGTCGTGGTTTGCAAGGTGCTCCGGCATGTTGCAACTCCGCGATCACGTCCGATGATGCCTGATACGGGCGCTCCGTACTGCGAAGGCTCCTGATGCTCGTCGCGCCGGCGCCTCCACGGTCGAGATTGCAAGCGAAAGGCCCGGCCGGCCGCGCTCGCTCACGGCGCGCGGATGGCGAGGTCGTGCGGATTTCCCGCGCCTGATGTTCCTTGTCCTGTCGAGGCGCGCCGGCCGGCGGCGGCCACGAAGCTCGCGATCCGCAACGAACCGGCGCGTCGCGAAAGAACAGACCACCGACGAGCAGTCGAAACCTCGAGGATGACACTCATGAGCCCCAGGATCCTGATCGCGCTGGCGCTTGTCGTCGCGCTCGCGTGGGCCGTCGATCCGGCCGCGGCCGCCGAACGCCGGCCGCTCGACCCCGAGACGCTCTGGCGCATCCAGCGCCTCGGCAGCCCGGCCATCTCGCCGGACGGCCGGCTCGCCGTCGTCACGCTGACCAGCTTCGACCTCGACGACGACAAGAGCGTCACGAATCTCTGGCTCGTGCCGACCGACGGCGGCCCGGCCCGCCAGCTGACGACGCACAGCGGCAGCGACAGCGGTCCGGCGTGGAGCCCGGACGGCCGCCACATCGCGTTCGTCTCGCGGCGAGGCGACGACGAGCAGGGCCAGATCTACGTCATCCCGCTGGCCGGCGGCGAGGCGCGGCGCGTCACCGAACTGCCCACCGGCGCGAGCGCGCCGCAGTGGTTCCCCGACGCGCGCGAGATCGTTTTCATCAGCCGCGTCTGGGAGGACACCGCCGACTGGGACGAGATGGCCGCGCGGATCAAGGCGCGCAAGGAGGCGAAGGTCTCGGCCAAGATGTGGGACCAGGCGCCGGTCAGCTACTGGGACCGCTGGCACGATGACCGCGAGCCCCACCTGTTCCGCGTCGCGCGCGAGGGCGGCGAGGTCGTGCCCATCACGCCGGGCTCGGGCGTGCATCTGCCGCTGGCCGACCCCGGCACGGGCAGCTACAGCATCGCCCCCGACGGGCGCGAGATCGCCGTGGTGGCCGACTCCGACCCCACCGGCATCGAGTCCAACCTCGACATCTACGTGCTGCCGGCCGCGGGCGGCCCCGCCCGCAACGTGACCGCGGACAATCCGGCGGCCGATTTCGCGCCCGCCTACAGCCCCGACGGCAAGCTGCTCGCCTACTCGGCGCGCCAGAACCCGGGCTTCTACGCCGACCGGGCGCGCCTCGCGCTCTACGATCGCCACGCCGGAACCCGGCGCATCCTGACCGAGGACTTCGATCGCACGGTCAGCGGGGTCGTCTGGGCGCCGGACAGCCGCACGCTGTACGCCGCGATCGACGACGCGGCGCACGACCGTCTCTACAGCATCGACGCGCGCAACGGCCAGACCCGGGCGCTCACGCGCGAGCACAGCTTCGGCAGTCCGCAGCTCTCCCAAGACGGCCGCGTCCTGGTCGCGCTGCGGCAGAGCTTCAGCGAGCCGCCGACGCTCGTGCGCGTCGATCCGCGCCGCGGCGCCGTCACCAAGCTCTCGACGTTCAACGACGAGCTGCTCGGCGCGGTCGACTTCGGCCGCTACGAGAGCGTGACCTACCAGGGCGCGAACGACGCCGCGATCCAGATGTGGGTCGTCTACCCGCCCGGCTTCGACCCCGGCAAGCGCTACCCGCTCTATCTGCTGCTGCACGGCGGGCCGCACAACGGCATCGGCGACAGCTTCCACTGGCGCTGGAACGCGCACGTCTTCGCCGGCTGGGGCTACGTGACGGCCTGGCACAACTTCCACGGCTCGAGCGGCTTCGGGCAGGACTTCACCGACGCGATCAACCCCTACCAGTCCGAATTGCCGTACACCGACACGATCAAGGCCGCCGAGTGGTTCGCCGCGCAGCCCTGGATCGACAAGGAGCGCATGGCCGCCGGCGGCGGCAGCTACGGCGGCTACCTCGCCTCGATCCTGCTCGGGCGCGAGCATCCGTTCAAGACGCTCGTGGCGCACGCGGCCGTCTTCAACTGGTACACCCAGTACGCGGCCGACTACGGCGCGAGCAAGCGGCGCTTCGGGGAGTTCTGGAGCGATGGCGCGGACCACTTCGCGGTGTCGTCGCCGCACTACGGGGCCGGCAACTTCTCGACCCCGACCCTGGTCATCCACGGCCAGCTCGACTACCGCGTGCCGGTGAACCACGGCCTGGAGCTGTTCAACATCCTGCAGAACCGCGGCGTGCGCAGCCGCTTCGTCTACTACCCGGACGAGAACCACTGGATCCTCAAACCCAACAACTCGCTGCACTGGTACCAGACCAAGAGGGAGTGGCTGGGGGAGTTCTTGCAGTAGGTTGATTGAGGCGGGGGGCGTGCGGCCATGGGTCGTGTGGCCGGTGCGCCCCCCTGGGTATCTTCGCCGCGCTTTCTCTAGTCGCAGAATATTTGCCTGAGAATTCGGAATGTTGCGGCCGGCTGCAAATCACCGTCCGGTTCTGGGATATCGGTTGGAATGCCGACGGCAGGAGCGGACCAGCTTGCCCCGCGGCCGCGATCTGCCTTGATTTGCCGGGATCGCAACGGCACCTGCATCCCCACGCCGGAGGTCCCAAGATGCCCAAGGTCGGTCTCGCGCTCGGCGGCGGCGGCGCCCGCGGCTACGCGCACATCGGCGTGCTCAAGGCGCTCGAAGAGCGCGGCATCGAACCCGTGGCCATCGCCGCTTGCTCGATGGGCGGCATCGTGGGCGCGATGTACGGCGCCGGCGCCAGCGCCGACGACCTGCTCGCCCAGGCCCGCGAGTTCCGTTTCACCGAGCTGCTGGACATCGGCGACCGCGAGGCCTTGAACCGCGGCCATAAGCTGAAGAAGGCACTCGAACGCTACCTGGCGCCGACCTTCGCCGACCTGCGCATCCCCCTCAAGGTGACCGCCTGCGACATCCAACAGGGCAGTCTGGTGGTCTTCGACAAGGGCGACCTGCGCGCCGCCGTGCGCGCGACGATCTCGCTGCCCGGTGTCTTCCCGCCCGCCCGCTTCGAGGACCGCATCCTGCTCGACGGCGGGTTGATCAACAACCTGCCCGTCGACATCATCCGCACCATGACGCACGAGCCGGTGATCGCCGTCGATGTCGCGGCGCCCGCGAACCGCGAGCTGGCCTTCGAGGAGGAGCACGGCTCCTGGTGGGAGAGCCTGACCCAGCGCGCCCTGCGCCGGCCGCTGATCCTCGACATCGTCACCAAGGCCTACGACATCCCGCAGCGCCTGCTGACCGACGTGCGCCTGGCCCTGAACCCGCCCGACATCCTGGTGCGCCCGCTCATCGACCCGGACATCCGCGTGCAGGACTTCGACGAGTGGAAGCAGCCGTACGAAGCCGGCTACGAGGCCATGTACATGGCGCTCGACGAGTACGCGGACCTCTTCGCGGATTGACGGCCGCGCCGGGTCACCCTACCACGCGAACGCCTGGTCCAGCTCGGGCACCGTGACCTCGCCGATCGCGACGCCGCCGGCGCCGTCGCGCAGCGCCGCGGCGAACGCCGATGCCGCCTCCGGTTCGCCGTGCACCACGAAGACGCGCCGCGGCGGTTCGGGCGCGGTCGCGATCCAGCGCAGCAGCTCGTCGCGATCGGCGTGGCTCGAGAGGCCGTGGATCGTCGCGACGCGGCAGCGCACGGGCCAATCCTCGCCATGGATGCGCAGCGACCTCGCGCCGTCCTGCAGCGCGCGGCCGCGCGTGCCGCTGGCCTGATGGCCGGTCAAGAGGATCAGGTTCTCCGGCCGGCCCAGACGGCGCACGAGGTGGTGCAGGATGCGGCCACCGGTCAGCATGCCGCTGCTGGAGATGATGACGAGCGGACCTTCCATGGTGTTCAGCTGCTTCGATTCGTGCACCGTGCGGCAGAGATGGACCTCGGCGGGGAACAGGCTGCTGCGGCCGTCGTCGACCACGCCGTCGTCGAGGTTCGTGTCGTAGAGATGGCGGCTGTAGATCGACGTCGCGTCGACGGCCATCGGGCTGTCGACGTAGATGGGCACCGCCGGCAGCTCGCCGCTCTGCATCAGCTCGCGCAGGATCAAGGCCACCAGCTGCACGCGCCCGACGGCGAACGCCGGCATCAGCACCACGCCGCGGCGAGCGATGGTCTGCTCGAACAACCGGCGGATCTGGCCGGCGACCGGCTCGGTCGTGTGCGCCCGGTCGCCGTAGGTCGATTCGACGACCAGCACGTCGCAGGCCGGCAGCGGGTCGGGGTCGCGATGCAACGCGACGCCGTAGCGACCGACGTCGCCGCTGAAGACGACCGTCTGCTCGCGATCGCCCGCGCCGCCGTCAGGCGGCACCCGCAACTCGATGAAACCCGCGCCGAGGATATGGCCCGCGTTGCCGAAGCGGGCCCGCAACCCGTCGCCCAGCTCGAGCCAGCGGTCGAACGGCTGGGGCCGCACGTACTTCAATGCCCGCAGCACGTCGACCGTGGTGTAGAGCGGCCGGGCGGGGTCGTGCTTCGAGTAGCCCTTCTTGTTGGCCCACGCCGCGTCTTCTTCCTGCAGGTGGGCCGCGTCCATCAGCAACAGCTCGAGCAGCTCGGCCGTGCCCTCGGTCGCGTGGATCGGCGCGCGCAGGCCGAGCCGCGTCGCACGCGGCAGCCAGCCCGAGTGGTCGAGGTGCGCATGGGTCAGCAGCACCGTGTCGACCGCGGCCACGTCGAAGGCGGGGGTTTCCCAGTTGCGCAGGCGCAGTTTCTTCAGACCCTGGAACATGCCGCCGTCGATCAGCACGCGGCGCCGGCCGCTGGTCACGAGGAAGCGCGAGCCGGTCACGCAACCGGCGGCGCCGTGGAAAGAAAGTTGCATCTCGACACTCGACTCTCGTTGCCGCTCGCGGGGCCGATGAAGGCACGGGTTTTCCGTAAGCGCATTGGTAGGAATTCGATCGCATCATCTTATATCAATAGTTTCTTCGCTTGCCAGCGCTGATCCGATGGAACAGTATAGGCTGCCGGGCGTGTGATCATGGTTCCGGGCACTGGAGGGGCTGTCATGGACCGTCGCCGCGAGCACATCCGCCTGCTGGCGATCTTCCACTTCGTCTATGCCGGAGTCGTCCTGCTGGGTTCGCTGCTGCCCGCGTTCTGGCTGCTCGTCGCGTCGATCTGGTGGCCGGAGCTGGCGCAGGAAGCCAGGCGCGATTCCGGCCTGCTGCCGGCCGTCGCCACCGGAGCCCTAGGCCTGACGTTGATCGGGTTCATCGTCCTGCTGGCCTGGATCTGGGTCGGCGTGCTGATCTTCGCGGGGCGCAGCTTGCTGATGCGCCGCCGCCATACGTTCTGCATGGTCGTTGCCGCGGTGGCCTGCCTCAACGTGCCGCTCGGTACGCTATTGGGAGTCGCCACCCTTTTGTTGTTGAATCGTGAGGACCTGCGCGATCTGTTCGGTCCGCACGACAGCAAGGGAGGGTCGTAAAATCTAGAAAAATTGCTTGTCAGGCTTTCGAAAAACCGGTAAACCCCTTGAACGGAATAAGCAAAGGGGATGTGATTCTGCCATGCGTTTGCATGCAACCGGTAAGCTTTGGTCAAACCCGGAGAAAGATGACCTTTCCCCGAATCGCAAGGAGGTCTCTCTGATGAGGGCAACTCGTTTCGCTCTTCTCGCCCTGTCGCTGGTGTTCCTGGCCAGCGGCTGCAGTGAACACAAGGTCGACGCCTCGCACGAGAACTACGTCGACGGCCGAGTCATCGGCACCATCCACGGCGTGGTCGTCGACGCGATCAACAACGCGCGCCTGCCCGATGTCGTCGTGACGGCGGCCATCGACGGCAAGATCGTCACCACCAAGACGAACAGCGAAGGCTACTACGTCTTCGACAAGCTGGACTCCGGCTACTACACGGTCACCTTCCACTTCCCCGGCTCCAAGGATGTGGCGGATGCCTACGCCGTCGGCCGGACCTACGTGTGGATCCCGACGCTGGACGACATCTATATGGATGAGCAGCCCAGCAGCCGCGACTTCCACTACAGCGACTACTACGACATGTACCTCTACCCGATGACCGCGGCCTACTCGGGCCGGGTCTTCAAGCAGGTCGACAACGAGAGCCTCGCCCCGGCGTCCGGCGTCACGGTGGTCGCCGACTTCGGCGGGTACGACCTCTCCGTCGACAAGTACGAGACGACGACCGACGCCAACGGCAACTACGCGCTCGAAGGGTTGCCCGCGGCCGGCACGATCTACTCGCGCGCGATGCCCCACAACGACGGCACCCACAACTTCGGTCAGCAGGCGGTCGAAGTGGGTCTCGTGCACGCCTCCGAGGTCTTCGCTCCGAACATCGTCGTCGGCGTGACCGGCATCGCTCCGTTGATCATCCAGAACAACTTCGCCAACGGCGACTTCGGCCTCGATGACGACCTCGAGATCGTGTTCTCGGAGCCGATGCTGGCCGAGTCGTTCACGATCGACCTGCGGCACGTGGCCGCCAACCGCGTCGTCCTGTTCGCGGAGGAGTGGTCGGCGGACGGGCTCGAACTGACGCTCGACCCCTACGTCTCGCTCTTGCCCAACGCGCTGTACCGCCTCTCCATGACCGGACAGTCGCAGAGCCGCGTGAATTTCTCGCGGACCATCGATTTCCGGACCATCGACGGCATCCAGCTCGTCAGCACGAACCTGCAGACCATCGACGGCGTGTCGATCGACTTCCCGGTCGGCCAGGCCATCGAGCTGACGTATAGCCTGCCTGTCGATCTGACGCGGTCGACCGTCGAACTGCGGCGCACCAACGCGGGCGGCACCATCATCGCCGCGGCCGTGACCCTGACCAACAGCAACCAGACGGTGAGCATCGCGCCGCTGTCGCCGCTGCTGCCGGGCACGGTCTACTGGCTCGGCGCGACGATCGCCTCGACGCTGCCTGGCGATATCTTGGGGGCGCAGTCCTGGACGTTCACGACCGCCGCCGCTCTGCCGGTGCCCGGCCAGGTGACCGGCTTCCGGTTCAACGACCCGGATTTCGAGGTGAACTTCAACACGACGACGGGATTCACCTTCTTCTGGAACACCGTCGCCGACGCGGGGACCTACGAGATCTGGGGCCGTTGGAACAACGCCAAGGAGACCCGCCTGCTCGGCTCGGTCACGGCCGACCCGGCCGCGACGTTCCAGACGGGCTCGGTCAACCTGCCCTCCGATTGGGATTACTACACGGGTGGGATCGTCACGCCGTTCGTGGAAGGCAGCACGGTGACCTTCGTGGCCACCGCGCGCAACAACAGCGGCCGCGGAGCGCTCTCGTCCGCGGTGGAGATCGGCGACACCATTGCGCCGACCGGCACCATCGGCGCTCAGGTCGGCGGCTCGGGCAACAACAACACGACCTCGCCGCGCGAGATCACGCTGCCCTTCAACGCGACCAACGGCGAGTACCTGAACCGGGCCGTGCCGCCCGTCATCGTCCTGACCAACCCGCAGGGGACCACGACGTCGTTCGCCTGGAATGCCGGCGGCAACGGCGGCACGATCACGTTGCTGATCCCCGCGAACACCAACATCGTGGGATCGACCCTGGAGCTGCGGGCTTTCGAGGACAGCAGCGGCAACGAGGTGGATCCCGGCAGCTACCCGAGCCGCGTCATCAACTAGTCCGACATCGACCGACGCAAGAGGCGGCCCCCGCAAGGGGGCCGCCTTTCGTTGCCGCTCAGGGCTCGCGCGTCCTGTGCTGGCGCCGCCTCAGACGCGCGCCGTCAGATCCTGTTTCAACCGCTCGTCCACAGGCCTGGCGCCGAACCACACCGACCACAGCGCCTCCATGAACGCCGGGCCCGCGATCGCGCCCTTGAACTCGCCGTTGAGGGTGATCACCAGGCCGGCGTCCGGCAGGTAGTCGAAGACGATGCGGTCGCCTTCGCGGCCGTCGCGATCGAAGCAGGCGCGGAACGCCGCCAGGTCGTCGCTGAAGGCTGACATGTCGGGATAGTTGGCCGCGATGGCTTTCGCGAGGCTGCCGATCAGCCGGTCACGCGGGGCGTTGCGTTTGAGATCCAGCTGGATGCGCTTCGGCGCATCGACGACGCGGATCGCCGCGCCGGGATCGACGCCCGCGTCCGCCGCCGCGGCGAGGTCGAGGCCCGCGCTCACGTAGGAGACGATGGCGTAGGCGTCGATCTTCATGATCGTGCGCTGGCGCAGACCCGCGCCGGTCGCGACGAGGGTCGCCGTCCCGGCGCCATTGGCGATCGTGATGCGGTCGGGGAAAGCGGTCTGCGATCGCGGCTCGACGAACTCGCCGGCCGCCGTCGCGTGGGCCGCCTCGTACTTCCGCAACGCCGTCTGGTAGCGCTCGCGCGCCGGCGAAAGCGCGACGACCTCCTGCTGATGGGCGACGGCCTGCTGCAGATCGCCGAGCTTGAACGCCAGCGCGGCCCCGGTATTCAGGATGCTCGCGCGGTCGGCGTCGCCCGCGACCGCCGCGGCGGCGGCGACCGTCAGCCGATACGCCTCGGCCAGGTTGAGGTCGTTCTCGTAGCACCACCAGGCGAATCGATGCACTTCGGACGTGTCCTGCATCCAGTCCGGCGACAGGTTCTCGCGCCGCAGCCGCAGGGCCAGCGTCCGGTCGCGCCGGATGAGCAGCGCCTCGTCGACCGCGAGCTGGCGGCGGTAGCGCTCGTAGTCGGCGGCCAGCTCGGGATCGGCGGGAACCTCGGCGGTGACGGCCAGGGCCCGCTCCAGATACGGCACGTACTGCGCGGGCGGCGCCGCCCGCTTGACGGCCGATGCGACCTGCAGCACCAGCTCGACGGACGTCTCGGGATCGGCGAGGATCGCGTCGCCCTCGGCCAGGAGCTGCGCGACGGTGAACTCCTCGAGATCGGAAGAGCGTCGTGTAGGGAAAGAGTGTAGGATTGGGTGGTG
>CAZJWO010000003.1:0-69412 GCA_964549735.1 uncultured Fibrobacteraceae bacterium | reverse complement strand
TAGTAGACCAGATCGAGGGCCACCTCTCAATGTGCGAAAGAAACTCTACGTCATCAGGCGCAGCAGCCCGCGGCCGAGGATGGCGGCGATCTGTTGGCGACGCTGGATCGGGGTCAGCGGATCAGCAGTCGAGTTCGGCATGGGTCGTCTCCGGGTAGCGGTCACACCTCTGGTGTTTACCTACCCGGGGACGAGCCAAGGTGTCGGGCGAGGCTCCATTGTTCGTCGAGTGGCGATGGTGGGCGGGCTGCATCGCCGGTACTACCGGGGAGCCGCACTACTCGTCGGAGCTGGGGGGCAGAACTGTGGGAAGGGGTCGAGTTTCCTCATGGCGGCGAATGGCAAAATTCATCCTCAATGTGCCGGTCGAGTCGTGAAAAGATTAGCCGCCCTCTACTCGGTGAAGTAGGCGTCAGATTCCAATGACTGACTTGTGCCGCAGTGAGTACATTCGACAAATACTTCAGGGTCGGAAAAATCGACTTCCCGGAGACCGCCGTCATCAGGTGAAAACAGGAAAGCCTTGCCGCAAACTACACAAACTCGTTGGATATCTCGCGGAGTCTTTATCTCTTCATAGAATTTATCCCAATCTTCATCTGTAAGTCCTCCCGACGTATACAACGCGCGTGCATTTCTCAATCTCTTTAGTTTTCTAAGATCATTCTGTAGAGTCTCGAACTTGTAATGTATCTCTTCACGTCTTTCTTCGCTATCTTTCTGCTGCTTACTGTTCTGATCTTCTATCTGTGCAAAAACTCTATTCTCCATGGCCTCAACTTCGGACTTAAAGAGCGCTTTCATTAGCTTCTCTTGTTCATCGATAGATTTCTGAACGGTCTTCTTGTGGTCCTCGCTTTGGCGCCAGATCAATACTGTTGCCACGACTGCGAGAATCGCGAACAATACACCCAGCGCACCAACCATAACCCCATAGGGATTTAGCCATAGACTGAGCTGCTGATTTGTCTTTTCTAGTATCTGAATATATTCGCTTTTCATCGCATCAATCGCGAGCGACGCGTCTCCGTCAGGCAATATTCTGCGTAACGAATCAGTTGCAGTAGAAGCCAGATTTGTTGGTTCTACTGTCGTACCTACAATTGGCCCCACTGACTGCAATGCTTCTGGCGTTCCCGTTGCTGATGCCAATAGCGAGATTATAGCGATCATGTCGACGGGGCCTTCCGAATCGACCCTTGGTGTACTTTGCCCAACTTGGTGCTACCAACTGAACACTGAATCGCGCCAGAAATCGACCCGCGAATTCGGGTCGCATTCGCCACATGCTTCCAACTCATTTGACTAGAACGAGTTTCTCCATCTCCGAATGTCCGCCCGACTTCAGGTTGCAGAAGTAGACCCCCGCTGCCGAAAGCCTCCCCCGATTATCGCGACCATTCCAAACAACCTCCTGGCGTCCGCTGACCGACGCCGATTCGTCGACCAACACACGAACAAGGCGACCGGCCATATCGTAGATTGCCAACTCTGTATGGTCGCCAGCTATGGCTTCGTACACGATCGTTGTATGCGGGTTGAACGGATTCGGAAAGCAGGTTAAAGACAAACGATGGGCAGGTAGGTCTTCGACTACTGATACCGGCACGTATCCATTCGCGTAGACAGATCGGTCGAATACACCGTCGTTCTCATCGTCGATCAGCAATTGAAAGACCGTGGTCGTGTCGCACACCGTGAGTCTCAGATGCGATCCCGAGGGGATCGAGACCGGGTCAAATCTCGCCCAGACTTTCGTCCCGTCATACATCGAATGCAGAAGCCCAGCATCGAAATCATGTGCCGATTGGGCTTCCCAATGATATTCGATCAGGCTCATCGGATTGTTTGTTTCGTCGAACCCGATTCGGTGCAAGTTCGGGGTCGTTTGAGACATCACCACATCTTCGAAGATCCGCGAAATGTGTGCATATCGCAGCCCTAGCGAGTCCTCTCGAGCCCAACTACTATCGGCTTCCACCCAGTGGAGCAAATCCCCTCTTGCCAGCACGATATCTGCAATGGAAGCATCCAAGGAGTCAACAGCGCTCGAGAACCACGCACCCATTGTACTGACGGTGTCATCCAAAGAAGCCTTCATGGTCCCTTCGTAGGCTTCGAATTCTTCATCATAACAGCGTTCCGCCCAATCTGCCGCGGAGCCTTGAGCGTCAGCGGCCGTAAGCACCCAGCCAACCTCTCCCAAGCCCGGGATCATCCCGATGTAGGACCATACCCCATGGCCTATGGCCAACCTCATGGCGGCCCAACTTTCCTCCATTCGCCCCGTATTTCTGTAGATGGCGGCTTCGCACATATGCTCCGCCAAGAGCGCCGCATGAGTTCCGATGGAAACGAATGGGATGACCGACAACGCGTATGCAAGGCATTCACGGTCTTCATCCATCCAGCACTCATCGGCGGCCACCCAAGCAATCTCGACTTCTTCTCGTGGCACCGCAGTACCCACAAAAGCATCGTGATAGGTATAATGTACGCCATCGATCGTCAGGACGACGTCGTACTCTAACGACGCGCCAGGGTCCGGCGCGGTGAAACTGATTGGCACTGACGTCACTTGACCGGCTGGCAGGCTCACAAATGTCGTATAGACCTCTTCCGAGAATCCATTGGCCCCTCGGACTTCGGCGACGAGGGAGGGATACGTGATTCCGCTGTTATTTCGAATGCTGGCCGTCAGATTCACCTGGTCAACGCCGTTCTCGTAGTAGCCTAGATCTGGCGTTATCGAGACAACTTCATACTCCGGTGGGGAAGCGCAGCCAACAGGAAGTGACCCGATCAATCCACAGCCAGAATTTGCCGGAGCGCATGGGGATTCGTCTGTGAGGGAAAAATCCTGATTGTCGTAATCACAAAACTCGGGATCCTCCGAAATATTGCCATCCAGCCCAGGCTGCGAACAGCCTACGTTCTCCCAGTTGCTATAGAAATTTCCAAATATGTTGGTACACTCCACCGTAAAATCATGTGACCAATTTGGCCCGTAAAGATTGTTCGCGATTAAGCAATTCGAAATCTCTATCGGCCAACTTCCACCAATGGAACCGCGATTATTTACAAATGTGGAGCCGTGAACGGAGCCGCCATAAGTTAGGGTCGCTCCGTATCGACAGTCCTTAAAAGTACAATTCTCAATATCTACCGTGATGTACTGGCCGCCTGCTTTAACACCATCCTGAGAATCCCCATCGCCAGTGAATGTTATACCCTGAATGGTATGATGAGCTGTCTGGTTTCCAATGAAGTAGAACGTATATGCGCAAGGCTGGGTCGAACGCATCTCGACACACTCTGGATCGCCTGTCACACTTCGAATCGTAATGCCGGGATATAGGTCATATTGTTCTGTAATGATGGCTCCACAAAAGTCATATACCCCGCACTCCAATTCAATTATATCGCCCCCTCTTGCAGAATCTAATGCGGCAACAAAGGTGGGGCATTCCACGGTGGGTACAGTCCATGTTGCTGAATAGGATGGTGATGTACCTAACAAGATACTGGTAGCAACTGTCAAAACCACCCAAGCTTTCGTCTTATGTTCCATATTCAGACCTCGCCAGTAAGACTTGGTTATTGAGCTACATCGCGCGTTTGCTGTTGATTGTAGCACATTTTTCCAAGGATGGGGATAGACTGACGGTTACGACTGGTTGTCACGCGGCCATCAACCGCTAAACCCGAGAGGGTCGTAAAACAGTCAGGTAGGCCAGGGAAGTCACCTCCCCCGCCCCCCACAGATCCGGACGTGCGGCATTCCCGCATCCGGCTCTTCGTGTCGAGAATTTGCGTGAAGGAGTTTTCGGCTGGTTCGGCACAGCAGCGAGGTGGCTCCCCCCGTCTTCTTGACGGTTACGACCGGCAATCGCTCCACTCCCATGCGTTAAATTTGAGGGGGTTGTAAAACGGAGACGGAGAGAGTTTTTCTACCACCGACCGGGGTCCAAACGTGAACCCTGACTGTTCCCACCGACCCCCAAACTCTCACCCGCGAACCAGAGAATCCGCCCCCACCCCCCAGAACCGCGCAATCCGTTGCCAGACTTGGGAATAAACGAAAAGCCCGAGAGCTCTCGCCCCGGGCCGCGTCGTTAACCGGAAGGTATGTCGAATTCCGCTGAAAAAGGATTGGCTCCCCGGACGTAACGCACATCGAACTCTTCCGGAGACCGACCACAAGATAGTGCGCAACGACCCACCAGTCCAGATCAAAGTATCTCTCTGGGTATTCACGACTTATCGGCACGCCGCATCCACGCTCCGCGGCATTGCACAAGCGAGAATCCGAAGAGTGACTCCACGGGGCGATTCTGCTAGCATCTCATCAATAGACTCTCCGACATAGCTGAGGAACGAGGAGACCAGCCCAAGACCAAGGATGAGGAGTCCGTATGGCCATTCTGTATAATCAAGCTTCTACGCATAGACTTGGTACGGCGCTAATTGAATTCATTTCGAGCGGCCATTGGAACTCCCTTGATGTAGCTGTCGCCTGGGTCAGACGGTCAGGAACTAGGCACCTACTCCCTGCCCTTCGTGGCTTTGTTCAATCCGGGGGCCGCGTTCGCTTCGGGGTGGGCATTGACATTGAAAACACGTCGGTTGAAGGACTATCCGATTTGCTGTCACTTGAACAACTCGGAGACTGCCGGACCACCATTTGCCACAACGAAGCAAGTCCTACCTTTCACCCGAAACTCTACCTTCTCCGTGCGGATAATGACGCGCGCCTAATCGTCGGCTCCAACAACATTACCGAGCCAGGTCTCTTTACGAATACCGAAGCAAGTCTTCAGATCGATCTTGGTTCAAACGACGACCTGGTTTTGGATGCGCTCGCCGCGATTGACAGCTGGGCTGACGTCGAGAACGGCTTGGCGCGAATCCTCGATAACGCGCTGCTTCAAGAGCTTCAAAACGAGGGCTATATTTTTAGCGAGCGAGAACTTTCTCGCCGTAGAATTTCGAGTCGCACTACAACCCGAGGAACCACCGGTGGCCGGCGACGAACGCGCTTGTTCCAATCGAAGGTTGTTCCCGCCCCAGCTCCACCCGAAGGCCGCGCCACCGGGCGTGCCGAGGACGAAGAACCTAGCAGTAGGACTGCACGCCCCACTGTCTCAGGAACACTGTCGACTCGGGGCAATGACCCGGTTACTATCACGAACGTATTGATTATGCGGGTCCGCCCAGCGCGTGGGACCCAGATTCAGATACCGATTCCCTTGAGAAACTGTGCCTTTTTTACGGGAGAAGACGCAGTTACGAGCTCTCATGATGATCAGCGACGTGCTATTAGCGCAACTCATCCAGAACGTGCCGGCGGCCAGGTCAACACGTACAAACTCGAGATACCCGAAACAAGAGGGATGGCGGTTCCCGTGATTCGTCTTGAACGGTCTGTAGACGGGATCCGGTACTATGCTTATGACGGCGATTCACCACAAGGCAAAGCGATCCTCGAATCTCTAGAAGACGGGATCAATGCAACACCAACGCAGACTGTACTGACAAAGCCAAGTGATCCGGACCATTCAACCTGGTACAGGTTTATTTGATCGCACTGTCGATCATTCGCGTTCCATGATCTGATCATAGGGCAGCGCCTTGGGACCGCGAACCTTCTTTCCGTTGGGCTTCGCGAAAATAAGAACATACTCGTGTACATTCTTGAATAGGAAGTTGGGAGGGTACGGGTAGCTCCCAAAAATCGGCCGCTGCTGGCCATAGGACCCCCACTTTCCGCCCGTTCCGTCCTTCGACCAGATGATCTCGTTGATCATCACAAAGCCGATGTCGCGCAGTAGTACGCCGAAATCCGTCGCGAGGGGGAACGTCAGGAGTCCATGATCAGTGTGTTGGTTAACGTTCGCGGTTACGAGGCAGATCTTCCTGCCGGGCCTGAGAACTCGATAGCACTCCTCAAAAACGGGCCGAGTTTCTTCGATGAAGCGAACATAGCTCGGAATGTTGCCGAGATTGGCTCGCCCCTTCCCATAGTCGGCCTTGTTCCAGTACGGAGGGCTGGTCACCACAAGGCCAATGGAATCGTCTTCGATGAACTGCAGCTTGCGGCTGTCTGCCCGCACGGCCATCAGCGGCTTCTCATCTTCGGGATGCCCATTGCGCAGCCCCCCACACTCACTCTCAATGATCTTGATGTACTTCTGGCTTTGATCGACACAAACCGCACGCCGCCCCAATGGAATCGCCGCTGCTGCCGTCGTACCCGTCCCAGCAAAAGGATCAAGGACGGTCTCACCGTAAAAAGTGAACATCTTCACCAATCGATGCGGGATCTCCCGAGGAAAAACAGCGGGGTGTTTCTCATGGCTTGTGTTGGCAATGTGCCAAACCGTCTTAGTAAACTCCCGCCACTCTTCTTTGGTGACCTTGCTCTTTTCCTTAATGTCCACGCTCGTTTTTACGGTCATGTTGCGGCCTCCTGCCGGGAAAGACCTGGCCAAAGCGATGCCCGGCGTTCATCGGCCTCATCAACGACAACTACGTCGCGAATGAAGCGACCAAGATGCTCTTGAAACGAAATATCGACGCCCGCGGCCTCAATCAGAACCCTGTCGATCTTGGCTCGAATCGAATCGCAGGCGAGTGGGCGATAGGCGATCGTCGTACGACCACCATTCACACTTACAACAGTGTGGTGCTGAAGCTCCTTCCAAAGTACCGTGCCCAGCCCAGACAATTGTCTTCGCTGTTGGGACGTAAAGCTAGTCCTGTCGAAGGGAATTCCCTCTAAAAACCACCGCGGCACATGAAAACCGTCGCCATAAACGTGCCACATCCAAAACACGAATCGGCTACTTAGAATCGCGAATACGGCCGACGCATCATTCTCATCAGAGAACTGTAGGCGAGCCACGCGACTTTGGCTCATAACCCGATCGCCACAGGTTCTCGTAGCCTGGGGCCTGAAGACATTCAAGAAGTTATACGCTGTCCCGGCGACATAGACGACTGGCTCGAATTGCTCACAAAAAGTTTCTTCTGGCAGACAGGAGCCAGCCGTCACCCAACTAGTACGCAAGCGCTGGGAGAGGCCCCTCAGAACCCCGAGAGTTCTTGTTTGCTCCTCTCCCCCGATTTTGGGTATCCCTTCCCCAATGTCGGAAGTAGGCAGTCGGGTGAAATCAATGGATTCAAAGAGTTCTTGCCGAGTTCTGCTTGTCCATCTCCGCAGAGGCCCACTGTATACCGCAGATGAGTCCCCTCGCGGTCTGTCCCCAGATCGTTCATTTCGGAAGATGATAGCGTTGCGGGTCTTTACGTCCTCTCCAAATAGAGCATGAGGTTCACGATCGAAAAACGCGAACTTCCACGCGCCGCCTTTATTCACCATAGCTTTTCGACACTCTACAAACTGCCGCCCGCGATGGTAGGCGATTGACAGGGGAACAACGAGCGCCGAAGACGAGTGCGTTGGACGCGTGAAACGCCAAGTCATCTCAATGAAGAGCGGATACAGATTGCCAGATGGGCCCACACCAGAACGCAGGCACTCGTATTCTGGGAACGAACTATCGACAGAACCCCTACGCGCAATTTGAGCATACGGCGGATTGCAGATGAGTACATCGAAGCCCTCGAATACGTCAGGAAAGAGCCCATCTAGTCTTCGAGTTCCATTGAAGAGAGACGAACCACGATCAAGGTTCAAGGTGTCTGGACCACCCTCTGCCGCATGAAGAGCTTTCCCCTGGATGAGCTCTTGCTGAACCTCTTTTCTGACATCAGCAGACCTAGATTGATCGCCAGATGGCGGCACGAGCTCGGTCGAATCAGCTACGGCAAAATTAAGTCTGAGTGCATGCCACACAGACCACGGATCTACTTGCATGGGCCTGCATCGCTGAAGCAAGTCGTGGAGTAGAACGAAGCATGCAGATTCAACTGCATGCGGAGAAATATCGATTCCGAAAAGGGAGTCCAACGCAAACTGGAAAGACTCCTTCTGCTTGACCGAACTATCATTCAACACCGCGCGAAGGAAGACGCCCGTCCCACAGGCCGGGTCTAGGCAGCGCGAACCCTGGTTGCGAAAGGACGGCCCGTTCAGAGCCACCCTCGCCATGTATTTCGCTACATCTGGCGGCGTGTAGAAAACTCCATTAGTACGTTTCGTGTCTCGGGCAACTCGAGTACTCGGGTCACGCATGACACTCGCCCGACTGCCGGGACCGTGTATTTCCAACACATAGGGCAGCAGGTCCGATAACTCCTGGTCGAATCGGATTCGCTCCATCTCCTCGCAGACAAACTTATCTGTCGACGCCGAGATTTGCCTTGCAAGAGAATCTACATGGCCCGCCAACGGACCCAAGAACCAGGCTTCGGTGTCTTGGAGGTTTGCAGTGCAACCAAGCCCCCCAGTCAGCCGGCCTACGATTCGACTCGTGACCAACGCCCACGCGGCTCGACTAGGTATGTCGACATCAACCTGGATAGACGACTGCCACCGTGGTCCGAATTGACTCTTGAACGACTTGGCAATGGCTTGGTCTTTCAGGCCTCGCTGCAGTAGCAAAACCGCACGCCTGATATGGCGAGCCCGGGTTTCGGTAGCTGCACTTAGTGTCGTTCCTGGGCCCATTCTTGAAGGCACTCCCTTGCTTGAATCCAAAATCTGCAGGATACGGCCTGCCCTATTGGCCGCCTTGGTGTGTGCGAGCAATCTCGGAGGCGCGAAAAAGCGGACTCCTCTCCGCTAGGTACTGAGTGACTGCCTCTCGGATCACCCATGCGATAGACACGCGGTTCTGCTGTGCTATACGCTCGATCTCCGCGTAGTCTTCCACAGGTAAGCTCACGGACGCGCGGGACATGCCTGGATCAGGCCGCTTTCTCTTTCTCGCCATAGCACCCTCCTAGGGTGCACCACTTTACACCATTCTGGTGCATTCACAAGTTTTTTTTCGCCTAATTTATGCCGTCCTAGCGTAGTCTCATTTTCGGCAAAATGTTTTGTAACTGATTATATTAAAACAGAATACACGGCACGTGCAGGTCGACGCCTGCGTGGCGTGCGATCCTCCGACATCGTGCAGTGCCGCCCGCCCCCTAAATGCCTAGCAGCATTGCATGGTATTGATCAATCGCCTTTCTTCATCGCCTGAATGAGGCCCGGAAGGGTCTTTTCAGCAGATCGGCCGATAACGTAGCCACCGAGGCCGATTTCAACAATGCTCCAGAGTTTGAGCGCCTCAGCCTCGGGCAAATTCGGTGCCGACCATCCCAGCCATCGGGCCACGATCAACCCGACAAAGACCAACATGGTGATCGGCCGCCAGGTCCGCTGGAGCCAGCTCTGGCCCTGCGCCTCGGCCTTGACGACCTCCGCGGCCGCCCGTTCGATCTCAGAGGTCCGTTCCAGGACCGCCGCCTGCAGCGCCTGCTGCAGCTCGATCCGTTTCAGTTCCTGCTCCGGGTCCGGGAAAAGGCGGTCAGCGACTCCGCCGGCAACCTTCCCCAAAATGCCCAGGATTTCTCCTACCATGTGGTCTCCTCTCAGGCGTACGCGCGGTTAAGCCAACCGCCCTGGAACACGATCTGGTCCGAGTGCCGAGCCACAAGGAGCCGGTATTCGCCAGCAGCCTCGGACCTTAATGCCGCCATCAGAGCCTTCTGATCAGCTTGTCTTGCAGCCCCACAGCTTTCGGTGCCCAAGAGACCGTCGATCACGACCCGCAGGTCGCAAGCCTGTAGCGCCCGCTGGAGACACTTCACTGCCGTTCGGTTCCCCAGGTTGACAGCCAGATCAAACACCTTGATGGCGATCGCCTCGGGCAGGAACTCGTACCGGTGTCCGTGCCAGTACCTCTCCCAGTAGACCTCGATCGCTTGCTCTCGCGTGAGGCTCGCCACGTCCAGATCCGGATTCCACCGCTGGGCAATCCCGAACTTGGTCGGCCCGCCCCGGTCGAGCGGGTTGTCGGTGTATGCCTCTCCCTCGTGCTCGAGGACGACCTCGATCGCTCGGTCGAAGAGTTCTCTGCTGGTCACGTCAGCCCTCCCTTCGGGCCAGTTCGAGGCGCAGGGCCCCGAGGATGTCGCACAGCCGCTGGCTGCGGTCCTTCATGTCCGACTCGATCACCTTCTGGGTCTCGTTGAGCCGCTCCATGCCCGACTGGATCTGGACGAGCACCTCGTGCACGTCGTCCAGGGAGTGGCGTCCCGGAGCCAGCGGGCAGACGACCTTCAGTTCGTCGAAGGCGACCTTCGTCCCGTTGTTTCCGTTCCGTCGCCACAGCTGGGTCCGCGCGAGGTCGACGGTCTGGATGGCCAACCTCACGGCCAGCATCGTCGCCATCAATCCGAGCCCTCCGAGCCCCAAGCTGCGGGCCACTTCCAACGTCAGTTCCATCGACTGCCTTTCACCCTTGCAGGTCCCAATCGAACGGCGGATCGAATTTGCTCGGCTGCACGTAGGAGGCGATCAGGGTGTACCAGGGCACGCTCAGCCACGCTTGTGTCAGGGCCTCGAGTTCCACATCGACCCGGTAGGTCTCCCCGACCACCAGGCCGGATACCAGAGTCCGGTTGGTCGATGTCGACGTCCAATTGCCGGTCCCCACGACCACCGAATCGCTGACGCGGACGATCCGTATCCTGGCTCTGGCCTCCGACAGCGGAGCGTTCATGAAGATGTAGGCGAACGCGTTGGTGCCGCCGGCTGTGAAGGACGTCTGCGGCAGGAGGACCAGTAGGACCGGATCGGGCGCCTCGACTGGAGTCCGCGGTGGCAAGAGCACGCCGGTGCCATTGGCCCAACCACCGTTGTGCACTTCTCCGCCGTACTGGGCCCAGGCACCAATGGGAGCCGCCACCAGCCAGAGGATGATCACGATGCAGGATCGGCTACGCATGGCGAATCACTCCCACATCAGGTCCGCCCGGCCATCTCCCGAGAGATAGACCGCGTCCGGCGCGTTCGGCTCGAAGATGAAGCGGACCGGTAGTCCCTCTCTCAGAGGGAAGATTGTGTCCCCCAGCGCCGCCTTCGGCTTGAGCCGGGACCAGATCTCGGCAGCGTCGTCGTAGACCCAGAACGACATGTAGACCGTCCCCAGGTCGGGCAACGCGTACATGTCGAGGATGTGCGCCTTTTTCGATCCCACCGGTCCGGTACCATAGAACGGCACAAACCCGGTGGCTTCGGCGACCGTGCCGTCCTGTGCGGCCTTGCCGAGCAGAGGGAACAGTGCCGCAGCCAGGACCAGCAGCACCGAGCAGATGACCATCGTTCTCACGTTCCAACCTCTCCGTTCCGCCCCTTGCTTGGGGCATCCATCGGGCTTTGTAGATCACTCATCGAGTCGCCGACTCCGTTTCCTCGTCTTCGACTTCGGCCTGGTCCTCGTCAATCTCTTCCTCGTCACCCTCGGCGTCCTTGGGTTGATCCTCCGCCGGCTCGCTCGTCGCCGCTGTTGCCCCGGAGATCGACAACCCGTACTCCTTGGCCAGATCCTGCTCCCGGGCCAACTCGGCAAAGACGTCCTCGATGTCCTCGCCCTTCTCCGCCAGGAACCCGGTCCTCGTCCCCAGGCCGTTCTGAATCGAGAGCACGGCGGCCTTCGCCTCTTTCTCGGGATCGATCCACTGCCAACCCCGAGGACGGTGTCGGACCGCCATGTAGCGGGAGGGATCGCGGGAGCCGAGCTTCAGGCTGCCAGTCAGCAGCGCCATGCCGAGCCAGGCCGCGTACAGCGGCCGCCGCCACATGTCGATGAAGTCCTGCTGGATGGAGCGCCAATCGTCGCGCTCCACCAAGGCAAAGCTCCGCATCGTGGAGTAGCTGACGCCCTCGGCGTCGTTGGCCAGGACGTTGTAGAAGACGCTGAACCCGGAGGCGATCTTCCGGAGCATCTGCTTGATGAACGCCGGGAACTGAGCCGTCGGGTGATCCGGCTCCCAGGCCTTGAACTCGTAGCCATCGGGGACAATCTCGAACGTCCCGGGGTTGGCCTCCATGGTCGCGGGCTTGGGATCGCTGGCCAGGTCGCCGGCCAGCGAATCGCTTCGCTTCTCGAACAGCCCCATCTTCGAGGCCCCGATCCTGGCCGCGACCGCCTCCGACTCCTCGTAGGCGTTCAGCATGTGCGCCGGCACCATGACCGAGTGCACCCACGTCACGCCCCTGGTCTGGTTCACGCGCTCGGGGTCGTAGAGGTGGAGCATTTCCGCGGCCGGGACGAAGTACCGCTCGCGCAACAGGTCCGTGCCGACCGAATCCCACACCCAGAATCCGACCGCCCTCCCGATGGCGTCGATCTCCACGCCCATACGGATCTCGTTCTGCGTTCCGCGACGAGGGCGGTTGAGAGTCTCGTCGATCAGGTCGGCATCGATCGCCTGCAGGGCCAGGCCATGGGCGTTGCCCTCGAACCCCCGCCACAGACGGACGAAGGCCTCGCCGTCGCAGGCCATGGTCTTGAGGATCACCTTCTCGAATCGGCGCAGCGTGAGCCGACCGTCGACCGTCACCGGAGCATTGGCCCAGGCGTTCCACGCCTCTTCGATCGCGGCGTTGGCCTTGGAGTCGGGCTGTTCCCCGGCCCAGACCTGGGCCTGCAGCTTGATCCCCATGGGCCCGATCACGTTGTTCACCAGCAGGCGGAAGTAGCGTTTGACGTAGCTGTTGTTGCGGCCGAGCTCGCGGGCGCGGGCCCGCAGCATGCGGATGTCGCCGCGGACTTCTTCGTCCGCAGACCGGGTCTGGGCGATCCAGTCCAGGAGCAACCGGTGGACTCCCGCCCCGTCGAACACGCCTCGCTGGCCGCGGAGTTCGCGCCAGGCGAGTCGGACCGCCCGCCCGAGACGCTTGTGCAGCGGCCGCTTCATCGCTCGAACCCGGGCTTGGTGAACGACACGAGCACGGGTCGGGTGACGAATCCCGGCTTCTGCAGACCAGCCAGGCGGGACTCGAGGCTGGACAGGAGGCTGACAGCCTCCCGGATCGGCATCTTCGCCACCACACGCCCGGCGATCTGGTAGCTCTCCATGCCGGCCGGCAGCCGGCCCTCGATGTGGGCCCGCAGCATGGCGATCGCCCTCTCGATCCACTCCTGCTCGCTGCCCTCGGAGGCCTCGGCCAGGTTGGGCAGGATCGTGACGGAGCCGCGGCCCACCTCGTAGACCTCGCCGCCCGCGTTCGAGACCCGCTCGACCCACTTGTACAGCCCGGCGGCGAAGTCGGCCTCGGTGTCCGTGGCCTCGATCGTGACGATGAAGTCGTCGCCATCGGCGGCGGCCGTCTTGGCGAGCACGCTCGCGCCGGCCAGGTGGACCTGGAGCGTCCAACCGGCGGATGCAGGGTAATCCGTCAGCCGCCTGCGATAGCAGACGGTGGTCCCGGCCGCGAACTGATCGGGGAGGTATGCGAGTTCCTGTGCCATGCGCCCACGGTGACACCGCGCTAACGAGCCGACCAATCTAAATGACATTTAGATTGGTCGGCCTTTCGCGGATGCATCACTACTGGGTGCATGGACACACCGACTGCCATCAAAACGCGAACCGTGAAGGTGCCGCGCATCCAGTACCGGGACTTCGAGGTCGAGGTCGAAACCCGCGCCGACGGCGGCGAGGGTCAGATCCGGCTCTACCCGGTGTCCTTCTCCAGCGAGGCCCCCGTCCGCCGCTACTCCTGGGACACCTGGGAGGAGTACGACGAGGTCCTGTCCCACGAGGCCCGCGACGTCGACCTCAGCCGGGCCAAGAACGGCCTGCCGCTGATCAAGTCCCACCAGCGCCTCCTGCACTTCGGCTCGGTGAACGACATCGAGCTCGACGCGAAGCGCGGCCGCCTCCGCGGCCTGGCCAGCTTCTCGTCGATCCCACTGGGCCAGGAGCAGGAGACGATGCTCCGCGAGGGGCACATCAAGACCGTCTCGGTGGGCTACCAGGTCCTCTCGATGGAGATGGTCTCGAAGGACAAGAAGTCGGGCCTCGCGACCTACCGCTGCCGCTGGATGCCCTACGAGGTCTCCACCGAACCCATTCCCGCCGACCACGAGGTCGGCTTCGGGCGCACACGCGGCGCTCCCGAGGTCGACCTGGTCGAATTCACGATCGAAGAGCCCGTTACCGAAGGAGAACGAACCATGAGTGTCGAAGCAGGAACCCCGCCCGCCGCGGTCGAACGGCCCGCCTCGGGCACCGAGACCCGAGAAGCGCCGGCGGCGCCTGCGCCGGCACCCAAGGTGGTCGAGACCCGGGATCGCGGCGCGGAAGCAGCCGAGATCATGGAGATGGCCCAGGCCCACGGTGTGACCGACAAAGCCGCCGGCTGGATCAGGAAGGGCCTGACGCCGGACCAGGTCTCACGCGAGATCCTGGGAGCCCTCCGCACCCAGGGGCCCGCCCAGCCCTCGGCCGAGGCGCTGGCCGAGATGCCGGCCCGGGACAAGAAGCGCTACTCCATCCACCGCGCGATCCGCCTGCAGGCCGAGCTGATGGACGGCAAACGCAGCCGGTACGACGGCCTGGAGGCCGAGGTCCACGAGGAGCTGTCCAAGCACCGCACCGGCGCTGACCACGGCGGCGTACTGGTGCCGTGGCGACTGAGCGACGACGACCAGCAGCGCGTCCTGGGCACCACCCAGCAGAGCGGCGGCGCGACCCTGGTCGGCCAGCAGATCATGCCCGACATGATCGACCTGCTGCGCAACCGGGCCCTGGTGCTGGTCTCGGGCGCGAAGCTTTATCCCGGCCTGCAGGGCGTCGTGTACTTCAACAAGAAGACCGGCGCTCCCACGGTGTCCTGGATGGAGGAGAACCCCCCGAGCGACGCTCCGCAGTCCGAGCCCTCGTACGGCTACGTGTCCCTCTCGCCCAAGACCCTGATCGGCCAGGTGCAGATCCCCCGGCAGCTGCTGGTGATGTCCTCGATCGACGTCGAGGCTGACATCCGCAGCGACCTGGCGACCGGCCACGGCCTGGCCCTGGATCTCGGCGCGCTGCACGGCAAGGGCACGGACAAGCAGCCCGTGGGCATCTACGGGGCGGCCGACGTCCAGTCCCACGCTGTGGGCGGCGTGCCCGACCTGACGGACATCACCACGATGCCCGCCTTGGTCGCGGACAAGAACGCCGACCTCGGGGCCCTCTCCTGGATGACCACCCCGCTGATGGCCGGCGTGCTGAAGCGCACGCCCCTGGTCAGCGGCTACCCGGTCTTCCTGTGGTCGGGCACCTACCGCGAGGGCGAGCTCGGCGGCTACCCCGCCCGCACCACGAACCAGATCTCCAAGACGCTGGGGGCCGGCAGCAACGAGCACGGCCTGGTCTTCGGGAACTGGAACGACCTGCTGGTGGGCATGTGGGGCAACGACCTCGAGATCGTGGTCGACGTCGTCACGAAGGCCGCCCGCGGTCAGATCCTGATCACCAGCTACTCGATGGCCGACACCGCCGTCCGTCGCGGCGAGTCATTCGTCAAGGGGACCGGCGCGACGCTGTCGTAGCCGGGCACGAAGGGATGAAGCGCATGACGGAGCAAGGCACGCTCACCATCGAGGTCACCACCGGTCACTGCCTGGGAGGCGAAGGCAACGACGTCGTCCCCGGGCAGATCCTGGTGGCCCCGAAGGACCTGTCGATCGCGGAGGCCCGCAAGAAGGTCCGGATGGGCTACGCCCGCATCGTCCCGTCCGCGCCCGAGGCGGGTCCGGAGGCTCACGAGGCTTCCGGGCCCGCCGCCATCAGTCACGGAGACCCGGCTCCCGAGGATCGGGACCCGGATTCCCCAGCGCCGAACAGGCGCAAAGGCCGGCCGCGGGCCGGCGGGAGGTAACCGCATGACCCACCTACTGAACGCCCTGGCCCAGGCGACGGGCGTAGAGCTGGCCCCGGCGGCCAGCCGAACCTCGACCCTGACCGGGACCGGCATCGACGTGCTCGAGTACGAGGGCGTGGCCCTGGTGCTGCTGAACGCCTCGGCCGGAACCGGCACCACTCCCACCCTGGACGTGAAGCTCCAGCATTCGGACGACGACTCGACCTACGAGGACGTCACCAGCGGCGCGTTCTCCCAGGTCACCGACGCGGCCGAGACCGCCGGCGTGAAGGTCATGAAGCTGAACGTCTCCGACCTGAAACGCTACCTGCGGATCGTCGGCACGATCGCCGGTACCACGCCGTCGTTCGACTTCGGCGTGGAGTTCGTCGGGATCACGAAGGCGGGCTGAGCCATGGTCTTCGGCGGCCTGGACATCCCCGCGATGCTCGCGGATCTGGCGGAAGCCGGTGGCGTGGTCGAGGTCATCCTCGGCGATGCCACCGTCTTCGGGCTGCTCGACCGCGAGGCCGTCGAGATCCTGGGCGGCGAGATGCCCGCGGTCGTCGCCGCCGATGAGATCGTCCACGTCCAGAGCGGGGTGCTGCCGGGCCTGCAGTCCGGAGCCGCGATCACCGTTGGCGGAACTGCTTACATCGTCCTGAAGGTCCTGCCCTACGGAGACGGGGCCATGGTCCGCGTCGCGCTGAGGACGCCATGAGCACGATCCGCGAGCAGATCGTCTCGGCGGCCGTCCTGGCGCTGGCCACGGACGCCCCCGCAGGAGTTCCCGACCCGGTGCGGACGCGCCTCGATTCGCCAAGCGCGGACCAGTTGCCCGCACTGACGGTCTACCAGGGTGTCGAAACGGTCGAGTCGATGCGGGATGCCAAGACCGGAACGGCCAGCCGCGGCCCCATCGTGCGGCGCTCGGTGCTGCTGAGCGTCGAGGTCCTGACCAAGACCGGAGCGGGCGACGAACCCGACAAGGCGGCCGATCCGATCCTGGCCTGGGCCACGGCCGCGCTGGCTGCGGCAGGCAGCTTCGGGGGCCTCGCGAACGGCCCAGCCGACGAGCTCGGCACGAAGTTCGAGTACGAGCAGGCCGAGACATCGTTCTGCCGGGCCTCGCAGACGTTCCGGATCGAGTACCAGTCCCGCGCAGATGACGCGGAGAACCTGACCTGAGAGGAAGGAAGCCATGCCCGAGGTCGTCAACGGCAACAACATCTTGCTCGGCAGGGGCAAGATCTACTTCGACCGCTTCGATGCGAACGGCGCGAAGACAGGCGAGCTGTTCCTGGGCAACTGCCCCACGTTCGAGATCACGCCCACCAGCGAGGACATCAAGAAGTACTCCAGCGCCGACAAGTCGGCCGACCTGATCGCCTCGGATGTGCTGCGCACCACGCTCGCGATCCGCATCGTGGGCGACGAGTTCTCCAAGGAGAACCTCGCCATGGCCCTGTTCGGCGACACGGCGACGCTGGCCCAGACCGGATCGACCGTCACCGCCGAGGAGATCGCTGGTGTCCTGCAGGGCCGGTACTACCCGCTGTCGATGCGCCAGGTGAGCCTGGTCACCGTCACCGGTACGGGCGGCACCCCGACCTACGTCGAGGACGATGACTACAAGGTCGATGCGGTGACCGGCCGTATCTACATCGTCGAAGGCGGCGCGATCACCGACGGCACCGACATCGAGGTCGACTACACCTACGGCTCCATCGACCTGCCGACCGTCCGCGGCATGAACCAGACCTCGGTGAAGGGATACATCCGCTTCATCGCCGATCCGGCCCGCGGCCCCAAGTACGAGTGCGAGATCTGGCGGGCTTCGATCCGCGCCGACGGCGCCATCGGGTTCATCTCCGACGAGTACGCGAGCTTCACCCTGGCTGGGGACATCGAGTCCGACGCCTCCAACCACCCCAACGAGCCGCACTACCGGCTGATCAGGATCGCGTGATGAGCGACAAGCACACGATCGGCGGCCGCACGTTCCTGCCGCTCCGCGAGTCCACCGTCGAGCAGGACTTCCGGTTCCTGGCCCTGGTCAAGCGGGCCAGGATCGACGAGGTGGTCATGCAGCCCGGCGAAAGCCCCGAGGTCTTCGCCCGCAGGCTGCTCGAGGTCACGATCGAGAGCGGCGCGATCCTGGACCTCCTCGGGTGCCTCCTGATCCCGGAGGACAGTGCGCCCCAGGACCGGGACCCCGGGGAGGCCTGGACTCCGGAGATGGGCCAGGAGACCGCGCGGTTCCTCGGGCAGCTGCGCGACCCCAAGGACAAGGCGGAGGTGCGCGGCCTGGTCCTGTCGCTGCTGGTCTCTTTTTTCGAGAGCGGGATCGTCTCTTTGTGGACTTCAACGACGTCCTCCGCCGAGGCGATCCCGAACCCCAAGGACAGCCCGGCGCACCCGGCCGGTACGGACCCTGGACGGAGCTCGTCCGGGAACTCGCCGCGGGCGACCACGACCGCGCCGAGCGGATCGTCCGTTGGCCGCTCCGCGTCGCCCTCGCCTCCTACCGCCGGTTGATGAGAGAGCAGGCGCTCGAGGATTACCGCCACAGGTTCCTCTGCTGGTGCGTCTTGGCCCCTCACAGCGCCAAGGGATCGCGGCCGCGGCCTCCGGCCGTGCCCGATATCCTGAGAGGAAGGTCCACCGATGGCCACACCTGATGTGCGAGTCCGGCTAACGGCCGAAGGCGTCGCCGAGGTCGTGGCCGCCCTCAAGAAGGTCCAGGCCGAGGGCCAGAAGGCCTCGGCGCAGCAGACGCGCGGCTTCTCCGGCCTGAATCGCGTCCTGGGTTCGACGTCCTCGCTCCTTACCGGGCTCGGCGTCGCCCTCGGGGTGCGCCAGTTCCAGCAGTGGATCCAGTCTTCGGTCAACGCCGCGGACCAGATCCAGAAGCTGGGCCAGAAGGTGGGCGCCTCCACCGAGAACCTGTCCGCCCTGCACCTCTTGGCTCGTACCTCCGCCTCGAGCCTCGGGGAGATGGGCGCGGCCCTGGCCAAGCAGAACAAGTTCATCGGCGACGTGGCCGAGGGGAATCCCAAGGCCGTGGCCACGCGGCGGGATCTGGGGCTGACCCTCAACGACTTCAAGGGCAAGGACTCGGTCCAGATCTTCGAGATCCTTGCCCAGCGGATCACCGCCATGCCCTCGCCGATCCAAAAGACCAAGACCGCCATGGACATCTTCGGGCGGGCCGGCGCGAACCTCATCCCGACGATGAATGCTCTGGCGGACGAAGGCCTCGGCGGGGTCATCGAGCGCGCCCGCGAACTGGGCGTCCTGATCGACACCCGGCTGGCGGAATCGGCCCGGCAGATGAACGACGACTTCGAACTCCTGAAAGCCCAGAGCGAAGGCCTCGGGACGCGGCTGGCCGCTGGGCTGGTCCCGCAGCTGTCCCAGGCCCTGCAGATCATGAGCGGCGACCTGAAGCAAACCACCGAGGCCTGGGAGAAGTTCGGCCAGGGCATCGGGCTCGTGTTGAAGTTCATCGTCGCGGTCGTCTCGTCCGCGTTCGACGTAGTGGGCACCGCGCTGTCGTTCGTGATGATGCGGATCGATTCGAGCGTACGGGCGGTGTGGGCCCTGCTGCACGGCAATCTGGATGAGGCCAAGACCTACCTCAAGACCGCGGGCGAAGCGATCAGCGCCGAACAGAACGCGCTCTTCGAGCGGCTGAAAGCCCGGTTCGAGTTGACCATCTCGACGCCGACCGAACCCACCGCGCGCGAGGAAGCCCCTGCGCAGGACTACTCCGAGGACCCGGCCGCCCTGGCTGCCAAACGCGCCCAGGCCATGCAGATGACCCTGGATCGCGAGCTGGCCCTGGTCCGATCCATGGGAGCCCTGCGCAACGCGGCCGAGAAGCGCGCCTTCGACCAGGGTCTGAAGGACGTCCACGCCTACTACGAGGACCGCCGGCGGGCCGCCGAGGAGGAGTTCGCCAAGGAGATCGAGGTCCTCGAACAGAAGCGCGCCCTGCTGGATAGCGAAGTCGACCCGAGCCGTCGCCTGCAGGAGCAGGGAAAGATCGACGCCGAACTGGCCAAGGCCCGGGCGACCCAGGAGGAGCGCATCGCGGCGTTGATGTCCGAGGAACGCGACGCCGTCCAGAAGCTCGCCCAGGAACGGCTCGCCCTGGAGAAGACCCTCCTGGAAGCCCAGGGCCGCCGCCACGAGGCCGCGCTCCTGGGAATCGACGAGGAGATCCGCAGGGCCGATCTGCTGCTCAAGAAGCAGGGCGCGTCCGACGCCGAGCGCGAAGCCACCCTGGCCCGGCTGCGCAGCTCGATGGAGTCCGGGGCCAACTTCGACGAGATCAAGCGCCAGGCCGAAGCTACGCTGGCGGACCTGGACGCGGCCCGCTCCGAAATCGAGGCCCGCGTCTCGGCGGGCCTGCTGTCCCAGGTCGAGGGCGAGCAACAGATCCTGGCCATCGAAACCGAGCGCCTTGTCGCACTGCAGAGTCTGGCCACGGAACTGGAGCAGGCCGCCTGGGCCACCGGCGACCCCGAGCGGATCGCCCAGGCCCGAGGCTTCACCGAGGCGGTGCGCGACCTCGGCTTCGCCGTCGAGGGAGCCCGCGTCTCGTTCGCCGCCTTCGGCAAGACCGCGCTCGATTCCGGCCGCGACGCACTGACCGAGTTCTTCGACACCGGGATCACCGGCGCGAAGTCCCTCGGCGACGCCTTCCGCAACCTGGCGCTTTCGATCATCGCCGACCTGAAGCGCATGGCCGCCCAGCTTCTGGCCACAGCCATCATCAAGAAGATCGCCGGAGTGTTCAGCGGCGGCGGTCAGGTCGGCGGCACCGAGAAGAAGGCCACCGGCGGCGTCCTGGGCGGGATCGGCACCGGCACGTCGGACTCCAACCTCGCCTGGTTCTCCCGCGGGGAGTACCTGGTGCGCGCCGCAGTGGTCCGCGAGCCGGGCGTCCTGCGCCACCTCGACGACCTGAACCGCCGCGGGTCTCAGGCCCTCGTCCAGACCCCGGTCCTGGTCGAGGCCCCCGTGCCCCGGTTCGCCGAGGGCGGCCTGGTCGACGCACCCGCCGCCGCGGACCCGCAAGAATCCAAGGACAGCCAGGTGCTGATCGGCCTCGAGGAGGGATTGATCCTCCGCCACCTGGAAAGCCCCGCCGGCCAGCGCATCCTGGTCAAGGCCATGGCCAAGAACCGCCGGGCGATCCGCTCGGCCCTGGGGACGTGAGCCATGTTCACCACCGGAACCGCCACCGACTATAACGACCTTGCCGAGCGGCTGAACACGTTCCTGACCGCGAAGGGGTCCGCGTTCGGGCTCACCTACGCCGGGACCGGCGACGGACGCCTGACCGACTACTCCGGGGGCACCTCGTCGGTGGCCGAGACCTTCACCATCACGGCGACCTCGCCGACGTCGTTCGACGTGATCGGCAGCGTGACCGGATCGATCGGACCCGCGACGGTGGGGACGCCGTTCGCGCATGCCACGCTGGAGTTCCTGATCTCGGCCGGGGCGACCGCCTTCGTCGGCGGCGATCAGTTCGTCCTTTCGACCGCGCCGAAGTGGACCGGCCTGCGCCGTTCCCGCGGCTGCCGGCTCGTGGCCACCCAGGGCAACGAGGGCACCTACGCCGTCCAGAACCTCGTGGACGGCAAGCTCAACATCTGGCCGTTCACCACCTCCAGCCTCACGAGCCGGTCCTGGAACATCTACACGACGATCACCCTGCCCCAGGAGGTGGAGATCACCTTCTTCGAGCCGGTGACCATCGCTGCCTACGAGCTGACGCTGCACGACACCACTGGCCAGGGCCCCAACGTCTGGGAGATGCAGTACTGGGATGGCGGCGCCTGGGTGACTCTCGACTCGCGGACCGGGATCATCTTCTACAACGGCATCCCGCAGACCTTCACCATCGCCTCGCCGGTCGAAGCGACCCGCTACCGGTGGCACATCACGAGCTTGCGCTACACCCAGTTGCACATGGGCACGCTGCGCATGTTCCGGCAGTCGGACGGGGTCGACGCCTGCTTCCACGAGTACGCCTGGAAGGCCCCGGGCAACGATGGCAACTCGGAGATCTATACCGGCCTTCACGGCTTCGAGCGCCAGGACGCCGACTACTACGACTGGGAGATCGCCGGCATGGACGGCTGGCTCTCCGGATCGCGCTTCTACGAGCAGGTGGGATTCCAGGGGAACCTCTACGTGCCGCTCTGGAATGCGCCGATCCCCTACTGGTTCGTCTGCGACGGCCGCCGCGCCGTCGTAGTGGCCAAGGTCTCCACGCAGTACGAGGTCGCGGTCTTCGGCCTGCTCGAGCCCTACTACTCCCCCGGCCAGTGGCCGTATCCGCTGGTCCTGGGCGGCTCGATGTCCCACGGTGAGTTCTCGCTCTGGGACGACACCGACTACCGGTGGTCGGTCACGGACAACCGCCACCGCATTCCGACCCACGCCGACACGGGGAACGCGCCGATCGGCACCGGAGAGCGTGATCCGTGGGACACGCAGCTGCGGGTCCGGAACCTCGACGGCAGTTGGAAGGCCGTGGAGGGGTCGCAGCTCGATGCCATCACCTCCACGCCGCAGACCTACTACCACATCCTCTGGCCGACCCGGTGCGGACTGTCGCAGCTCGATCCCGGCCCCGGGGCGACCTACGATTTGTGGCCGGTGATGCCCATGCTGGGGGACGTCGGCAACGGCTACAACACGCCGGGCCAGTTGCCGGGCATCGCCCTGGTCACCGGCCAAGATCTGAGTGCCGAGACCCTGATCCGCCAGGGCGCGGTCGACTGGATCGTCATCCCCAACGTCTTCCGCGTCGACCGTGACGACTTCTGCGCCGTGAGGTTGGATTGATGGCCGCCTCCTACCAGACCGGAATCGCCAGTTCGCCCACGAACCTCCTGCAGACGCTGGTGGCCTGGCTCATGGCCCAGGGCTGGACCGTGAACCAGTCCGAACAGGACGGCACCGGCTGGCGCGCCCACCTGGTGAAGGCCGGCAGCCTGAACGTGAACCTCCGCGCCGCTGAGAACGAGAGGCTCTGGACCAAGGGCAGCGGCGGCTATCACGACCTGGGGGACGGCGGCTACGGGATCGGCCTGTACCTGGGGACCGGCTGGGACGGCGAGGAGTTCTGGGACGCCCAGGCGGGCGGTCCCATGCGCCCCTACGACCTGACGACCTCGGGCTGCGGCATGAACCTGCCCCAGGGGCAGATCTCGGCCTATCACTTCTTCGACGACGGCAACGACCACATCACCGTCGTCGTCGAACGCGCCGCGGGGATTTTCTGCCACATGGGGTGGGGTCCGACCCTCGAGCGGGCCTCGTTGCCCGAGCCCTTCCCCTACTTCTACGCGAGCTCGAGCACGAGGCTCAACACCGCCGAAACCGCCGACCTCTTGACCGGCAACCGGCACGGGATCGATCTGACTGCCTACCCACCCATGTCGCACACGGACGAGGACTACTCGACGATGGGCGGTTCGACGGCCCTGACCCACTGCACTGCGTTCGTCCGCGTGGATGCCACGACGTTCTCGGGCCGCTGGATCGGCGACTGCAAGGACGAGAACGAGGGATACGGCTGGACCGGCCGGCGCATGCGTGACGCTCTGAACAAGTGCCTGGCCGCCCAGGGCGGTATGGAAGAGGACGAGTACGTCAACTACCAGTACCTGTGGGACGACGGCTCCGGCGGCCCCGGCGAGCGCACCCTGCAGAGCGCCTTCGGCGGAGCCCTCATGCTCCCCCTGCATTGCTTCGTGGAGACCGACCCCCAGGGCCGCTGGGCTCCGATCGGCTATCCGCCCACCGTGTTCTGGACCGAGGCCGTTGGCCATGGCTACAGCGCCGGCGACATCTACCAACTGGGCGGCCAGGACTACATGCTGTTCCCGTTCTTCGCCGTCAGGAAGGCCGCCTGATGGCCACCGCGATCACCGTCCCCGGCCCCCTGAACCTGGTCTCAGGGACCGACCTCTCGATAGACCTGGCCGGGGCCGTCCTCGATCCGGTCAGCACCCGTCCGCTGCATGTCGTCGGGATGGATGTCGGGGTCCGCATGGCCCTTGCCGATGCGCGGCCCGTCGCGATGCAGAAGGACGGCGGCGTCGCCCCCGTCTACGGCCACGTCGTCCTCGGCCGCGTCCACGTGATCCCGCGCAGGTTCGACCTCGGGGCGGTCGTGTCGGAGCAGGAGGCCGAGGTCGAGGTCTGGAATGCCGCCATCGACCGCGCCCAGGTCCTCGGGGAAATCACCGTCGACGGCCCCACGGGGATCGAAGTCGAGGACCCCTTCGGCCTGCCTGCCCACTTCCCGGCCTCGGACTCCCAGGTCTACCTGGTGAGGGCGCTCACCGATGGCGACGCCCTGATCGACAACCTCGTCACCTGGGTGTTCACCGGGCTGGACCCGGCGGGGACCAACCTGCGTGTGCTCGGGTTCCGGCTGATCCCCTTCCCGTTCCCCCCGAACTGGGCGCAGCCGGTGACCGAGACGTTCGGGTTCATGACCGACATCATCGTCTCGTACCGGGGCATGGAGCAGCGCATCCAGCTGCGAGCCGTCCCGGTGGGCACGATCCGCTACGCGACGCTGCTGGACGACCTGCGCAACGCCCAGATGGCCAACGCCATCCTCTTCGGCAACCAGGCCCGGGCTTTCGGCGTCGGCCGCTGGCAGTTCCAGACTCGATTGCTGCAGAACGCCAGCGCGGACGACCACGAGGTCTTCTGCGACACGTCCGACATTCCGTTCGAGCCCGGCGGCATGGTCCTGCTGTGGACCGATCCCTACCACTGGGAGGTCCAGACCATCGAGAGCGTCCTGCCGGACCGCGTGATCCTGAGTTTCGGTCTCATCCAGTCCTGGACAGTGGGGCCGACGGTCGTCCTGCCGATCGTTGTCGGCCGCCTCTCGGCGGACGAAGGCTTCACCTGGAACGCCCTGAGCATCGGCTCGACCTCGCTCACCTTCGACATTGACGGGTTTACGCCATGAGCTATCTCGGCTACGACGTCCTGGAGCTCAACTACAACCGCGTCGGCGCGTTCGAGGAGCGCCTGCGTCGGAAGTTCGTGCTCCTGAACTCGAAGACGGGGCGGCGCACCGCCGACGAGCAGGCTCCGGCCCCCGCGTCCATGCGCCCGTTCACCTGGACCGCTATCGGCCGCGACGAGATCGCGGCCATGCGCTCGTTCCTGGACGCTCGCTGCGGCCGGGCCGTCCCGTTCTGGCTGCCCAGTTTCCAGTGGGACCTCGCCCTGGCCGAAGACGTCTCCCAGAACCAGTCCAGCGCCACCATCTACTGGGTCAGGTACAAGCAGCAGATGTGGGGCACGACCGCAGCCCGACGCCACCTGGCGCTCTGGTCCCTGGGCGATGGCACCATGGACTTCTGCAGGATCGTCGATGCCGTCGATGTGGCGAACTACCAGACCGAGACCCTCACCCTCGACCCGGTGGCCCAGCGCGAATACGGCCGCTCCAAGACCGTGCTGTCGTTCCTGAAGTTCTGCCGCCTGGACGAGGACCGCATCGAGATCTCCTACCCGAGCCAGCAGGTGGCGGAGGCGACGATCCGGGTCCGGGAACTCCCCCTGGAGGCTCCGTTGTGACTTACGACGCGCGGGAGAAGAGCCGGTACCTGGGTCAGCCCGTCGAGGGTTTCCGGTTCGCCCAGGGCAGCAACCTGTGGCTCTACACGTCGGCGGACCGGACGATCACATTGCCCGCCGGCGTGTTCGCTCCCGAGGCCATCACCCGAAGCGAGCTCGACTTCTCCCAGGAGGACACCGGCGAGACCATCGACCTGACGCTGCCGCGCGCGAACCCTGTGGCCGCCCTGTTCGTCGGGGATCTGCCGTCCACGTCGGTCTGGGTGACGGTCTACCGCGCCCATCGCGGCGAGGAGTCCCTCGCGGTGACCATCTTCAGCGGCAAGGTGAACCGCGCCCGCTTCGAGGAATCCGAGGCCATTCTGACCGGGGCGAGCCTGATGGCTATGCTGGCCCGCACGGTGCCGATCCTGGCCATGCAGACGCCATGCAACCACGTGCTGTACTCGGCGGCCTGCGGCGCTGACCCCGGGGCATGCCGCGACCAGGTTACGGTCACTTCGGTTTCGGGTGCGACGGTGATCTCGAGCGGGTTCGCCCTTCGCCCTGACCAGTGGTTCCGCGGGGGCCGCCTCGAATCCGCCACCGGAGAGACCCGCTTCATCGTCGACCACCAGGGCGACACCGTCTCGCTCATCTCGCCGATCCCGGGGTTGTCGTCCCTCGACCAGGTCTGGGCCTACTGGGGCTGCGATCACCTCGAGGCCACCTGCCAGAACAAGTTCAGCAACCTAGCGAACCACCTCGGTTGGTCGCGACTTCCGGGCCGCAATCCCTTCTCCGGGAGGATCGACTGATGGCCTTCTGGGTCATAGCCCTGGTCTACCTCGTCGGCACGGTCCTATACGAAGTCCTGCGCCCGAAGCCGCAGTTCGACGCGCCGACGCCCTCCAGCCTGGGCGACTTCCAGTTCCCCACGATCGGCGAGGGCCGGACCATCCCGGTTGTGTGGGGCACCTGCAAGCTCTCGGGCCCCATGGTTACGTGGTACGGTGACCTGCGCATCCAGGCTATCAAGGAGAAGGTCAAAACGGGATTGTTCTCCTCGAAGGAGATCACCACCGGCTACAAGTACTACCTCGGCATCCAGCTGGTGCTGTGCAGCGGCGAGATCGACGAGGTCCTGCAGATCCGGTTCGACGACAGGCGGCCACCGGCCGGGTACGCGCATGTGCCCGACCTCACGCAGATCAGCATCAATGCCCCCGGCTTCTTCGGCGGGGAGGACTCCGAAGGCGGGGTCAAAGGCAGCATCTACGTCTACCACGGCACACCCACCCAGCCGGCGGACTCCTACCTCGAGGCGCGTATCGGAGAGAGCCTCCCCGCTTGGAGGCGGGTTTGTTACGCGGTGTTCCGGCGCGTCTACCTGGGGACGAGTCCCTACATCAAGGCCGTCTCCTTCGTGGTCCGCCGCTGCCCCAATGGCCTCGGCCTGGCTGATGGCGCCCACAACATCGACGGCGACGCCAACCCGGCGGCCATGATCTACGACATTCTGATCTCGCCGCCTTCCGAGAACGGCCTCGGGTTGCCGGTGGGATTTCTGGACGTGGACGCCTTCCGCTCGGTGGGCCAGACGCTGGCCGACGAAGGCCTCGGGCTTTCGATGCTGCAGGACCGCGGCACCACGGCGAAGGACCTGGTCCTCGAGATCCTGCGGCACATCGACGGGGTCATCTACGTCGAGCCCACGACAGGGCTTCTGACGATTCGGCTCATCCGCAGCGACTACGATCCCGAGACGATCCCGGTGCTTGATGCGGACTCGTGCACGGTGAAGTCGTTCGCCAGGCCGTCTTGGGGTGACCTCAAGAACTCGGTGCGGATCGGCTATGTGAGCCGTGATGCCGGGTTCATCGAGAAGACGGCCCAGGCCCAAGACCTCGCTGGGATCGAAGTGCAGGGTGGCGAAGTCTCGCTTCAGGACCTCACCCTTCGCGGGCTGTCAAACTCGACGACCGCCCAGCAGGCGGCCGCCCGGTCCTTGGCCGCCCTGGCCTACCCGCTGGCCACGATCACGGTCGAGGCCGACCGCTCCGCCTGGGCTTTCCGCCCGGGGGCAGTGTTCAAACTGATCTGGGACCCATTGGGCATCACCGGCATGGTCTGCAGAGTTGTTCGGGTCGGGACGGGACGCTTGGACTCCGGGAAGATCGAGATCGAGGCCATGGAGGACGTCTTCGCGGTGGACTGGACGGGCTATTCGACGCCACCGGACTCCGGCTGGCAGGACCCCTCCGGAGACGTCCCGGCTCTGACCGACCAGGTGGCCCTGGCCGCGCCCTACGAGGCGGTGAAGGACTACGGCAGCTTGGCGGCCGACGTGCAGTTGGCCATCACGCTCGCCGCCGCCGGGCTGACCGGGGTCTCCCTCGGATACCGGGCCTACGTCTCGGACGGTGCGGGAGGATGGGCGCCACCGGTCGATGTACCGTTCTTCACGCCCTCTGGGGTTCTCAGCACGGCGATCGACGAACTGACCAGTGAGATCGTCGTGGCCTCGGGGTTGGACACCGACCTGGTCGAGTCGGTCAGCGCGCCCGACTTCTCCCTCGGCGTCAACGTCGCCTGGATCGAATACGACGGTCTTGAGGAGTTCATCGCGTTCCAGACCGTGGTGCAGGGCGAAAGCGACGTCACCTTGCAGGTCGTCGCGCGGGGGTGCCTCGATACTTCGCCGACGGCATTCCCCGCTGGAACTCGCGTCTGGTTTCTCTCCTACGGCAGCCAGATCGTGAACATCCGGGGGCCGGTTCCCCCGACCATCAACGTCTATAACGACATCCGCTTCCAGTCCTACAACAACCAGAGCGAGTTCACGTTCACGTCGTGCCCGACGTCGCAGGTCGTGGCCACGACGCCGGCGCGGTCGGCGAAGGTCTACTGCCCGACCGATGTCCGCTTCAACGGGGAGAGCTATCCGGCTTCGATCACCGGCGAACTGACCGTGTCGTGGTCGTACCGGAATCGTCTGGGATCGTGGAGCTATGCCGATTCGGGAAAGACGACATCGCCTGAGGCAGGTACCGAGTACGACATCCTGGTCTATGGAGAGTCCGACACGCTGGTCCATACCGAATCAGGATTGACAGGCACCTCCTGGACCTACCTTGAGGCAACTGAGATTGCCGAATCTGGGCTGGGGCGGCTCAACGATCATCTGCGGGTGATCGTCAGGACGTACGGGGCGGGGCGGGCTCATGACGCGATTCGGGAGATCGAATGGGAGATGGACAGGATCTAGGAACCGGAGAGCGGGTAATCCCTTGCTCAGGAATAAGATCCATGGCCGCTTCATGCTCAATTGTATCTAGTCAACGGCTCCTCCTTTTCGCCTACTTGACCACTATGAATTAGTGAACTAGCTTTGAAGCAGCCTTCGTCGGCAGTTCGAATGGGAGGTACATCATGCTGAAGCGGACAGTACGATCCATGACGTTCATAGCCGCCACCTTCCTGATGCTCACAGTCGGGGGGTGCGGTCATGACGATCCCACCGAGCCCGTCGATTCGAATCCTGGTGACCTCACGCTCAGCGTAGCCAAGGTCAGTGTCGATGGCCAGTCCCTCGACGGCCTGGACATCCAGCAGGGAGAATACTCGGGGCCAATGCACTACGAGGCCCGGCTCGCCGATCATCATGGCAATCCCATTGTTGGTGGACAGGTCCGGGTTCGATACGGGATGTCCGGCATGATGGGGCACATGGGTGGTTACATGCACCAGGGCGAGTTCTATTGCTACGACGATGGAACTCACGGCGACCCCGTCCCGGGCGACGGGATATTCTGCTTCGTGGACGATGCCCAGCAGTATGGGTGCCATCGTGCGGGAGCGAATCCGGGCGAATACCACTACGAGTTCTGTGGATACGACCAGCACGGCCACGAAAGCAATCGAATGGACGTGATGGTCAACCTTCTGCCCTAGATGGGCAGAGCCCGGTGGCGTCTCAGCGTCAATTGCACGTCGATAGAAGTCAGGAACTTCTATCGGTAGGTGGTTTATACGTCGATCGCGAGTTGGCCAATTTCGTGGCCTTGCGTTGCGGACCAATCGAGTGGGAACTATCATTCGTCCCATGAATGCAAATCGGATTCTTTTTGTCGCACTTGTCTGGACCCTGTTTCTGGCCCCTTCGGCGTGCCTGTCAGGGATGTTCGACCATTTCTGCGCATGCTGTCCGGAGGTATCGTGCGGACATGAAGTGGGGTGCTCCTCGGACCCGTGCAATGTCCTCCTGGTCCCCGTTTCCCAAGTACGATCTTTCGATGTCTCTTTGCTTGACGTAGATGTCTCGGTAGATCTTCCCGATACACCTGGTGGGAACATTCTCGGTTGGGTCTCCCTCCCGTTGACCCAGGTGATCGTCCCGGATACGCCCACCCTTCCGCTTCCCGCAGCGGCCCTTCCGCTCGTCTGCTAGTACCCACCCAGCCCGATCATCCTGGTTCGAGTCGGCTCTGGCCGACCCGCGACGTTGCGGTGTAGTCCGCGTGACCATCTGACAAGGAATTCGAACATGAATGTGCTTTGGCCGTGCCGCTTGCGGCGCGCATCGGCTCTGCTGCTCCTGGTTGCCGCGATAGCGGTGGCTGATGCGCGGCAGAGCGAAGCCTCGGACGCCCCGGCAGAGACCGGCCCCATGTCCCTGGCGCCCACGGAACCGGCCGGCGGGCCATTGGCCTTGGGAGATGCTCTCGCTCTCGCCCTGGCGAACAACCCGCGTCTCTCGGTCTTCGACCTGGAACGACGGGTCCGTGACGCCCTGGCCCTTCAGGCGTCCCTGCGCCCGAGTCCCGAACTCTCTCTCGATGTCGAGAACTTCGCCGGAAGCGGCGACTTCTCCGGCTTCGGGGGCGCGGAGTACACCCTGTCTCTGGCCCAGCTCTTCGAACTCGGCGGCAAGAGATCCAGTCGGCAGGACGTCGCTGCTCTCGACGGTGAACTGGCGACGTGGGACTACGAGGCCGTCCGCCTCGAGGTTCTCGGTGAGGTCACCAGGGCGTTCGTCGACGTGATATCGGCCCAGCAGGAAGTAGAACTCGCAGATGGCCTGGTCGAGGTGGCCCAGCAGGACCTCGCTGCGGTCGACAGGCGCGTCAAGGCCGGCGCGACCTCACCGGTCGAGTTGACCCGGGCGCGGGTGGCCCTGGCCACCGCGAAGATGGACCGGGAATCCTTTGCGCTGGCCCTGACTGCGGCCCGGGCCCGCCTCGCCGCGACCTGGGGCAGCGTCGAGCCCGAATTCGCCGATGCACGCGGCACCCTCGAACGGATCTCAACTCCGCCCGGTTTGGATCACCTCAGGGATCGTCTCGACGCCAATCCGGACATCGCGCGCTGGCAGACGGAACTCGCCCAGCGGAAGGCTACAGTGGCCCTGGAGCGCGCGGTGGGGAAGATCGACCTCGTGGCCGGTGGTGGTTTCCGGCGCATCGAGGAGACCGGAGACAATGCGTTCGTCGCCGGGCTCTCCATTCCATTGCCGTTCGGCGACCGGAACCAGGGCAATGTCGAGGCCGCCGAGCTGCGGCTCGGCCAGATCGACAAGGAGCGTCAGGCGGAGGTGCTGACAGCCAGCGCCGCCCTGGCGACCAGCTACGCCGAGCTGACGGCGGCGTACAAGTCGGCGGAAATGCTTCGCGACGAGATCATACCCGAGGCCCAGGAAGCTATGGCGACGGCCGAGAGCGCCTACCTGAAGGGCCTTTTCAGCTACACCGATGTTCTCGCGGTCAGAACGACGTACTTCGAACTCCGCGGACGGTACATCGAATCCCTCGCCACCTATCACCGTGCGGTTGCGGACATCGAGCGACTCGTCGCCGGACCGATCACCGGAAACGAGCAGGAACAGGAGCGTCCCTGACATGAGAAATCCCAGCTATCGAATCCACCGTGCCACAAGGCACTTCCAACTTCTTGTCATGCTCGGCGTCCTCTTGACCCTCCAGGCGCGGCCGGCACTCGCCCAGGAGCACGAAGACGAACACACCGGCCATGACCACGGTGAAGAGCATGAAGATGTGGTCCGGCTCGGAGCGGCGGAAATGCAGGAATTCGGGATCATCGTGACCGAAGCAGGTCCGGCGATCCTGGAGCAGGTCCTCGAACTGCCCGGCGAGATCCAGGCCAACGACAGCGCCCTCGCGCACATCGTTCCGCGCTTCTCGGGCATCGTCACCGAAGTCCGTAGCCAGGTCGGCGATCTAGTGTCGGCGGGAGAGGTCCTAGCCGTGATCGAGAGCGACGAGAGCCTCTCCCCGTACGAGATGAAGACCCTGATCTCGGGGACCGTCATCGACAAGCACATCACGCTCGGCGAAGCCGTATCGCGGGAGCACGCCGCCTTCGTCGTCGCCGATCTGAGCAGTGTCTGGGTCGACATCACCGTCTACCAGCGTGTTCTCACTCACGTCTCGAAAGGACAACGGGTGACCATCGTCGGGGGACACGACCTCCCCCTGGCCTCCGGCGTGGTCTCCTATGTCGCCCCGATCGTGGACGAGACGACCCGCACGGCGCTCGCCCGTGTCGTTTTGCCGAACGGCGAAGGCATCTGGCGGCCGGGAACGTTCATCACCGCGCAGATCGTGGTGGATCGGATCGAGGTCCCGGTGGCCGTGCCGAGAACCGCCCTCCAGATGTTCGAAGGCCGCGACGTCGTCTTCGTCCAGACCGAGGAGGGATTCGTACCCCGGCCGGTCGTCGTCGGCCGGGCGGATGCGAATCGCCTCGAGATCGTATCGGGTCTCACGCTAGGTGAACTCTACGTCTCCCAGGGCGGGTTCACGCTCAAGGCGGAACTGGGCAAGGAATCATTCGGCGGCGACCACGATCATTGATCGGAGAACGGAGAGTCTGACATGCTTGAACGAGTCATAGGTTTCAGCCTCAGGAACCGGCTGCTGGTGATCGTCGTCTCGCTGCTTGTGATGGGTGTGGGTTACTTCGCCTACACGCGCCTGCCTGTGGACGCCTTTCCCGACGTCTCGCCCAACCTGGTGCAGGTCTTCACGGTTACAGATGGGCTCGCGCCTGAAGAGATAGAGAAATACGTCACCTTTCCGGTCGAGGCTGCCATGACCGGCCTGCCGGGCGTAGAGAAAGTCCGATCGGTATCCAATTTCGGCCTATCGGTGGTGAACGTCTACTTCCAGGACGGCTTGGACATCTACTTCGCCCGCCAGATCGTCGGCGAGCGCCTGCAGGAAGCGCGCGAGCAGATCCCCGAGGGTTTCGGGGACCCCCAGATGGGGCCGATCTCGACCGGGATGGGGCTTGTCCTCTTCTACTACCTCGACGACACGACGGGAAAGTACTCCCTCGAGGAGTTGCGCACGATCCAGGACTGGCTGATCAAATTCCACCTGCAGACCGTGCCTGGCGTCACCGAGGTCCTGGGTATCGGGGGGCACGAGAAGCAATTCCACGTCCAGATCAGGCCCGAACAACTCCTACGATACGACGTCACGCTCGACGAGGTGATCGACGCGATCCGCTCCAACAACCTCAACGTGGGTGCCCAGTTCATCGAGAAGAACGCCGAGGAGTTCATCGTCCGTTCGGTGGGATTGGCCACCGGCACGGAGGATCTCCGTTCGATCGTCATCAAGACCGAGGACGGCACGCCCATTTTCCTGTCGGATCTGGCGGAGATCGGCACAGGCGGTGCGGTAAGACGCGGGCTGCAGTCACGCAACGGCATGGGAGAGGTCGTTTCCGGGCAGGTCGTCAAGCTGTTCGGGACGAATTCCTCGACCGTGATCAGCCGCGTCGAGAGCAAGCTGGAGGAGATCAACAAGATCCTGCCCGAGGGCGTGCGGATCGTTCCCTACTACCAGCAGAAGGCCCTTGTCGAGGCGGCCGTGAAGACCGTGACCAGCGCTCTCTTGCAGGGGATCGTCCTGGTGGCGATCGTCCTGCTGGTGTTCATGGGCGGCCTGCGCCCGAGCGTCGTCGTGGCGCTCTCGTTACCCTTCTCGGTGCTGTTCGCCTTCCTGCTCATGGGGCGCTTCGGCATCTCGGCCAACCTCATGTCACTCGGCGGCCTGGCCATCGCCATCGGCATGATGGTCGACGGCACCATCGTGATGGTCGAGAACGTCGACCGCCGCCTGCGGCTGGCGAGCCGGGATGAATCCCGACTCAGCGTCATCTCTGGGGCCTGTGGGGAGGTCGGGCGGCCAATCCTCTTCGCCATCTCCATCATCATCCTTGTGTTCGTGCCGCTGTTCACGCTGCAGGGTGTCGAAGGCAAGACCTTCCGGCCGCTCGCCTATACGGTGGCCATGGCTATGTCCGGCTCCCTGGTCTTCGCACTCTTCCTCGCCCCTACGTTCAGCAGTCTCCTGATGCGGTCGGGCAAGAAGAGCGCGGATGGCGGAGCAGGGGAGGAGCCGCGGATAGTCCGGTGGCTGCAGGTGCCCTACCGTCCGGTCGTCGCCTTCTTCGTCCGCCGGCGCTGGGCCGCCGCGATGGTGGCCGTGGTATTGCTAGTCGTCGGCGGCCTGATCGTTCCCCGGCTCGGATCGGAATTCACACCCAAGCTGCGCGAAGGGACCATCGTCGTGCGCCTGACGATGGCTCCGTCCATCTCCTTGACCGAAAGCCGGCGGACGACCCAGATCGTGGAGCGAAGGCTTCTGGCCATCCCCGAAATCCGGGAGGTCATCAGCCGCATCGGTCGTGGAGAGGTCGGCGCTCACACCGACCCGATCAACAGCGCGGAGATCTACGTTATCCTCCAACCAGAATCGGAGTGGCGGGTCACGGGCGGTCAGGAAGGGATCGAGGACCTCATTCGCGAGGAACTCGGCAACGTGCCCGGCGTCCTGGTCAACCTGACCCAGCCCATCGAGATGACCGTGGACGAGCTCCTGGAAGGCGTCCGGGCGGAACTCGCAGTCAAGATCTTCGGTGCCGACCTCGACGTCCTCATGGCACAGGCTGCCCAAGTGGCGGCGGTCGTCGGCCAGGTGCCTGGAGCGGCCGATGTCCAGGTTGACCAGGTCAGCGGTACGCCTCAGCTCCTGCTGCGCATCGATCGCAAAGCGATCGCCAGGTACGGCATCAACGTCGACGAGGTGCAGGCGGTCGTCCGGGCCGCCATAGGCGGCGAGGTCGCAGGGCAGATCTACGAGGGGATTCGCCGCTTCGACATCCTGGTGCGTTACGTGACCGATGCGAGGAGCACGGCCGAGGACATCCGCCACGTCCTGATCACGGCACCGGACGGAGCGCGGGTTCCGCTCGATCAACTGGCCTCCATCGAGGAGATCATCGGTCCGCGGCAGATCACCCGCGAGGACAACCAACGCTTCGTTTCCATCCAGTGCAACGTCGTGAACCGGGACATCGGCTCCTTCGTCGCCGAGGCGCAGGAGGCCATCGACGCGTCGGTGGATCTGCCTGCGGGGTATCTCGTCACCTGGGGCGGACAGTTCCGGCTCCAGCAGGAGGCCAACCGGCGTCTGGCGGTGGTCGTGCCGGTCACGCTCCTGTTCGTGTTCCTGCTGCTCTTCGGCAACTTCGGCTCGATCCGCAACTCGATGCTGATCCTGTTGAATATTCCGCTGGCCCTGGTCGGCGGCGTTGTCGGGCTCTGGCTTACGGGCCAGAACCTCTCCGTACCGGCGTCTGTGGGATTCATCGCGCTATTCGGCATCGCGCTCGAGAACGGCATGGTGCTGGTGACCTACCTCAACCAGTTGTTGCGGGATGGCGTCCCGCTGGCCGAAGCGTCAGTCCAGGGGGCCTGTCAGAGGCTCCGACCGGTTCTGATGACGGCGACGACAACGGCTCTCGGACTCTTGCCGCTGCTGTTCTCGCACGGGACCGGCAGCGAGGTCCAGCGGCCGCTGGCCACCGTGGTCGTCGGAGGCCTTGTCACCTCGACCGTACTGACCCTCCTCGTGATCCCCGCCTTCTACAAGTGGTTTGCGGTCAAGGTGGAACACGAGAGAAGTCGCGAAGGAGATCCGTCATGAAGGAGATCAAAGCCTACATCCAGGTGCACAAGCTTTCCGAAGTCACGTCGGCGCTTCACGGCATCGCAGGATTGACGGGAATGAGTGTCGTCGACTGCCGCGGCTACGGCGCGGGTTGGAGCTCCACGAAGGACGCATCCGGGTCGGACACTCTCAGCTATCGAAAAGGCGTGAAGATCGAAGTATGCTGTCGCGACGAGCTCGTCGATGATGTCGTGGCAGCGATCCAGAACGCCGCGCATACCGGCCTGAAGGGGGACGGGAAGATCTACGTCGCCGACATCGGTCACGCCGTTCGCATCAGTACCGGCGAGACCGGCGAAAGCGCGGTGTGACAGCAGGCGCCGCGACAAGAGGTAGCAGGAATGGGCCATGGCCACTCGCACCACTTTGATTCCGAACGATCGGGTGATCGCCGACTGCTGGTCGCCATTGCTGTCAATGTGCTGCTGACCGGCGCACAGGTTGTCGGAGGCGTCATCTCCGGCAGCCTGTCGCTGGTCGCGGACGCCCTGCACAACCTGAACGACGCCGCGTCGCTGGGAATCGCCCTCATCGCGCGGCGGATCGCGCGACGACCAGCCGACAAGGTACGCACATTCGGATACCGCAAGGCCGAGGTCATCGGCGCACTGATCAATACGACGACGTTGATCATCGTCGGGTTGTACCTTGTCTATGAGGCGTTCGCCCGATTCCTGAACCCGGAACCCATCGACGGCTGGATCGTGGTCATCGTTGCCGGATTCGCTCTTGTCGTGGATGTCGCGACCGCCGTTATGACGTTTTCGATGGCCAAGAAGAACCTCAACATCAAGGCCGCTTTCATCCACAACGTCGCGGACGCGCTTGGATCTCTCGTCGTCATCTGCGTCGGGGTCGTCGTGCTGGTGTTTCAATGGTACGTTGCCGACCTGATCGCCACCCTGTTGCTGGCCATCTACATCCTGGTCCAGGGATATCGGTTGATGGCCGAATCGATCCGCATTCTCATGGACAGCGTTCCAGACGACCTGGATCTCGATCGGCTGACCGAACGGATGGCCACCGTACCGGGCGTCCATGACGTGCACCACGTTCACGTATGGCAGATCGATGAGCACCGTCGCGCTCTCGAAGCTCACGTCGTTACTTGGAATGACATCGAAGATGCTGAGACGACAAAGCGGGCATTGAAGAAACTCCTGAGCAAGGAATTCGCTATCGAGCATAGCACTCTTGAATTCGAACACTTCGGGGGAAACACGGACGGGTGCGGGCCATGCGCTTAGTCCGGGCCTTCACCCCCATGTTTACCAGAATAGCACCGCGGTCCATGAGGAGCGGCTCGAATGAGTGATTGTGGATGCCACGCAGAGGTGACCTCTGTCGAGGCGGGCAGGACCCTCCGTCTCGCCCTGGCCTTGAACGCAGGGATGTTCGTGGTCGAAATGATCGGCGGGGTCATTGGTGAATCGTCTGGACTCATCGCGGACTCTCTGGACATGCTCGCCGACGCTTCCGCCTACGCGATCGCCATCGCGGCCGTGAGCCGCGGATCGCTCTTCAAGGCGCGCGCGGCGACAGTCAGCGGCGCCATACTCCTCCTGCTCGGCCTCGGTGCTTGCGTGGCCGTCATCGCCCGAGCCATCACCGGGAGCGAACCGGAGAGTCTGATCATGGCCGCTCTGGCCATTCCGGCCCTCGTGGTGAACACCATCGTCCTTCGGTTGCTCTCCAAGCACCGCAACGGCGAGGTCCATCTCCGCGCCACCTGGATCTTCACCCGCGCCGACGTGGTCGCCAACGTGGCCGTTCTGGTCGCGGCCATGTTGGTATTCGTTACCGGCTCGCGCTATCCAGATCTCGTTGTGGGTTTCGGCATCGGGCTCTACGTGACACGAGAAGCGCTCGAGATTCTCAAGGATGCCGCGCAAGAGAGAGCCGCTTCGCGCTAGTCTGTGAGCGTTTCATTCCGACACATCGATCACAAACGGGGTAGGTAACCAGCAGAAGCTTTCTGTTCGCCGCTGGCGGACCTGCGGTCCACCCCGGGAGTGACGATGTTCCGCGACGAAGCGCTTGAACGCGGCAGGTTCAAGCGCGCCCCCGATCGCTGGCAGACCGAGTTCGGCCGCTGGGTGGCCGATTTCGGTGTGCCTCGCATCGTCGCCGGCCTGGCCTACGATCCCGACCTACGCGTCACGAACCAGGCTGTCTACGAGTGGCTCCAGGGCCATGCACCCAGCCCAGCTCGCGCCATGGCCCTCGTCGAGATGTCCCGGGGCCGCCTCACCCTCGAGGCCATCTACCAGCACAGCCAGCAGGTCAAGCAGTCCGGGGGCGACTCTGGAGGGCCGCGATGAGGATCGACCTGCAGATCGACTCCGCCCCGCTGGTCCTGCGCCTGCAGAACGGACAGCGCCGGCTGGCCTATGCCGTCGTCAACGCCATCAACAACACGGCAAAGCGGATCCAGGCCGCCGAACGTCGGCGCGTCGAGGATGAGTTCACGATCCGCAAGAAGGAGTTCATCCTCCGCCAGGCCGCGGTCATCAAGCCCTTCGCCAACGTGAAACAGGGCCGGTCCTACGCCGAGATCGGGGTCGGACAGAAGCCCCGCCTCCTGCTTTCCGCCTTCGAGCGTGGTGCCGAACGCAAACCGTCCACGCAGGGGGCACGACGCGTGGCCGAGCCCGTGGTCGGCGGACCCGCCCGCCCGCGGTTCACGCAGCCCGTCCCGCCCGAGCTGCGCGTCCGCCGTCTCCGCTTCGATCTCACCAAGACCGGCCGTCGTCGCGTCGGGGTCACGCGCACCAAGACCTACCTCGTGCCCGAGGTCGGCATCTTCCAGCGCACAGGGCCTGCGGCCTCGCGCCTGGTCTATTTCTTCTCGAGCGGCAAGAAGCTCAAACCGCGGCTGCGGTTCGTCGAGACGGCCAAGAAGGAGTCCGACCGCTGGTTCCGTGAGGAGATGGAGAAGGAAGTCCTCAACGCCATTGCGAGGTCGAAGGGGCAGGGTCTGTGAACCCGAGAGAATCGCTCACCGCTTCGCCCCCGCGAAGCCTCCGAATTACAACCGACGATGCTGTAGGTACTTCCGGCGGCATCAACCGCGGGTGCCGGCGACCTCGGCTCTCGTAGCGTGGGAGAACCATGAAACAAGTTACCACCGACACCAAACGTTCCAGTGCTGGTAAATCGAAGAAGGCCTCAGACGCGCCCGAAACGGCCCCTACGGACGATTCCGCGCGTGCCGAGTCTCCCGTGAGACTGCCCGGGAAACTGGAACACTGGAACATCGACCGGCTCCGCCCCTACGAGCGAAACCCGCGGACCCACAGCGCCGAGCAGGTCACCAAGATCGCGGCCAGCCTGCTCGAGTTCGGGTGGACCAACCCGATCCTGGTCGACGGCGAGGCCGGCATCATCGCGGGCCACGGTCGGCTGCTGGCGGCCCGCGAGCTGGGCATGACCACGGTCCCGGTGATCGAGCTCACCCACCTGACCGAGGCCCAGAAGCGGGCCTACGTCATCGCCGACAACCGGCTCGCGCTGGACGCCGGCTGGGATGAGGATCTGCTGTCCGAGGAGTTGAAGGCACTCGAGGATCTCGACTTCAACCTCGAGCTGACCGGCTTCGACCTGGACGAACTCAACACCCTGCTCGACGAGGAGATCCCGGAGGAGGTCGCCGCCCCCGAGCCGCCTGAGGAGCCTACGAGTCGCCTTGGCGACCTGTGGGTCCTTGGCAACCACCGCCTACTGTGCGGCGACAGCTGCGACTCTGCCGCCGTCGACCGACTGCTGGGCGGCGAGAAGATCCACCTCGTGAACACCGACCCTCCCTACAACGTGAAGGTCGAACCGCGGTCCAACAACGCCATTGCCGCCGGCTTGTCCAGCTTCCCGCCGTCCACCAAGAGCGCCGTCGAGGCCTCCGATGCGAAAGGCATGCACCACCAGGGTTTCGACCTCGCGCGGCACAAGACCAAGTCGAAGGCCACCGGGAAGATGCGCCCCAAGGACCGCCCACTGGCCAACGACTTCGTCACGGACGAGGCCTTCGACGAGATGCTCCTGGCGTGGTTCGGGAACATCGCCCGCGTGCTGCAGCCGGGGCACTCGTTCTACATCTGGGGCGGCTACGCCAACTGCGCCAACTACCCTCCGGTGCTGAAGGCCTGCGGCCTGTACTTCAGCCAGGCGGTCATCTGGGTGAAGGAGCACCCCGTGCTCACCCGCAAAGACTACATGGGCAACCACGAGTGGGCGTTCTACGGCTGGCGCGAAGGAGCCGGCCACAAGTTCTACGGCCCCACCAACGCCGTCGACGTCTGGGCGGTCAAGAAGGTCAACCCACAGAGCATGGTCCACCTGACCGAGAAGCCGGTCGAGTTGGCCGTGCGGGCCATCCAGTACTCGTCGAAGCCCGGCCAGAACGTGCTCGACCTGTTCGGCGGCAGCGGCTCGACCCTGATGGGAGCGGAGCAAACCGGCCGCCATGCCTTCCTCATGGAACTCGATCCCGCGTACACGGACGTGATCGTGATGCGCTGGCAGGAAGCCACCGGCCAGAAGGCCATCCTGGACGGCGACGGCCGGGCCTTCGACGAGATCGCCGCCGACCGCAGGGCCGACCAGGATGGATAGGCGGTGGTCAGGGAAGCGAAGAAGGAGCTGATCTCCCAACGGGAGTACGCCCGTCGGCGTGGCGTCACCCACGTCGCAGTTCAGCGCGCCATCAAGGCGGGCCGGATCTCGACTGTGAACGGGAAAATCGACCCTGTCGTTGCCGACCAGGAGTGGCAGCAGAACACCGACCAGAGCAAGCCCCGCAACCGGATCACCGGCAACCCAAAGCAAGCCAAGACACCGGGCGAGCCGTCTGAACCCATGGACCTGGGCTCGGCCGACGAGACCATCGGTGCGCCATCCACAGCCACCGGCTACGCCAAAGCCCGCGCCGCTCGCGAGTTGTACCAGGCGCAGCTGGCCAAGCTCGAGCTGGATCGCCGGCGCGGTGCACTCGTCCCCGCCGACGAGGTCCGCCTCGGCGCGTTCAACATGGCCCGCAAGGCGCGCGACCAGCTGATCGCCCTGCCCGAGCGTCTCGCCACCGTCCTGGCCGCCGTCCAGGAACCCGCCGAGGTCCAGCGCATCCTCGAGGAAGAAATCGAACGGATCTGCCAGGAGATCGCGGATGCAGAACGGCCGTGACGTCTACGAAGCCGCCTATCGGGCGGGATGGCGGCCGGAGCCGCGGCTGACGGTCAGCGAATGGGCCGACGAACACCGCGTGCTAGGCAACCGCTCGGGCCATGCTGCTGTCCACTGGCACACGGACACGACGCCCTACCTGCGCGAGATCATGGACGCCCTGGGTCCGCGGTCGCCGGCTCGCCGGGTCGTCTTCATGAAGGGCTCGCAGCTCGGTGGCACCGAGGCCGGCAACAACTGGCTCGGCTACGTGATGCACCACGCACCTGGGCCGATCCTGGTCCTGCGCCCCACCGTGGACGAAGCCCGGCGGTTCAGTCGGCAGCGCCTCGATCCCATGATCGCCACTACGCCGGTGCTGCACGAGCTTGTCCGCGAGGCGCGGTCCCGAGACGGCGGCAACAGCCTCCTGATCAAGGAATTCCCCGGCGGCGTGCTGTTCCTGACGGGCTCCAACTCCGCGACCGGCGTCAAATCGATGCCGATCCGCTGGCTCTTCTGCGACGAGATCGACGAGTACCCGGGCGATGTCGACGGCCAGGGCGATCCGATCGCACTGGCGGAGAAGCGCACCACTGGGCCACTGTACTCGCGCCGCAAGGTGTTCCTGGTCTCGACACCCACGATCAAGGGCATCTCCCGGATCGAGCGGGAATTCCTGGCCTCGGATCAGCGGCGGTACTTCGTCCCCTGCCCCGAATGCGGCAACTTCGACTGGATGCGGTGGGAGAACATCCGGTGGCGTGACGATGACCCCAAGACCGCGGCTCTGGCCTGCGTGAACTGCGGTGTCCTGATCGAGGAACGATTCAAGCCGCAGATGCTCGCATCCGGCCAGTGGCGCCCCACCGCCAAGGGCACCGGCGAGACGATCGGGTTTCATCTGTCCAGCCTCTACTCGCCGTTGGGCTGGCTCCCGTGGTCGGCCACCGTCACCGAGTTCCGGGAGGCCAAGGAGAACCCCCTCAAGCTGAAGAACTGGGTCAACAGCGTACTCGGAGAGACCTGGGAGGAGCGCGGAGAGACCGTCGACCCGGACAGCCTGCTGGCCCGGGCGGAGCGATACGAAGCCGAGGTACCCAACGGCGTGGGCGTGCTCGTAGCCTCGGTCGATGTCCAGGGCGACCGGCTCGAGTGCGCTGTAAAGGGATACGGCGCGTCGGAGGAGTCCTGGCTCGTCGCGTTCTCCCAGTTCCACGGTGATCCGGGGCGCGACCAGGTCTGGCTCGACCTCGACCGCTTCCTGCGAACCGAGTTCGCCCACGAGAGCGGGCAGAAGGTCCCGATCTCCTGCGTCGCCGTCGACAGCGGCGGACACCACTCCGAGCAGGTCTACCGGTTCTGCCGTGCCAGGATCGACCGGCGCGTGTTCGCTGTCCGCGGCGGTTCCGAGCGAGGCAAGCCCCTGGTCGGTCGCCCATCTACTCACAACCGGTACCGCGCGAAGCTGTTCACCCTCTGCGTGGACACAGGCAAGGAGATCGTCTACTCGCGTTTACGCATCGGGTCGCCGGGCCCCGGCTACTGCCACCTCCCCGAATGGACTGACGAAGAGTACATCGCCCAGCTGACCGCGGAGAAGGCCATCCGCAAGTGGGTGAAGAACCGTGGCACGGTCCGTGAGTGGATCAAGACCCGCGACCGCAACGAGGCCCTCGACCTCGAGGTCTATTGCCTGGCGGCCCTCTATATCCTCGGCCCCGCGTTCGTGAAGTCTCTGCCCGAGCGAGCGGCGGCCCTGGCCCACCAGCGAGAGGTCCAGGCGGCGGCCGAGTCCGAGCCGTCGATGCCTGTGCGACGCCCCCGGGGGTGGATCGATGGCTGGCGGGGGTAACGGGGGCCAATCCCGGCCTGGGCGAGGCCCCGTGAAGCGCCAGAATCCGGCCCCGATCCGCCGATCCTCGCGAGCACTTAAATCACTGGAAATAATGCATTTACCGGGTCGATTTGCCTTCCCATTCGGCCCAGAAAGCTCGTCACTGTCAATGCGGCGGGCACGGGGCCCGGCGTCCCGAAAGGAGCAAATCATGGCATCCAATCATGACCGCCCCGCCAGGCTGCGCTTCAGCGACGGGATGGAATTCGACCTCAGCGGCGACCTGCGGGTCATTCACCGGCGCGACGGATGGTACGTCGTCGGCCAGGGGATGCTCATCCCCGTCGCCGATCGCGAAGAAGGCGACCGCACGGTCGCCCAGATGACGAACGAAGGAGGCAGCGACGATGCGCTACGGACCTGACGACAAGTTCTGGGTCGTAGTCGACCCGAAGCCGAACAGCACGCTCGAGGATCTCGTGTTCGAGGCCTCGCTCCGCGACCTCGAGTTGCAGTTCCGGGGCGGACTCCAGATCGACGAGAACCCGACCCTGTTCACCGACCGGCAGGAGGCACGCCTCGAAGCCTACGGGCGGTTGACCGCCATGCGGGCCAGCCAGGCCATCCTGCGCGCCGGCCGCGAGAACCCCGACACCAGGATCGACCGCGTCGAGATCTACGGCGCTGACGGGACGCTGGTGTTCGCGGCGGATATCCCGCGGGAGGTGGACTGACATGGCGAAGAACGCGACCCCGCGATTCGGCCTGAAGGCCCACCAGGTGTTCTGGAACGAGCGGGGCAGCATCGTCTGCGCCTGCTGCCACATCCCCTATCCCGGGTCCGACACCTGGATCTGGGAACGGTGGGAAGAGATCACGCCCGCTGACATGGCGGAGATCGACCGCCAGGGCGGGCGAGTGGCGTGCGAAGGCTGCGGCAAGGAGCCCAGCCGGATCGCGCGTCTGGACCCGAGCGAAAGGAACTGACCGATGGCCAAGACGACCAAGAAGACCACGCGGGCCCGCAAGCCTGCGGCCGAGAAACCCGCCTCCAAAGCCAAGGCCCCGCGCGAGGAACTCTGCGTGTTCGCCTTCCGGCTGACCGAGGAGGAGCGGAACGACATCCACAAGGCGGCCGGACCGGGGAAGGCCTCGAAGTTCGCTCGCAGTCTTCTGGTGGCCGCTGCGCGGAAGGACGATGCGGCGGTGCGGGCGATCATGAAGGAGGTCCAGACCGAAGCCTAGCTCGCTGGAACCCGCTATGAACCGACGACCTCTCGGCGATGCGAGGGGTCTGTCGGCTTCAGGAACGGATATATCCCCCCCACCCACTTCCAAGACTGACCGCCCCCAATTGATATAGTTGCGATTTTCTCCTGTTTGCCCCTTGACCCTGTAGTATGGTACAGGGTGTATCTTGTCCATTGACGAGGAGATTACCGTGAGCGTGTTCACCATTGGCCAGGTCGCGAAACAAGCCGGAGTCGGCGTCGAAACCATCCGTTTCTACGAACGCTCGGGGCTGCTCAAGGAACCGCCGCGCAACAGTTCCGGCTATCGGGAGTACCCGGCCGATACCGTAGCCAGGGTCATGTTCATCCGGCGCGCGAAGGATCTGGGGTTCACCCTGAACGAGATCGCGGATCTGCTCGCGCTGCGGGTGGACACCAATACGACTTGCGCCGATGTCAAAGCCCGAGCGGAAACGAAGATCGCCGGCATCGAGGAGCGGATCCGCGAACTCAAGCGCATGAAACGCGCTCTCGCGATGCTTGCCGCCTCTTGCCACGGCTCCGGGCCCGCCAGTGAATGTCCAATTCTGGAAGCTCTCGAGGAGGAGAGAACATGAAGATCGAAGTGCTCTATTTCGAAGGATGCCCGAATTTTCTCCCCACGATGGAGATCGTGGAGCAGGTGGTGTCGGAACTGGGCGTCGACGCAGCCGTCACCACCGTCGAAGTGAACGACCCCGAGCAGGCGCACCGGCACCGCTTCTTCGGCTCGCCGTCGGTGCAGATCAACGGCATCGATGCCGATCCTGCAGTTCGGTCGCGTACCGATTATGCCTACGGCTGCCGGATGTACGGGAGTTCCGGCACGCCCCCACGGCAGATGATCGAGGATGCCATCCGGGAACAGGCAACCGCATGAACGCCTCCGGGACATCCCAGCGCTTGGGCGTTTTCGCCACGGTGGGCTCCGTGGTCTCGGCCATCGCATCATCGGCCTGCTGCTGGCTGCCGCTCGCCCTGATCGCCTTCGGGGCCTCGGCGGTCGGAGTCGCCTCGTTCTTCGAGAAGTACCGCCTGGTCTTCCTAGCCATGGCGACCTTCTTGCTGGCGACCGGTTTCTACTTCAACTACTTCCGCAAGGAGCGATGTGCTCCTGGCTCGATGTGCGCCACACCCCGGCCCCGCCTTCAGCGTTTCAATCGCATCATGCTTTGGATCGCAACCGTATTCGTCGTGGCGTTTGCATTCTTCCCCAGCTATGTCGGGCTTGTCGTCGGGGGAGCATCATCGGAGCTCGGCCAACCGGTGACCGGCGAAGTCCGAACCCTCCATCTGGCGATCGGCGGGATGACGTGTGAAGGATGCGCAGGCATCCTCACGAAGGCCCTGGCCGATGTTCCCGGAGTGATCGGCGCGAAAGTGTCCTACGAGGACAGATCGGCCGTGGTCAGTGTCGGCGGTAATGCCGTCGTCGACCCCGACACCATCGAGGCCGCCGTCAACAAAGCCGGTTACAGCATTCTGTCCGCATCGGGCAGTGAGCATCCCTAACCCGGATTCCGCCGTTTCACCTTTTTCACCTTTCACCCCCGGGGTCTCATATACGCGCGCGGAGACGGAGAGGAATATGCGCGGGGGTGGGTGAAAGGGGAAAAGGAGAGAGAGTGTGTTTGTATATAATAAGTTACAGCATTCTCGCTTCACCCTCTTTCACCCCCTGCGAGATGGGGTGAAACGGTGAAACGACCTGTAACGGGTTGCATGAAAACGGTTTGTGGCGTCTGAGCCAGGACGTGATTCACCTTCGGGGGTTCTTCACCGCTCGGGACGGCGGCTCACCAACCGGTAGAAGCGCGCCGTGGTGCCGCGCGCGCAGGAGGTCCTGGTGATGATATCTCCGCGCTGTTCGAGAGTAGTCACGAGCCCCTGGAAGGTCTTGGCGTCGACCTTCATCCGCTTCAAGAGAACGCTGTGGGCGAGCTCTCCGCCGGGTGCTCCGCCGAGCTTCTTGAGGAACTTCAAGCACTCCCCCTGGAACGGGTTCTCCGCTACGTGGGACTGGGCCATGAAAAGCATGCGCCGGGCCTGGTGCGTGACGAATCGCCGTGCCCACTCGACAGCCTCAGCGCCGATCTTCGGCTCGATGTGGTTCTCGCTGATCGCGTAGAGAAGGGCGAGCTTTCTCGCGTGCTCGCTGACTCGCCCCCAGACCGTCGTACCGGCCTCGTCCTCCACAGTCTCGGCCCGCGCGTACTCGGCCTCCGCCTCGAGGCGCATCTCGACCAGGATCTCCTTCGCCTCGTCCGTGTGTTGGATGACTCGTGGTTCCGGGTGCCAGTTCTCGAGGTTGCCTGTCCCGGGCTGAAAGTCCGCCCACCACTGCGCAGTCTCGAGAACCCGATCCGGCAAGGGCTTGAGCTTCGGCTCCTGCCCTGGCGATCGCCCTCCGCAGTCGAGGATGATCATGCGGGCGAAGAACCCATTGGTCAGCATTCGGTCGGAAAGTGCCTCGTAGTAGTGCTTCGGGATGGCGGTCCCGAACACCACGAGGCACGGCTGGTCGATGGCCCCAGGGGCATCCCGGCCGGCCTTGCGGCGCATGGGAAACACTGAGTCGGCCGACGAATAGATCGTCAGCATCGCGCCCATGATGTTCTCGTGGCGGGCATCGCGGGCCTTGTTGATCGACTGCAGCATGCCGTCGATCTCGTCGGTCTGGAACAGCATGCAAGGCTCGCTGAAGAGGGCATCCTGGATGCCCTCACCCGAAGCGAACCGTCCTCCGAGTTGGTGCGACAGCCCGACCGCGTGCAGGATCTCGGTGTTGAGCTTCCGAGGCCTGTCCTTGCCGGCTGCCGAGTGCGCCAGACCCAACAGATAGAGGTTCGTCCGGTTGTTCCCGGGGTCGCGGACCTTCCGGCCGGCAAGCGTCGCCTGCAGTGCCAGAGCCCCGGCGAAGCTCATCACCAGGTTCGGATACGGGGCCGTGTCCAGGCAGTGGTCCATGACCTCGGACACGAAACCGGGGATCCTGAACAGCTCGTCCGGCATCGGCCCCGGGTCCTGGACATCCTGGGGCACTTCGTCTTCCGGAGCTTCGTCGTTGTCCTGCCCCCAGTGGTTCTCCGCCACCGCGACGGCCACCTGATCGGGCTCGTACCGGGCGATGCTCGCCGCGATCCGCTCGACTTCGCGGTCCTTGAGCGGTGGGTTGCAGCGGTCCTCGTTGGCCCGGGCCAGGGCAGCCAGGATCTCCGCCTGGCTCATCCCAACCCGGCGCATGGCCCCGCCCAGGCGCGCCAACGTGGCGTTCCTGTGCCCGGCTGGTATCACATTGCCACCGGTGGCCGCCGGCGCGCACTGGGGCGCCACGGGCGCGTCCTGGGGCGCGACTGGCCCGCCCACTGTGGCCACGCCCGTCGCCTGTTCAAAGAGGTCCGTCCCTCCCTCAACCTGCGCCACGAGCCACGCGGGGGGTTCGGGCAGGTCGGCCGGGGCGGTCTCGAATCCCCCGGCCCATTTGTACGGTTTCCCGCCCACCGCCGAGGGCGGCAGGACGATGTAGCCGCCGTTGGCCCGGGTGTCGACCTTCGGCGCGAGCCGACTCGCCGTACTGCTCCATGCTTTGCCCGGTGGCTGCCGGAAGACGTGGTGCCGACCGCCGCGAGGAGTCAGCGACACCGGGCAGTTGGTCATTCCCTCCCGGTCACCGCCTGGCCAGGGGTTCTCGGCCCCGTCGACGTCAACGACCAGAAGGCCTGCGGTCGGCATGCCGATGTTCGAGTCCGGCCGCGCCGTCCACCAGGCTTCAATCTGCCCGGCGTCCGTCGTGGCGTCCAGGAAGCCATGGGCCGTCGCGGGGGCCTTCCCGCCCGAAACGCACGGAAAGACCGGGTATCCGAGCTCCGCATACCTCAACGCGGCCTGCAGCATTGTCGTCTTGGGATCGCCCATACACACCCGATTCACCGTCAGAAGGGTAGATCGTCGTCATCGTGCGGGTCGTACACCCGCACGCCGCCCTCGACCATCGCGCCCACCGGCTCGAGGACATCATCCATCCCGGGCTCCCGCCATGGCGGCCGGTCGCCCAGCTCGTAGCCCACGATCTGCGGGAACTGCTCCCCGACCACCGTCCGCACGGTGATGGTGCCGGTCTCGCAGAGGGCTCCGTCCTGGGCCAGGGCCGCGGCCTCGGCCGCCGTCAGCGGCACCGGAGCGTTCGACCGCTTCCGCCACCACGACTCGGCCTTGTGGCGGGCCCAGCCGCCGTGCTCGAAGCAGATCCACTCGCTGTAGTACTGGTGGAACCCCACCTCGTACTCGACCCGCAGCGTCTTGGGCGCATCCTCCGGCGCGCCCTTCTTCGTGTGGACACTGTAGAAGACCTCGCGGACCTCGTGGACCGACGTCGCGACCTCGCCCGACAGGATGCCCTCGGTGGATGCTGTGGCGTCGTGCTGTTGCCGTTCCGGCGGTGGGAACTCGTAGCCGCAGTCAGGGCAGACAGTATAGCCGGTGGCGATCAGGCTCCTGCACACGGGGCACTGCTTGGCCGGCGCCTCGCCGCCCGCACGGTGGTGGACCTCCCGGACCCGGATGGCGTCGACCGGCCCGTGCCGCAGCACGTTGCCGCCGAAGTCCAGAACCAGGCAGTTCTCCTTCCCCTCGCACAGACGGAAGCCCCGCCCGACCATCTGGTAGTAGAGGCCCGGGGACAGCGTCGGCCGCATCATGGCCACGCAGTCGATGTTCGGGGCGTCGAACCCAGTGGTGAGCACGTTGACATTGACCAGGTACTTGATCCGACCCTCTTTGAACTGAGCCAGGACCCGGTCGCGCTCCTCGCTCGCCGTCTCGCCGAACACCGTGGCCACGGGCTCGCTCGCCATCCGGCCCAGCACCGCGGCGACGTGCTCCGCGTGCCGGATACCGGTGGTGAACACGAGCACCGACCGGCGCGCCTGCGCCTGCTCGACGATCTCCCGACAGGCCGACTCCACGAGTTCGTCGGTGTCCATCAACTCCTCGGCCTCACTGGCGATGAACTCGCCCGCGCGCACGTGCAGGCTCGAGGTGTCCAACGGTTGGGCCGCCCCCTTGGTCACCAACGGGCAGAGGTAGCCCTGGACGATCAGTTCCTTCACGCCGATCTCGTAGCAGACCTCGTTCAGGACGTTGCCGGGCTCGCAGATCATCCCGCTCTTCATCCGGAACGGCGTCGCGGTCAGGCCGATCACCCGCAGATTCGGGTTCACCTTCCTGGCGTCGTCGAGGAAGGTCCGGTACATCCCATCGCCATCGGGCGGGATCATGTGGGCCTCGTCGATGATCACCAGGTCGAATGCGTCGAGTTCGCAGGCCCGCCTGTACACCGACTGGATGCCGGCGATGATGATCGGGTGCTCTGTGTCGCGGCTCTTCAGCCCGGCCGAGTAGAGCCCGGTCTTCATCCACATCTCGGGCGCCACGATCTGGATCTTCTCCAGCGCCTGCTCCAGCAACTCCTTCACGTGAGCCAGGATCAGGACCCGGCCGCCCCACCGGCCCACCGCGTCGCGGCAGACCGTGGCCATGACGGGTGTCTTGCCGCCGCCGGTGGGGATCACCACGCACGGGTTGTCGTCCCGTTCTCTGAGGTGACGGTAGATCGCGTCCACCGACGCTTGCTGGTACGGCCTCAGTTCAAGCATCGGCGAGTTCCTCCAAGCGCACGAGGGTACGGCCGCCGCGGACGCGCCCGCGCATCTCGATGTTCAGCTTCTTGATCTGGCTATCGTCGGCGTACAGACCGCCGTGCTGGAGGGCGTCCAGGAGCGCCTTCTGAACGTTGTCGATATCCCTGCGCTGCCGGTCCGGCGGGTACACCTCGATCTCCAGGTGCAGCGGCCCTTCCAAACGCTCGATCCCGAGGCGGGCGAGCGTGGCGCAGACCCGTTCACGGAACCTGCGCCCCTCGCGGCTGATGAGCGTCCGGGGGCCGACCCGCCGGTAGTAGTGGTTCACCGACGGGGGGAACGGGAGCTCGACCTCGATCATCGGCGGGCCCAGGGCGGAGTGCTCGAGGTCTCCTGCTGGGGCACGCCCGCGGCGGCGTCCTTGCCGGCGTAACCGCGGATCTCGTTGACCACGTCGCCGGTGTCGTCCCGCTTCTTGCACTTCACGGTGATCTGCAGGGGCAGGTTGTGCAGCTCGACCGAGTCCTTGGGCTGCAGCACGCCAACCGCCCGGCAGATGGCCGACAGTTCGCCCTGGGCGATCTGGACCGCCTGGCGGTTCGGATTGTCCAGGTTGAGCCGGGACCACAGCAGCCGGTTCTTGAACGGGCCGTCGATGACCTGGAACGTCATCTGGAGGTAGTGGCCGGTTCCGGCCTTGGTCGGCTTCATCTCCGAGTCGGTGATCACCGCGAGGTACTTGCCCGCGGGCAGAGGCTCGAAATCGTTCGCGGGGTCGACGGTCGCTGCATCGAATCCGTTGAGGTTCGCCATGGCTACTTGGCTCCTTTGGTCTTGCCGCTCTGGGGCGCGCTGACAGGTTCGGGGTGGATGTGCTGGGCGTAGACATTCCAGGCCAGAGGCATCTCTTCGGGAAGGGCGAGACGGTTCTTGGCCACGTGGGAGGGGCGCTCGACGGTGCGCAGGACTCGCTCGCCAGTGCCGATGCCCTGGTTGCGCTTGCGGTCGAAGCCCTCGTCGGTCTGCTTGGTGTAGACCTTGAACGTGGCGAACATGACCTCGTCGCACCACTCCTGCAGGACCTGGGAAGCCAGGCGGTGCAGGCGCGGCACGTAGCGGTCGTAGGATTCCGTCTCGGGGTTCTCGAAGCGTTCGATGCGGGCGTGGGCGATCAGGATCGTCGTCATGCCCTTCTCGCCGCGCAGTGCCGCCAGGCCGTCGAGGAACTCGCGCCACTGCGTCAGGGCGAACACGTAACCCTTGGCGTAGCCGATGTCCTCGATGCTCTCGACGTTGCGGCGACGGCAGACGTCGGCCCAGATCAGCCGCTCCAGCCAGTCCAGCGAATCGACCACGACGGTTCGATAGGAGTGCTCGTCGGTGTACAGCTCCGACAGGGCCTGCATGGCCTCATCGAACGTCGTGGTGACCGGGAACTTGGCGCAGTCGATCTCGCCGAGGCCGTCCTCGGTCTGGATGAACACCGGGGCCGGCGCGCACGAGGCGAAGGTGGACTTGCCGATGCCATGGGTGCCGTAGAGCATCACCCGCCTCGGTGCCGGGCTCCGGCCTGTGGTGACTTGCTGCAAGAGTTTCACGGTCGTTTCTCCATTCGACTAGGGTTGGTGGGGAAGCGGGCGGACCCAGGGAGTCCCGACGCGCCCGGGCGACTGCGCGTCACGCCATTCCGCCCGCTTCCGCCTGTGTCAGATCAGGTCGTAGGTGCGGATGTCCTCGTAGCCGGTGAGCCACTCGTCCTTCTCACGGCAGGCGATCAGGCGCGCGATGGCTTCTTCGTTCTCCTTCTGGGCGAGACCGAGGACCTCCTCGCTCATGCGCCAGACGCCCGTCCGCAACGGTTCGCGTTTCTCCACAGCGATCATGTAGACGGGAAGCCGCTCGCCGGTGAGCGTGGCAGCCAGGGACCGGTAGAAGGCCAGCTGGTAGACGTAGCCGTAGCTGCGTGCGTCCATCTGGAGCCAGTCGAGGTTGTCGCAGGTCTTCAGGTCGACGATCCCGCGCTCGGGGTTCAGCCAGTCCAGGCGCGCCTGGCACGGCAGGCCGCAGTACTCGGCACGGATCACACCCTCGGCGATGCCGTCGGCCAGCAGGTTCGAGGCATGCTCGTGGGCCTGCACCGACGTGTTCAGGTTCTCGACTAGAGCTGCCTGGTCGTCATCGAGCACGGGCTTGCCCTGGGCTTCCGCCCACTCGCGGAATGCCTTGGTGCGGCTGCCGAACGGCTGGCCCGTCCTGGGGTTGATCGGTCCACCGAATGCGTAGGCCTGCTCGTAGGCTTCCCGACCCTCGAGGATCAGAACATGGGCGGCCCGGCCGAGGACGTACGCCGGCCGGTCCTGATCCTCGATCAGACCGAGTTCCTTCTTGTGGAAGAGCAGAGGGTTGCGGCGGAACTCGGCCAGCATGTGGCTGGAGAGATACTCGCCGGCCTTGGCGTGGTAGACGTCGGCAGGTTCGCGGATCAGGTCCTGGACGCTCCACTCGCGTCGTTTGAATACTCCGGGCAGGTTCATGCGCTCAGGTCCTCCGTTTCGGTCTTGGGCATGCGTTCGGCGCGGCCGACCGTGAAGGCCTCCTCGCCGAACTCGCGGATGGCGAAGCCCGTGAAGATGCGGCTGATGTCCTGGCCGACGACGGTGTCGGCGTCGATCACGCAGGCGTGCTTTTCGGTGTCGATGCAGTACTTCGCGTCGAGCCGCACCCGCGAGGTGCCGTGCAGACCCTCGACCGCGAGCACGGCCAGAAGCAGCGTGCTTTCGATCTCGTCCGCGGGCACCGAGGCCTCGAACTCGTAGCGGTGGACTTCTCGATTCATCGTGATTCCTCTCCTCAGGTCCTGGGCCGTCGGCCCTCTGGTGGTTACTTACCCGGTCCCTTGCCGGGGTGTCGGGCCTCGCCCAGGTATTCGCGCAGCCCCTTGTCCTCGAAGATCTTCCGCAGGCGGGCGATGCTCTTCTCGTAGAGCGTGCTGCGCGGCACGCCCAACTCGCGGGCGATCTCGGCCACGGTCCGGGTCTGCAGGCGGAGGGCGAGTTGCCGCAGATCTTCGGGCAACTCGTCGAGCACCAGCGAGAGATCGAGTCTCAGGTCCAGGCGCTCGGCCTGTGGCCGATCGTGCCGTGCGACCTCATCGTCGAAGGCATCCTGGCTGAGGACCTCGTCGAGCCCCCGCGCCTGGCCGTCCTGGTCCTCGACCTGCGCATCCAGCGAGCAGACCGGCCGACGGTAGTCGCGCTTCTCTTGCCGCTGGTGGCGGATCAGGGTGGAGACCTTGCGGTCGACGATGCGGGCCACGAAGGTGCTGAGGCCCGCCTTGCTGGGGTCGTACTTGCCGAGGCGGCGCAGCAGGTCCAGCATCATCTCCTGCTGCAGGTCGTCGAAGTCGTCGCGGGTGAATCCGTACTTGCCGATCAGTTGCCTGGCTTTGTGGCGAATGACGTCTCGGGCGTATCCGTCGAGGATGCGCTGCTTCGTGTTCTCCATCGGAACCTCTCCTGAGGCCGCGGAGAGGCGCGAAGGTGTCGCACGAGGCAGCGCATAGACCGGCGCGGTGGAAGCGCACGTGGTTCGCCGTTACGGCGACACCCACATGCACCTCCACCTCGTGGCCGGTTGAATGTCTGGTGACGATTAGTCAGGGATTGCGTTGGGGCGGCCGGCCCCTTGTCTTAGGCAGCGACCTCCTCCACCTGCATCCGGAAGGGCAGGCCGTGCTTGACCTCGAGGCGGCGCACGGTTGCGTTGCCGAGGGCGGAGAGAACGGCCATGAGCTCCTGGACACTTGACTTCAGGGAGAAATCCGAGAGATCCGCTTCCGGGCGCGGGCCATTGCTACCGCCGAATTTCACATCTCGGATTACACGGGGGTGCGGGTCGAACACCGGCGTTCCGTCACAGATGACGAGATCCTCGATTGCGCCGAACGCGATACGCTGCATCAGCTCGACCAGTTGGACCTGGCTGGGAGTTAGTTGAGACTTGACTGCAAGCTGCATTGTGTCTCCTCGCGGGTTGGGTGATGGGGCTGCGCGTCGTGCACGGCCCTTCACCCTCCGGAGGAGTTGCAGCAAATAGGCGGGATTCTATGGATTTATTCTTATGTCTTTACGTCACAGTCGGTTACATGCGCACTTATCGGGGTTGCAGTTGCAGATAACGAGCACAAGTGAATTCAACGGGCTTTATATTTCATGACCTGATCGAGGTCATTGGCGATCTCCCAGAGGATCGTCAGCTCCTTGTCACTCCCATCAGCAAGAGCACGGCTTACAGACGATCTCGAAAGTTCCAGCTGCTTCGCGAGTAGCTGCTGGGTCGGTCTGGGAAGAAGCTCAGGCGTCTTGTCGTCCTCAATCAGGCGGTAGGCATGGTCCCGAGCGCTGATCAAATGGTCTTGAATCGCTTTCTTGAGCGCCTCCATGGCGGCCGTGCGCGACGCCCGTTTCCTCGAAAGCTTCTTCTTCTGAGGCGAAGGGCGCGTGGAGACCAGATCCCCAACGCTAGAACGATCAAGGATCAGATTGCCCTCCGACAGGGATATGACGTGGGCGATGTCCACCACCGAGTCCGGTGGGAGGGAGACAAGTCCATCACCGGGAGGCTGTCCCAAATAGAAGAGCACGGGCGATGCCCCTGATGGCATGTCTTCAGCAAAGGACGCCGCATCAGGCCAGGACAGTCCGCGCCCCACCCAGACGATGCGAGAACGGCCAGCCAAAGCGGTTCGTCCTACATTCCATAGCCGAGACGGGACAACCTCAACAGGATCTCCCTGCACACCAAGCCCGGCTCTGAGGCATTCAAGAACCGGATCGAAGCAGACTGACCACTGGAGAAGCTGCTCCTTCTGGATTTCGACACGCCCGTGTTCCGGACAAACGATGTAGAAGCGAACGGCTCCGTCTGGGTATTCGATCGAGGTCACCTCATCGACATGCTCTTGATCGCAGGCGCCACAAACCGCGTGAGTGGCGGTCTTACACGGGACCAGCAGACCGAGAGAGCGCAGCGTCTCGAAGACTCCAGCCTGCCATGAAGCGATCTCCGCGCCGGAAAACCTCGGCAACCTAACGTCGCTGCTTCGCCAAATGAGATCGAGTGGATCAGGTGACATCGATCCCAAACCTCTTGAGGTACTTCTCACCGAGCAACCGATGTTCCTCCCTCTTGCTCTTCAAGTTGCATGAGTTGGGGTACGTCACGTCAAATGTCAGGGACTTCCGGCGTCCCTGCCCGTCGAACAAGAACCGGAACGTCACCTTGGTGACGTGGAGAATTGACCGCGGGAGCATCTGCCGATTGAGGTCCTCCTCGAGCATGTCGTAGACTGCATCGGGGCCGTCTTCAGCATCGGGCTCAAGCAACAACCGGCGGCGGCGATTCCCAACAACCGAGAGCCGCATGCGGCGGATGGACACTTCCCTGATGCCGTCCTCGGGATCTGTCGGAAACCCCGTCCCCCGTTTCATCAGGTGATCGAGCTTATAGGGCTTCGCCTTCGGGTTTTCTGGGGGCAGCGACTCGCCGAGAATCACTCGGCTGAAGATCTGCTGAAGCGGTTCCACAACCTTGATTCCGCCTTTGGCGAACATCTCGAGTGTTCCCGAATCCTGCTCAAAGGCGAAGACCACCTCGAATGCTCGACGCTCCGGGGATCGCCGAAATTGACCGCTGTCGTCAAAGTTGATATGCGTACCGGCATAGTCGCTGAGGTAGACGAAGAAGTAGTGCTGCTTGCCGCCGCGGAGGAAGTGGTCGACGTGGCAGTGATGTCCCCGGCCCTGACGCTCCCGATAGAACGCGGACAGAGCATTCTCAAGTTTCGCCCTGTGATCACCGTCTACGTTGGGGTTGACCGTCGGCAGATCACAGCGCCGCCGCCATGAGCGACCAGACGAAAGATCGTCAGCACGGGCGAACATCGATGCCGCTTTCCAGATATCCGGGTACCGAAGCAGAACCCACATCGCCTTGTCGAACCGGCTGTCCATTGCCTCCAGGTCGTCGGCGATGTCCACGCCTCGGAACAAGGCTTCCTCGATCATCACCTGAACGCCATCTTCATTCGCGACGTCATCCAGGTCTTGTAGGACAACCTCGATCTTCTCTCGCGGATCGTCAGGGATCGCCTGCAGGGCACGGAACACCTCATCAACCTGGGTTTCCCGCAGTTGATCCCATGAAATCTGTGTATGCAAATTCTGCTGTTCAAAAAACTCCTTCAGCAGAGCGTTGCTGGTCTGTCGAAGGACTCGCTTGGGATTGAATTGAGGCATCGAGGCTCCTTCCCTGCCTGAGAGCGTACAAACAGATATAGGACGCTCTGCCGACGTTTCCGCCAGCGAGAAGCGTCCGTGTACCCTGGTGGGCGAGTTGCCAGGCTATATGAGCAATCGTATGAATATCAGATTTCGGTATTCAGCACAAGGTCCCGCCACATGACCCGCTGCTTCCGCCAGTCGGGCACCGAGGCGATGGGCCGGACCGCCTTCTCCCGGATCGGGTCGCGGCCGCCGTCGGACCGGGGCAGGAACAGGATCTCCTCTTGGATATCAGGCGCGAGCAGCAGCAGGCTCATGATCTGGGTCATCCTTGCCCGGGTCACCATGGCCAGGCGGGCCAGTTCGGCGTAGTCGGTGACCTCGCCACGGCGGCGCAGCTCGTCCATGTGGAGGGCCAGGGCGAGCAACCGCGACACGCGCGGCACGCTGCCGAGCGTCGGAGGTGATTCCTCCACACCTTCTCTGAGTTCCTTCCGCCCCTTCCTCATGCTCCGGAAATGGACAGCCTTGGTGATCTTTAATGGCCGGGTCATGCGGTCTCCTCCGCGTACTCGCGCGACAGCGTTTCGATGCCCGCGGGATGGAAGGTCACCGAGACGGTGCCCTTGTCCCCGTCGTAGTCCACGCGTTGGATCAACAGGCCGAGCACCCGTGCTTGCTCCCGGAGTGTGAGCGTCTCCCAAACGGGATCGAAGGCCGCCAACGCCCGGGCGACTTCGTCCTCATCGATCATGCCTCGCTCGAGGCGAGTGAGTTCATCACGCACCTGGGTGAGGCGCTCCTCGGCTCCGCGGATGCGGTCCAGGAGATCGGCCATGCGATCCGTAGTCGCGCCGCTCGAGTTGGCCGCGCCCGCCAACTCGCGCATCTGCGCGTTGTGGCGCTTCAGTTCGCGCTCCAGCCCCGACCTCTCGGAATCGAGTTCCTTGATCCGCGCCTTGGCCTCCGCACGCGCCCCGCCCAACGTCTCGACCAGGAGCGCCGGGTCGCGCCCGATACCTCGCACTTGGTCGACCACGAACTTCTCGATCTCGCCGGCGGGGATCGACTTCGACGGGCAGGTATGCCAGCCGCGCTTCTGGGCGTTCGCGCAGACGTAGTAACGGTACCGGCGGTTTTTCTTGGTCGCGTGCGTAGGCACCATCGCGCAGTTGCAGGGCACGCAGTTGATCAACCCCTTCAGGATCGCGCCGAATCGGTTGCGGACGTGCCTGCCACCGGTAGCCCCGTTGCGCTTGAGAATCTGGCCGGCGCGCCGGAACGTCTCCTCGTCCACGATCGCCGGGTGCTCCCCGTCGTGGACCTCGTCCTTGTAAGTCAGGCGGCCGATGTAGAGGACGTTGGTCAGCAGGCTGTAGAGGCTGTGCTTGTTGAACGGCGCGCCGCCGGACTCGTGGCCCTTCTTCGTGATCCACCGCTTGTTGGTCCACTCCCGCGCGTCGAGTTCCTTGATCGTCTCGATCAGCGACTGCCGGTCCAGGTAGACCTCGTAGATTACACGCACGCGTGCCGCCTCGTCCTCGTTCACGATCAGGCGGCCTCCACCGGGAGCGACGTCGTAGCCGAGGACCGGCCGTCCTCCGGACCACTTCCCCTTGCGCCGGGCGGCGGCGATCTTGTCGCGGGTCCGCTCGGAGATGATCTCGCGCTCGAACTGCGCGAACGACAGCAGGATGTTCAGAGTGAGGCGCCCCATCGAGCTCGTCGTGTTGAACTGCTGGGTCACCGACACGAACGAGACCCCTCGCTTCTCAAGGGCCTCCATGATCTGGGTGAAATCCAGGAGGCTGCGCGACAGGCGGTCGACCTTGTAGACCACGACGCAGTCGACCCGGCCCGCGTCGATGTCGGCCATCAGGCGTTTGAGTGCCGGGCGCTCCATATTGCCGCCGGTGAACCCGCCGTCGTCGTACCGGTCGGGCAGGCAGACCCAGCCCTCGCTCTTCTGGCTGGCGATGAAGGCCTCGCCGGACTCTCGTTGGGCATCGAGGCTGTTGAACTCCTGCTCGAGCCCTTCCTCGGTGCTCTTGCGTGTGTAGACGGCGCAACGGATTGTCGGCGCCTCGACTCTCCTACCGGCCATCGGTGCCCCCTGCCCGGCCCAACTTGAAGAAGTTGAAGCCGTTCCAGTGGGTGCCGGTGACCTTCTTGGCCACCGCACTCAAGGTCCGGTACACCTCGCCCTCGTACTCGAATCCCCGCGGCAGGACCCGCACCGCGACCGTCTGGCTCTTGTACTGGCGCGTGATGATCGCGCCGGGCATCGGCAGGCGGTCGTCCTGGGGGAACTCGATGGGCGCGGTGGTCATCTCGCCGCCAGGTGCGATCGGGCGAGGACGCGGGGCGGTCAAACGGACGTCAGAATCAGCGGCCAGTTCTCTGGCCCGCAGCCGTGCTCGTTCGGACAGGCCGCCGTCCTGGTTCACCTGGAGACGCCAGACGATGCGGCGGATCAAGTACTCCTTGTGCCGGGATGTCGTGTCTTCACCGAACACATGGGCGTACTTCCGCCTCAGTTCTGGCACGGTCATGCGCTTCAGCGCGGTGATCTCTTTCCCGATGTTCAATGCCATGGTGCATCTCCTCTCATGATCTCGGTTCAGCTAACCGGGACACATGAGGGTCGCCGGGCGCGGACACATCAAGGGCTTTCTGGCCCGTGGAACCGGGCGAGGAATCGCATGCAGCCGGCTGGTTCCCGCGTGCACTGTCGAGGCGGTGCAGACCGCGGCCAAGGATTGCGGCGATCTCCTTGCGGCGTTGGGTGGGAGTCAGTTCATCGGTAATCGATCGGGGCATCGGTCGTCTCCGGGTAGCGGTCACACCTCTGGTGTTTACCTACCCGGGGACCCATCGAAGTGTCAGTCGAATCAAGCCCAGCCGGTTTCTAGAATCAGATCCGATTCCCAGGTCTCGCCTATCCGGCTTCCGGTTATGGTCGGACCTCGCCCCGCAGGCGCGACTCCAAACCTGACCAATAAAGAATTCTCTACACCGCCCGGCCGCGGATTGGAGAATATTCTCCACCGCCCCAAACCTCGTCCACGTAAGCGCAATAATTACAATGTATTATCCGTGGCACAGATGATGCATTAAGGCTCATCAAACAACCACTCGAGTTTACGAAGCAAAGGAGTCAACCATGAAAAAGAAACTGTTGGGACTGGGGATTCTGGTCGTCGCCGCATCGCTGGTTTCGATACCGGCATCGGCAGCAACACCAGAACTTGCGGAACACTACCTGGCGATCCAAGCGGCACTGGCCGGTGATTCGCTGGAGGAAGTTGGCGAACACGCCATGGCGATAGAGCAAATCCTGACCGGCGCTGGCGATGATCAAAAGGGCGCGTGTTGCGCCGGGACCAAGAGTCGCACCGCGGGTCTCGCCGCGGCTGCAGGGACTCTTGCAGGTGCCAAGGACCTTCAGGGAGCCCGCCTCGCGTTCGGAGATCTCAGCGAGATCCTCGTCGATTCCTACGATCTGATCCCCGAGGGAAACGTCAAGGTCGCCTACTGCTCGATGGCCAAGAAGCACTGGCTCCAGACGGGCGACGAGATCTCCAATCCGTACTACGGGTCAAAGATGTTGCGCTGCGGCCAATTCGTGCCGCAGGCAGAAACGAAGCACTAGAAACAACCAACCCGAGGAGTCTGTCATGAACAAGAAGACGTTGGGTACGATGATCGCCACCGCGGCTCTCATCGCGGGTCCTGCTCTGGCCCAGCACGGCGGAATGGGCGATCACGGCGGAAGCCAGGGCGACATGCACGGCGGGCACATGATGGAGGACCACGCGGGCATGATGGAGCACATGGACACCATGATGGACCACATGTCCCAGATGATGCAGCAGATGCGCGAGTTCCATGACCAAGTGGGCATGGAGAGTCATGGCCACGCAGGCCAGATGGGCGTAGGTCCCATGGCCTCCTGGATGGAGGACATGGAAGGCGGAATGGAAAACCTGATGCCCCACATGGAGTCGATGATGAAGAGCATGCACGAGTATCTGGGAAGTGGTGATTCCTCCATCGGCGATCACCATGCGGAGATGCAGGACGTCATGACCAACATGGACCAGATGGTCGAGTCCTGCCGGAACCTGATGACGGCGATGCATGCCATGCGTGGCGAGACCGGCCAGTCCACTGGCAGCGAACACGAAGGGCACAATCATTGAGGTCAACTGGAGTCAGTAGCAACGGCGTGCCGAAGGCGCTCGCATGGACCGTTGGCCTTCTGATCACGGCAGTAGGGATGATTCCGTCCGACGTTCCCGCTGCCGTCATAGCTTCCCAGACGCTGAGTTTGTATCGCTATGACAGCGAGAACGAAACCACGGTCTCCTACACGGCCGTCGGAAAGACCGGAACGCGATGGCGCGTTCGCGGAGCCGTGAGTTGGTGGCGATGGGACCCGGGTGCCGGCTCCGGTCTGCCCACCGAGTCCGGGGCCGGCACTATAGACCTCACTCTGGGGCGCAGCCTTTGGACGTCCTACGGCCCGAAGGCTGCCAGCCGGGGGTGGGCACAGGTCAAGGGCACCATTCCGCTTGCGGACGAGCCTTCGCCTCTGAGCAGCGGTGAGTTCGATTGGGGTTTCAGTTTTCTGACGACCAATCTTGTCCGTGATTTTCTGCTCTTCCTCGAGCTGGGCTATCTCAGTCCGGGAGATCCGGTCGGCGTCTCATACAATAGCCGCATCTCCGTCGCGGCCTCAGCGAGTTGGCGCCCCCGAGGGGTTCCTTTCTATCCTGTTGCATCATATGCCCGTGGCGGATCGGTCGTCGAAGGGGTCCCGGGGTTCGGTGAGTGGTCCGCAGGTTTGGGTGCCAGGCTCGGAAACCGCACAGGAGTTCTGGCGCTCTACACCCAGGGCACGACGGCATCCAGTCCGGATCGGGGCTTTTCGATGATCGTCAGTTTGCGACTGTGACCCGGCACGGTTTCGTCAATTGCCCGGAAGGAAGATCACGATATGCAATGTTCGTGCAACAACCGAAACCATCCCGAGCCATCCTCCAAAGATGGGCACGGAGCTCTTGGTGTTGCCGCCGTGAGTATCGATCCTGTCTGCGGGATGAAGGTCGCACCAGATTCTGCCGCCGAGAGCGCGGAGCATGGCGGCCGCATCTGGCACTTCTGCAGCCCCCACTGTGCGACAAAGTTCCGATCGGATCCCGAGAAGTACACCAAAGCGGTTACTGGAGGCTGCGACCCCGCCGGACATGACGCGGGCGAAGAGTCACACGCAGCGTCACTGCATGGCGCTGGGAAGTACACCTGCCCGATGCACCCCGAGATCGTCCAGGAAGGCCCTGGCAGTTGTCCGAAGTGCGGCATGGCTCTCGAGCCCATGGTTGCATCGGCCGAGGGAGACGAGGAAGACCCAGAACTGCGGGACATGACCCGTCGCTTCTGGGTGAGCGCCGTCCTATCCCTGCCCCTGCTAGTCCTGGCGATGGCCCCCATGGCCGGCGCCCGCCTGCTTTCGGAGCGCATTCAGCCGTGGGTCGAACTCGCCCTCAGCACTCCAGTCGTTCTGTGGTGCGGCTGGCCTCTGCTCGAGCGGGGCTGGCGCTCTGTGGTCACTCGCAACCTGAACATGTTCACGCTCATCGGCATCGGTGTCGCCGCGGCCTGGGGTTACAGCGTCGTGGCGACGGTGGCACCCGGGATTTTTCCAGCCTCCTTCCGTCACAATGGTGGCGTAGCCGTCTACTTCGAGGCGGCGGCGGTGATCACCGCGCTGGTGCTGCTCGGCCAGGTGCTCGAACTCAGGGCGAGACGCCGCACCGGCGCGGCGATCAAGGCGCTATTGGGTCTGGCGGCCAAGACGGCGCGAGTGATCCGCGAGGACGGAACCGAAGAAGACGTACCCCTTGAGCAGATCGTCCTCGGCGATCGCCTCCGAGTTCGCCCCGGCGAGAAGGTGCCGGTCGACGGCGAGGTGATCGAGGGCCGCAGCAGCGTGGACGAGTCGATGATCACGGGCGAGCCCATTCCCGCCGCGAAGGAAGCGGGCGACACGGTCATCGGCGCAACCGTCAATGCCACCGGCAGTTTCGTAATGGAAGCCCGCAAGATTGGCAGCGACACGCTGCTGGCGCGGATCGTCGACATGGTGGGGGCCGCACAGCGGAGCCGCGCTCCCATCCAGCGCATTGCTGACGTGGTCGCCGGTTACTTCGTGCCCGCTGTTATCGCCTCATCGGCCATGACCTTCATCGTCTGGGCTGTGGCCGGCCCCACCCCGGCCATGGCCTACGCCATCGTCAACGCCGTCGCGGTGCTGATCATCGCCTGCCCCTGCGCCCTGGGTCTGGCGACCCCGATGTCCATCATGGTCGGCGTGGGCCGCGGCGCGCAGACGGGGGTGCTGATTCGCGATGCCGAGGCCCTGGAAGTACTCGGGAAGATCGATACGCTCGTGGTGGACAAGACCGGTACCCTGACCGAAGGGAAGCCGCGCCTCGTCCAGGTCGAGGCTGCCGGAGGCGAGTCCGAATCCGAGTTGCTGCGTCTGGCGGCAGGACTCGAGCGCGGGAGCGAGCACCCCCTGGCCGAAGCCATCGTTGAAGGCGCACGCGAGCGCGGTGTCGAACCCGCCACGGCCGAGGACTTCGAATCGATCACCGGCCAGGGGGTCACCGGTACGGTCGATGGCCGACGCGTCCTGCTGGGCAACCGCCGGCTCCTGGATGGTTCTGGAGTCGACCCGGAGGCCCTGGCGACCCGCGCCGAGCAGCTGCGCGGCGAGGGTCAGACCGTCATGTTCTTGGCGGCTGACGGCAATCCTCTCGGTCTGATCGGCGTTGCCGACCCCATCAAGTCCTCGACGGCCGAGGCGGTCGATCTGCTGCGTGCTGACGGCGTCGAGATCGTGATGCTCACGGGCGACAATCGTACAACTGCGGAAGCTGTCGCCCGCAAGCTGGGATTGGACCGTGTCGAAGCGGAGGTTTTACCCGAACAGAAGAGCGATTTCGTCGGCCAGTTGCTGAAGAAGGGCCGCCGGGTGGCGATGGCAGGCGACGGAGTCAACGATGCCCCCGCACTGGCTCAGGCCGATGTCGGCATCGCAATGGGCACGGGAACGGACGTGGCCATGGAGAGCGCCGGGGTCACCTTGGTCAAAGGCGACCTGCGGGGCATCGCGAAGGCGCGGCGGTTGTCGCGGGCAACGATGCGCAACATCCGGGAGAACCTTTTCTTCGCCCTGGTCTACAACTCCCTCGGTGTCCCCCTGGCTGCAGGGGTGTTGTATCCGGTGTTCGGCCTGCTTCTGAGTCCGATGGTCGCGGCGGCGGCGATGACCTTCAGTTCCGTTTCGGTCATCGCCAACGCCCTGCGACTGCGACGCGTAAATCTGTAGCCTACCGTTGCCCGCTACGGCAAAGAAGGAGTCCATAGATGAAATCCGGAACAATCAAGCCGGTCGTGGTGACGCTTGTCGTCGTCGCCGGCATCGCAGCCGTCGTCGGCCTCGTGACCATAAGATCTGGTGCTTACAACGTAGCCGCGACCAAACCGCATCACGCCATGACCGAGTCCATCCTCTCCACGATGATGGACAACTCTGTGCGGCGTCATGCATCGGACATTGAATTGAGCCCGTCCTTCAGCGATCCCAATCTCGACGAGGGCTTCCAGCACTACCAGGCGATGTGCGTGGCTTGTCACGGAGCTCCGGGATTAGAGAGGAGCGAGATTGGCTTAGGGCTGAACCCACCGGCGCCCAACCTCGCCGAGATGGATTCTGACCATTCTGCCCGAGAGGTCTTCTGGATAATCAAGAATGGGATCAAGATGACCGGAATGCCCGCTTTAGGGCCGACACATGACGACGAGACGCTTTGGAACCTCACGGCATTCGTCAAATGCCTACCCTCCATGACTCCGGACCAGTACCGTGAAATGGCGGGCGAAACCGGTCATGGAGAACATGCCCACCACCATTAGCGACCGGACTTTTTCCGAGTGGAGAGGAATGATTCGATGAGCTACTACATCAGCCGACAGTTGAAGATGTCGATCGACGACGCGGAGGCTCTCACGCGAGACGCGCTGGCCAAGGAAGGATTCGGGGTTCTCACCGAGATCGACGTACGAGGGACCCTGAAGAAAAAGCTCGATGTCGATTTCCCGCCGTACCGGATCCTTGGTGCCTGCAACCCGCCATTCGCGCACAAGGCCCTGCAGAGCGAACCTCGGGTCGGGACGATGCTCCCATGCAACGTCATCCTCCGGGAATTGTCCGAAACGGAGGTAGAGGTTTCGGCGATCGACCCGGTCTCGTCGATGCAGGCGATCGACAACCCCGCTCTCGTTCAGATTGCGGGCGAGATTCGGGAGAAGTTGAAGCGGGTGCTCGAGTCGCTCTGACCGACGCCGGCCTTTGAACCGACGTGACGACTATTACGATCGGGCCCCAACCATCTCCCCACCGCTAAAACGGAGAGGGTCGTAAAACAGAGAAACCGAGAGTTTTCCGACCACCCAACGGGGTCCGATCGTGACCCCTAACGGTTCCCATCGACCCCCGTACTCTCCCTCCAAAACTAGAGAATCCCGCCGACCCAGCAAAATCCGCCCAACCCGTTGCCAATACTGCGCATATACGAAAAGCCCGGAAGCTCTCGCCGCCGGGCCGCACCGCTAACCGATATGCCTGTCGAATTCCGCGCAAAAAGATTTGGCTCCCCTGGTTGGACTCGAACCAGCAACCAGACGTTTAACAGCTCCCTCACCCCAGCGGCTCGATATCCTCCAGGAGCCTCGTCAGGGCGACGGCCCGCACGCGTTCGGCGAGCGGAAACGAGTGCTCGCCGGCGTGGACCACCGTCAGCTCCCGCAGCCGCAGATCTGACACCGCCGCGCGCATCGAGCGGCTGACCCGCGGCGCTGTCGTCCGCTTGATCTCGAAGCCGAGGCGCGCGTTCCCGCGCACCACCAGCAGGTCCAGTTCGGCGCCGGCATGGGTCGCCCAGAAGAAGCACTCCTCCGGTTCGGCGCCCAGCCGCCGGACGATCTCGTTCAGCACGAATCCCTCCCACGACGCCCCCACCTTCGGATGGCCCTCGAGATCGGTCGTGGTCCGCAGGTTCAGCAGCGCGTGCAGGAGGCCGCTGTCGGCGATGTACACCTTCGGCGACTTGACCTGCCGTTTGGAGATGTTCTCGTGCCACGGCAACAGTTGCCGCACGACGAGCGCCGAGGTCAGCAGATCGAGGTAGTTGCGGATCGTGGTATCGGCGACGCCGAAAGAGCGCGCGAATTCCGACGCGTTCCAGACCTGGCCATGGTAGTGCGCGAGCATCGTCCAGAACCGGCGCAAGGCGGCCGCGCGGATGCTCACGCCGAGTTGCGGCAGATCGCGCTCGAGAAACGTGCGCACGAAACCCTGCCGCCACTCGTGGCTGGCCGCGTGCGTCCTCGCCAGGTAGGAGCGGGGGAAGCCACCGCGTAGCCAGAGGCGCGCGTGGTTCTCGGGCCCGACCTCGTCCAGGGTGAAACCGCCGAGTTCGTGGTAGACGATCCGGCCGGCAAGGGTCTCTGACGATTGGCGCAGCATATCCGGCGACGCGCTGCCGAGGATCACGAAGCGGGTCGTAGTCCGCCGGCGATCGGCCAGAACCCGCAGCGCCTCGAAAAGGCCGCTGCGTCGCTGCACCTCATCGATGATGACCAGCCCCTCGAGTTTAGCCAGGGCCAACTCGGGCTCTTGCAGGCGCGCGAGGTCCTCGGCCTTCTCGAGGTCGAAGTAGGTGAAGACGCCGCGGCGTCGGCGGGCGAGTTCCTGCACCAGCGTCGTCTTGCCGACCTGCCGGGCGCCGACGATGCCGACGACCCTGTGGCGCGACAGCAACGCGTCCAGCCTCGCCAGATGCTTTTCGCGGTGGATCATGCCAGGAACTTACCTTGAAATCTCTGTGAAGGCTACCGAATATTCAAGGATCAGGGCGGCCCCGGACCTGCTGCGGAATCGGTAGATGGAGGTCGCGCGACGAAAGCAACTCGTTGCAATATAAAGACTTAAAGAAGCGGTGGCTCCTCCGGTTGGACTCGAACCAACAACCCTTCGGTTAACAGCCGAATGCTCTACCATTGAGCTACGGAGGAACCAAGCTGGTGATGAATCGCCCGCCGGGCCACGATGCGAGTTCTGAGACGTCGTGCCTTGGCCCGGCGAGCGGGTGGCAATATAGCCTGGGGTCGCGACCCCGTCAAGCCGATCGCCGCCGACCGATCGGCCCCGACCGACCGGCCATGGCGACCGGCCACTCCCACCGCGCCCGCACGCCTCGGCGGCGACGGCGGCCCCGGTACGCGGCGGCGGCGCCGATCAGGAGGACGCCCCTGCTGCCGATCTGCGGCGAGCGCGGGTTTCGGGCTCTCCTGCGGTCCGCGCCCTCGCCCGGCGCGTGCCTCGAATCGACGAGGTCTGCGAGCGGCGGGAGTGACCGGCGGCCGCTGTCCGCAAGAGTCGCGCCCCTCGGCGCGCGTCGAGTTGCCGCACCGCGGCGGCGCCGCTCGCCATGGACCGTCCGCGACGCTGCCGCCCCGCCGCGGCCACGACGCGTCACCGGCCGCAGCCGGCGCACCGGGGCGGTGTCGTCGCCGGATGACGGCGATCGGCCGGACGGATCGCGCGCGTCGATTGCACTAAGGATGACCGAGGAGGCTGCTGACCGGCGGCCCTGCGACTCGACCCTGCGACCCGACCCAGCGGCCCGGCCTAGCGATCCGAAGCGACGCCGCGACGCCGCGTCAGCCGGCCCGGCGCCGCCCGCGCAGGCGCTGGCGAAGCTGGTCGGCGCTCAGCGTGTTGACGATCTGGCGGCAGTCCAGCCCCATCGAGCGCGCGATCTCCACGCCCTGCCGGTAGTCGACCAGGCGCGCGGCGCGGCGGGCGTTGGGATTGATCGCCAGCCAGACGCCAAGATCGGCGGCCAGCCGGCAGTGGGTGGGGTCCAGATCGTTGCAGGACGGGTTGGCGTCGAGCTCGATGACCGTGCCGGTCTCGGCGGCGGCCTTCAGCACGCGCATCATGTCCAGCGGCACCGGCGGCCGGCTCAGCATGTAGCAGCCGAGCGGGCGGCTGACGATGTCGACCTCGGGATGGCGGATCACGCGCAGCGCGGCCTCGGTGTAGCTGTCCTTGCTGTGGTCGTCCGGATCGGGCAGCGAGACGAGCAGGAAGTCGAGGTGGTCGGCGATGCCCTCGGGAAGGACGAGCTCTCCGTCGGGCTCGGCGTAGACCTCGAGCCCGTGCAGGAGGTCGAAGTCGGGGAACTCGCGGCGCAGCTCTTCGATCTCGGCGCGCTGGGCGGCCTCGCCGGCGAGGTCGAGCCCGTCGGGATGGCGCGCGGTGCGCAGGTGATCGCTGATCCCGAGGTACTCCAGGCCCAGTTCGCAGGCGATCTCGACCATGCGGCGCAGCGAGTGCACGCCGTCGGCGTAGCCCGAGTGCGAGTGCAGGAGGCCGCGCACGTCGCAGGGACGCAGGAGTTCGGAAGCGGATGATTGATCGCCGGTCAAGGGCACGGTCCTCGCGTCAGGGGTTGTCGGAACGCCGTGAACCGGGGCGTGGTCCGACATCAAAAACGAGGATCGCCGAGACCGCAACCGCGCGCCGGATTTCCCCCGCGCGCGGCGCGGCCGCGAGCGGAGATCAGTACGCGCCCCAGGGCTGCTTGCCGGGGATCCAGTAGCTCGGCAAGAGCACGCGCACCATGCGCGCGAACGCGCGGGCGCGTTCGCGGTGCTCGTTCGAGAGCGTGGCCACGGCCTCGAGCTGCGGGTCGAACAGCTCGGCGAACAGCGCGCGCGCGGCCTCGCGGCGATCATGCTCGCTGGCGAACTGGGCGCGGATCGCCGCCAGCTCGCCGTGGTCCAGGAAATAGCCGCCGCAGCTGGGGCAATGGTCGACCTCGACCTCGCGGCGCACGCTGAAATAGTGGCGCATCATGACGACGCCGGCGCAGCGCGGGCAGTCGCGGCGCGCGGCGTGGTCAACCTCGCGCGCGGGGTCGCGCGGCACGTCGAGCAGGCCGTCGCCGACCGTTTCGCAGGCCTCGTCGACCTGCTGCAATTCGCGGGCATCGAACCAGACGCCGCCGCAGCCGCCGCGGCAGAGGTCGACGGTGATGCCGCCGACCTTGTGGGCGCTGAGGCTGTGTCCGCAAGCCGGACAGTTCACGGGCTTCCTCCCGGTCGAAGACGAGGTCGCGGCGCGGCCCCGCCATGGCGATGCCGGGGCTGCCTTGTCCTTGTTTTCGGCGGCGGGAGCGGAAGCTTGAGCGCGGTCGTGCGCGCGGCGGCGCACGCGGATGCGCGCGGCGGTTTCAGATCGCCAGCACCTTCGCCGCCTCCCACTGGGCGGCCTGGATCTGCTTCATGTTGCCGGCCCGGCCGACCGCGAGCTGCGGCATCAGGCCGTAGAACTCGAGGCACGTCGTGCAGACGATCAGCTCGACCCCGCGCGCCTGCAGCGCGGCCAGCGCCTCGAGCACCGGCGAACCGTGGCAGGCCAGCTTGACGCCCTCGGCGTAGAAGCAGATGCGCCCCGGCAGGCGATCCTCCAGATCGAGCAGGTCGAGGTACGTGCCGGCGAGCTTGTGGGACAGCGCGGTGTCGGCGTGGCCCATGCCGTCGCGGGTGATCAGGATCGTGACGCGCCGATCGGGCTCGTGGTCGGGCTTGCGGTCGGTCATGTGCAGGACTCCTTGCGCCGTCGGCCGCTCAATAGAGCTCGTACCTGGCGACCACGCCGTCCAGCCCGCCGTTGCGCAGGGGCTTCTTCCAGGCGGGCCGCAGTCCGATGAGCTTGAGCAGCTCGCGCTTGCCGAAGTAGAGGTACGCCTCGCTGCCGGCGCAGCGGAACTTGAGCCAGTCGCCGAACTCCTTGTAGAAGGTCGCAAGGTCGCCGCCGCGCTGCAGGCGTACGCCGTACGGCGGGTTGCAGACGATGACCGCGTCGCGCAGGCCGTCGTGCGCGCGGAAGTCGCGCCGCGCGACCTCGATGCGCGACCCGTCCGGCAGGACGTCGAGATTCGCGCGGCTGGCGGCGACCGCCGCGGGGTCGATGTCCGCGCCGCTGACCAGGCCCGCCGGCGGCGTGCGGCGGCGGCTGTCGAGCCCCTTCTTGACCTGCTTCCAGGCGACGATGTCGAAATCGGGCAGCTGCATGAACCCGAACCGGCGGCGCAGGAACGCGGCCGGCGCGCCGGACGCGCGCAACCAGGCCTCGGCCAGCAGCGTGCCGGAGCCGCACATGGGGTCGTGCAAGGGGCGCTCGCCGCGCCAGGCGGCCATGGCCAGGATCGTCGCGGCGACGGTCTCCTGCATCGGCGCCTCGACCGTGCGCCGCCGGTAACCGCGCTTGTGCAGCGAGCCGCCGCCGAGGTCCACGCCGAGCGTGACCTGATCATGGGCGGCGTGCAGGCTGAGCCAGAGGTCGGGGTTCTCGGTGTCGATGTCCGGCCGCTGGCCGGTGTCTTCGCGCAGGCGGTCGCAGACCGCGTCCTTGACCCGCAGCGCGGCGAAGCGGCTGTCCTGCAGGCGCGAATGCGAGACGTTGGCGAAGACGGCGAAGGTCTGGCCCGGCTGCAGGAAGGCGCGCCAGTCGACGTCGCGCACGCGGCGGTAGAGGTAGTCGGGCGTGTGGCAGCGGAACTGCAGCAGCGGCGCCAGGACGCGCTGCACCAGCGGCGAGGCGTAGACCACGCCGTAGAGCGCGCG
>CAZJWO010000002.1:0-96630 GCA_964549735.1 uncultured Fibrobacteraceae bacterium | reverse complement strand
GATCTGGGCCGTTCGCCGGCGCGCGGCGGAGGGCGCCGCGATCGCCGAGCGATAGACCTTGATTACGCGCTCCGGCGGCCTATGTTTGCCCGTAAACAGGTCTTGCACTGTTCTCGGAAGCCTCAAGGAGCGTGGTCGACCATGCCAGCCGGACACATCCAGAAGATCAAGAACGCGCACGAGGTCCTCGCGCAGTACCGCTTCTCGCCGGTCAAGCTGGCCAGGGGTTACGCCAACCGGTCGCTGCGCATCGACGTCGGGGCGCTGCAGATCGGCGAGCTTCCGGTCACCAAGCAGATGAAGGACCTCTGGGTCGGCGGCAAGGGCTTCGACCTCTGGTACATGTTCCAGGAGATCACGCCGCAGACCCGCTGGGACAGCCCCGAGAATCCCATCTGCTTCGCTTCGGGGCCGCTGGGCGGCACGACGTCCTTTCCGGGCTCGGGCAAGACCCTCGTGACGACGATCTCGCCGCAGACCCACTCGATCATGGACTGCAACGTGGGCGGCTATTTCGGTCCCTACCTGAAGTTCACCGGCTACGACGCGCTGGTGGTGACCGGCATCGCCAGCGAGGAGGTCGTCGTCTACATCGACGCGCCGGCCGGCCGCATCACGATCGAGAAGGCGCCGCTCGAGAGCGTCGACTCGCATCTGCTGGCCGAGGAGCTGACCGAGATGTACGCCGACGGCGATCTCGACAAGATGAACATCGCCGTCGTGTCGGCCGGCCGCGGCGCCGAGCACGCCTACATGGGCTGCCTGAACTTCTCGTTCTACGACTGGCGCCGGCAGGCGGTGCGCCTCAAGCAGGCGGGCCGCGGCGGCCTGGGCACGGTCTTCCGCCGCAAGAAGATCAAGGCGCTGGTCATCAAGCACCGCGGCGTGACCCCGGCCTGGCGCATCGAGGAGAACAAGGTCGCCCACCTGATCACGCCGAAGCGCGTGGCCGCGCACCTGCCGGCGCCGGACATCGCGAAGATCGGCGCCATCGCCGACCGCTGGCATCGCGATCCGGACTACGTCATCGAGATGATGCAGGACATCCAGGACGAGTTCCGCCACATCCCCAAGCCCGCGATCGACGAGCTCACGCGCCTGACCGGCACCCCGAAGGCCTACCTCTACCACATCGCGACGTTCTACAAGGCCTTCTCGCTCGAGCCGCGGGGCGAGACGACGGTCCAGGTCTGCCTGGGCACGGCCTGCCACGTCAAGGGCGGCGCCAACCTCGTGACGTCGCTCGAGCGCATCCTGGACGTCAAGGCGGGCGGCACGACCGCCGACGGCAAGCACACCCTCGAGGCTGTCGCCTGCCTCGGCGCCTGCAGCATCGCGCCGGTGGTCAAGATCGGCGAGGAGGTGCACGGCAACGTCAAGGCCAAGGACCTCGAACGGCTGCTGCGCCAGTCCGGCCGGCAGCCGGCGGGCGCGGCGCGCCGGACGCACGCGGCGGCCGCCGGCGCGGCGCCGCCGTGCGCGTGCGATCTGGACGCCATCCGCCGCGCGGAGCGGCAGAAGGCCGCGGCCTACAAGGGCATGCTCATGGTCTGCACCGGCACCGGCTGCGTGGCCGCCAAGGGCTTCGACATCCGCGACGGGCTGACCGCGGCGCTCGCCGCGCGCGGCCTGGACAAGGACTACCTCGTCGTGCAGACCGGCTGCAACGGCTTCTGCGCCGTGGGGCCGATCGTGGTCGTGCAGCCCGAGGGCACGTTCTACCAGATGGTCAAGGAGCAGGACCTCGCCGACATCGTCGGCGAGCACCTCGTCAGCGGCCGGCCGGTCGAGCGGCTGCTGCATCGCGATCCGGTGAGCGGCGCGGTCAACCCGACCATGCAGGACATCGCCTTCTTCACCAAGCAGCAGCTCATCGCCCTGCGCAACAAGGGCCTGATCGATCCCGAGAACATCGACCACTACATCGCCCGCGGCGGTTACGCCTCGCTCGCCAAGGTGCTGCAGCAGGACGACGGCGAGCGGGTCATCCAGGACGTCATCCGCTCCGGCTTGCGCGGTCGCGGCGGCGGCGGCTTCCCCGCCGGCATCAAGTGGCAGTCGGGCCTGAAGGCCGCGCGCGAGCGCCAGGAGGAGATCTTCGTCGTCTGCAACGCCGACGAGGGCGACCCGGGCGCCTTCATGGATCGCAGCATCATCGAGACCGACCCGCACACCGTGCTCGAGGGCATGCTCATCGGCGCCTTCGCGCTCGGCGCGCGGCAGGGCTTCATCTACATCCGCAAGGAGTACCCGCTCGCGATGGAGCGCCTCGAGAAGGCGCTCGTGCAGGCGCGGTCCCGCGGGCTGCTGGGCGAGCGCATCCTCGGCCGCGACTTCGCGTTCGACATCCGGATCCATCGCGGCGCCGGCGCGTTCGTCTGCGGCGAATCGAGCGCCCTGATGGCCTCGATGTCCGGCCGGGCCGGCGAGCCGCGCGCGAAGTACGTGCACAACGTCGAGTACGGCTACCGGGACAAGCCCACGGTCCTGAACAACGTCGAGACCTGGGCCAACATCCCGGTCATCGTCGAGAAGGGCGCCGCCTGGTTCGCCGCGATCGGCAGCGGCGACGTGAGCGAGAATCCCTGGCACGGCAGCTCGGGCACCAAGGTCTTCTCGCTGGTCGGCAACATCCGCAACACCGGCCTCGTCGAGGTGCCCATGGGCATCACCCTGCGCGAGATCATCGAGGACATCGGCGGCGGCATCCCCGACGGCCGCCCCTTCAAGGCCGTGCAGACCGGCGGCCCGTCCGGCGGCTGCATCCCGGCCTCGCTGCTCGACATGCCGGTCGACTTCGACTCGCTGACCGCGGTCGGGTCGATGATGGGCTCGGGCGGCATGATCGTCATGGACGACCGCGCCTGCATGGTCGACGTGGCCCGCTACTTCATCGACTTCCTGATGGACGAATCGTGCGGCAAGTGCACTCCCTGCCGCGAGGGCCTCAAGGCGCTCAGCGACACGCTCAACCGCATCTGCCGCGGCCAGGGCCAACACGAGGACCTCGCCTTCCTCGAGGAGCTGTCGGCCACGCTCGTGGAGACCAGCCTCTGCCAGCTCGGCGGCTCGGCGCCCAATCCCGTGCTCAGCACGCTCAAGTACTTCCGGGACGAGTACCTCGAACACATCGAGCACGGACGCTGCCGCGCCGGCGTCTGCAAGGAGCTGATCACCTACACCATCTTGGAGACCTGCACGGGCTGCGGCGCCTGCCGCAAGCCGTGCCCGACGGGGGCGATCACCGGCGAGATCAAGGCGCTGCACACGATCGACCAGGCGCTCTGCATCAAGTGCGGCATCTGCCATGAAGTCTGCAAGTTCGACGCCGTGGAGGTGAAGTGATGGGCTCCAAGACGATCAGCCAGGTCAAGGTCGCGATCACCGTCGACGGCCAGGCGGTCACCGTCAACCGCGACTCCTACCTGCTCGACGCGATCAAGGCGCTGGACATCGCGATCCCCACGCTCTGCCACCACAAGGACCTGACGCCGACCGGCATCTGCCGCCTCTGCGTCTGCGAGATCGAGGTGCGCGGCAAGAAGCGGCTGGTGACGGCCTGCAACTACCCCGTGCGCGATGAGATCAAGGTGGAGACGCACTCGCCGCGCGTGCGGCAGCATCGCAAGGTGCTGGCCGAGATGTACCTGGGGCGCTGGCCCCGGGTGCCGGTCGTCCAGGAGGTGGCGCGCGCCTGCGGCGTGACCGACGGCGCGCGTTTCCGCAGCGAGTTGACCGACGACAATCCGGCGGCCTGCATCCTCTGCGGCCATTGCGTGCGGGCCTGCGACGAGTTCGTCCAGGAGCGCATCCTCGACTTCGCCGGCCGCGGCATCAAACGCCACCTGACGATGCCGTTCAACGAGGTCGACGCCCATTGCATCGGCTGCACGTCGTGCGCGCACGTCTGCCCCACCGGCGCGATCCAGATCGTCGACGACCTCAACGGTCCCGAGGACCCGGAGCTGATCCGCAGGCACGGCATGAAGATCAACGCCGAGATGGCGACGCTCGACAAGTCGCAGTGCCGCATGCGCGAGGTCGGCACGGCGAACATCGTCGACGTCATGAACGCGTACGACCTGCTGCCCGTGCACAACTACAAGTTCGGCAAGCACGACCTGACGTACAAGATCGACTCGCGGCGCCTGAAACAGGAGTTCTTCACCCAGGACATGCCCGACGGCTGCTGGAAGGGCTGCTCGATGGCCTGCGCCAAGACCATCGACGACTTCGAGCTGCGGACCGGCCCCTACCGGGGGCAGAAGGTCGTCGTCGACGGGCCGGAGTACGAAACGGCGGCCGGCGCGGCGAACATGGGCTGTTTCGACGCCGAGTTCCTCGCCGAGTACAACTTCTACTGCGACACCTACGGCATCGACACCATCTCCTTCGCCACGACGGTGGCCTTCGTCATGGAGGCCTTCGAGGCGGGCGTCATCACCGAGGAGCACACCGGCGGCAAGGAACTGCGCTTCGGCGCCACCGCCGAGGCGCTTGAACTGCTGCACGAGATGGCGCGCGGCGAGGGATTCGGCGTCGACGTGGGCAAGGGCGTGCGGTGGCTCAAGAACAAATGGGTCGCCGAGTACGGCGCTCCGGCCGCGTTCCTGCAGGACATCGGCATGGAGGCCAAGGGCCTCGAGTACTCCGAGTACGTCTCCAAGGAATCGCTGGCCCAGCAGGCCGGCTACACCATGGCGGTCAAGGGCCCGCAGCACGACGAAGCCTGGCTCATCTTCATGGACATGGTCAACAACCAGATCCCGTCCTTCGAGGACAAGGCCGAGGCTCTCTACTATTTCCCGTTGTTCCGCACCTGGTTCGGCCTGATGGGCCTGTGCAAGCTGATCTGGAACGACGTCGTGCCGGCCGACAACAAGAAGTACCGCCCGCAGGAGGCGGCCAAGATCCCCGAGCACGTCGAGAACTTCCAGAAGTTCTTCCAGGGCATGACCGGCATCCCGCTCGACGAGAAGCGCATGCTCGACCAATCGGCCCGCGTCCACAACCTGCAGCGCATCATGTCCTACATGCTGGGCGTCGGCTCGCGCCAGGACGACATGCCGCCCTACCGCGCGGTCGGCCCGGTGACGGTAGAGGAGTACGAATCGCGACGCGAGCGCTACGACAAGCAGCTCGTCGAGGACGTCGGTGTCGACATCGCGGGCCAGACGACCGAGCAGAAGATGGCGCTGCTGCGCGACCACCGGATGCGGCAGTACAACAAGGTCGTCGACGCCGCGTACCAGCGCCGCGGCTGGACCCGCGACGGCGTGCCGACGCTCGCGCGGCTGCGGGAGCTGGGCATCGACCTGCCCGAGCTGGTGGCGATCGTCAGGGACGCCCAGAGGTGACCGCGGATCGCGACATCTTCCGCCGCAACGTGCCCGGCACGACGGAGATCCTGCGGCGCAAGACGGTCGCGATCGCGGGCTGCGGCGGGCTGGGCTCGAACGCGGCCGTCGCCCTCGTGCGCGCGGGCGTCGGCCGGTTGATCCTCATCGACCACGATGTGGTCGAGGCCTCGAACCTCAACCGCCAGCACTTCTTCCTGGACGATATCGGGCGCCCGAAGACCGAGGCCCTCGCCGCGCATCTGCGGCGCATCCAGCCGGCGGTCGACCTCGAACTCCGGGCGCTGCGCCTGGGGCCCGCTGATGTCGCGGGGCTGACCACCGCCGATCTGCTGCTCGAGGCGTTCGATCAGGCGGAAGCCAAACGCTGGTTGCTGGAAGCCTGGTGCGCCGCGTTCCCCGGGCGCTGGGTCGTCGGCGCCAGCGGGCTGTCCGGGATCGGCCGCACCGAGGCGATCACTGTGCGCCGCGCGGGGCGGATCATCATGTGCGGCGACTTCGCGTCCGACATGTCCGGCGGGCTGTGCGCGGCGCGGGTCGCGCTGGTGGCCGCGATGCAGGCGAACCTGGCCCTCGAGTGCCTGCTGACCGACGCCGCGGCGCGGCCGTGACCGCGGCCGGCGCCGCGAACAACCCGCCCCCGCCGCGCCGCTAGTCGAACAACGCCTTGACGCCGCTCCAGGTCAGCGATCGGTTCGCCACCGGCATGCTCGTCAAGGAGAGCGTCTGGGTCACCATGGGTACGCCCAAGATATCGCTCCATTCGGGGGGACAGTCGTCGCAGTCGATCTCCGCGATGAAGATATATTCCTGCACCATGTCCAGCGGGCCGACGTTGGGGCCGAAGTGCACGTGACCGATCTCTTCGCTGCGTATCCGACCGAGCGGATCGCCCTGCTCGTCCGTCACGACATTCCATCCCATATCGATCACGTAATCCATCCGCACGGCGTCGGTGAAGACGCCGGCGTCGGTCGACACCGTGGCATCGATCGCGCCGACGGTCCCATAGAGGAAGATGTCGTCGGCGAGTTCGGGCGCCAGCTGGTGCACGAACGACGCGCCGACGCTGAGGTCGTCCTCGAGGTAGGTCCACGTCGGGTGATCCCAATCGTCCTGCCACATCTCGATGACCTGCTCGGTCTTCACGAAGTAGCCGGGATGCAGGAAGAGTGGCCACCAGACGCCGTCCTGGCGCGCGGCGCCGGGGCGCGCGGCGAGGCGGTCGCGCAGATCGGGGCGCGCCCGCCAGATGGCGCGCAGGAGCGGCGATAGCGCGGGCGAGCCATCGGCGGCGCGCCCCGGTACCCAGCCGTGCTCGCCGCGCAGCACCTGCGCCAGGCCGCCGGGGATCGGGTGCGTCCCATCCAGTTGCAGGAAAGCGGAAGACGTGAAGGAGCGTTCTTCGAAATACGGCGGTAGGTCCGCTTCTTCGTAGGAGAACTCGTATTCCCAGCGCATGCCGTCGTCGTTGGGCCAGAGCGAATCCAGGGTGGGTTGCGCGCTCGCCGCCACGGCCAAGGCCGACAACGTGATCATCGCGCCGACGATGGTGGACCTCATGGCGATACCCCCTTGATCGAGAGGTCGACTGGATACCGAACGCGAACAGCGGCAGTATAGCACGATCTGCAAACGCTCGCGCAGCGTTGTCCGGGCGGCGCCGTACGGCGGCGGCCCGGCCCGATGATCTTATAACATGTTGTTTTAGCATATATTTGCGCCGGAGATACGGGCCCGCTTTAGCCCGCCCTGGGGTAATGCTTAATAGATCGTCGTCGCTGCCGATGCCGTCGACCATGGGGCCGAGAACTGTCCACGGCCTGCAGACGACCCTGGAAGGATGCGGTATGAGCGGACCATCCCTCGCCGTCCGGCTGGCGGCGGCTGTGCTGTCCGGCATGGCATGTCTGGCCGTAGCGGCCGTGCCGCCGGATTACGCCGACTTCAGCGAGCTCGACCTCGAGGCCTTGCTGGATCAGACCATCGTCACGGCGGCGAAGCACACCCAGAAAGTCAGCGACGCGCCGGTCGCGGCCACGGTCATCACGGCCGAGGAGATCGCGGCCAGCGGCGCGCGCTCCATACCGGAGCTGCTGCGCACCGTGCCCGGACTCGACGTGCTGCAGGCCACCAGCTCCACCTTCGACGTCTCGGCGCGCGGTCTGAACAAGCCGGGCTCGAACGCCATGCTCGTCCTCGTCGATGGCCGTTCGGTCTACGACGACGTCTACGGTCTGGTCATCTGGGACCAGCTGACCGTCAGCCTCGAGGACATCAGGGTCATCGAAGTGATCAAGGGTCCGGGCTCGGCCATGCACGGGGCCAACGCGTTCGCGGGCGTCATCAACATCATCACCTACGCGCCCGGCGAGCAGCTCGGCTCGACGGCGCGGACCATGGTCAGCGACCTCGGCGAAGCCTACGGCGCGCTGCGCCACGCCGGGCGGCGCGCCGACCTGAGCTGGAAGCTGACGACGATCTGGGACCGGTCCAGCGACTGGGAACAAGACGCCCCGGAAGCGGAGAACGTCCGCTTCGACGCGCAGGCGCGCTGGACTCTGCGGCCCGACTCGTGGCTCGCGATCGGCGCCGGCCATAACAACGGTCGCAACAAGCTGGCGCCCGTCAGCGCGCCGCTGACGACCGACGGCGTCCAGCACCACGTGCGCGCCGACTACGTGCGCGCCGATCTCATGGCGCGCTGGTTCACGAACGCCTACGACGTGACCATCGACGCCATCGATTCCGGCCTCATGGGGGCGCGCACGCGCCTGAAGAGCCGTCTGCACGACTTCGAGTTCCAGCACGCGCTGCGTCCCTGGTCGGGGCATCACGTCGTCTGGGGGGGGAGCTACCGCCACCGCCGGACCGAATACGGACAGCCCGCGACCGGCGACGACGAGAACATCTATGCGGGGTTCGTGCTGGAGGAGTGGTCGCCGCGACCCGATCTGCGCTTCTCGTTCGGGGTGCGCTACGAACACCACTCGCTGGTCGGCGGCCATCTGTCGCCGCGCGGCGGCCTGGTCTACAAGCCGGCGGCGCGCCATCATCTGCGCCTTTCCTACAGCAAGGCCTACCGCGATCCGGCCTACGTCGAGAGCCGCTGGCGCACCGAGATCGAACTCGCGCCGGGCGTCAACCAGATCGTGCGCGGCGATCTGGACAACCAGAGCGAGGAGATCGCGTCCGTCGAGATCGGCTACCAGGGGATGGTACGCGACGGCCTGCTGCTGACGGCCGCGCTGTTCCACAACCGCATGGACAAGATCATCGCGATGGAAACGGTGGCGACGTTCCCCTCGCCGCCCGCCCTCATCCCGGGAATGCCCTCGGAATTGGCGTTCGTCAACGGCCCCTCCTGGATCGCCCGCGGCGGCGAGGCGAGTCTGCGCACGGATCCCGCCACGTGGCTGCGTTTGACGGGACAGTATTCCTTCGTCTGGCTCACGGACGCGGACACGGACGAGCGGATCGAGCGCGCCCCCGCGCATGCGGCGGCGGCCGTCGCGCGCGTGCGCGCCGCCGCCGGCCATCACCTCCAGCTGACCGGGCGCTACCGCAGCGCGTCGGTCTGGGGCGACAACCACCTGCCGGACGACGTCGCCGGCGAGGCGCGCCTCGTGCTGGACGCGGCCTGGCAGGTGCAGCCTGACGGCGGCAAGCGGCGGTTGACTCTTGCGGTCGAGAATCTCCTGGATCGCCGCTTCCGAGACCACTCCCTGGCCATCGAGCAGCGGCGACGGATCTCCGCCAGCGTCATGATCGGTTTCTGAGCGAAGGACGAACAAGGCGTGCGGACCGGTACGGACCACGGCAGATCTCGCGAACACGCCCCGCGCGGCGCGCGGACGGCCGGCGTCGTCGCGTTGGTTGTCGCGCAACTGCTGACGCTGGCCACGGCGGCCTGCGCCGAAACAGTCCCGGCGGAGACCCAGCTGCCGATCTATTTCAAGCTGCTCACCTACGATCGGACGCTCTGGGAGACTCCGGCGCCCAAACTGCGGATCGGCCTGCTCCATCGGCTCGGCGACCAGACGTCGTACCGCAGCCTGATCGCCTTGCGCGAGGCGCTCGCCGCGTCCGCGCACAAGACGATCAACGGCGTCGCGTTCGCGCACACGATCCTCGGCTGGCATGACGCCGATGACCTCGCGCGGCAGATCGCGCAAGCGGACATCGAAGTGCTCTACGTGACCGCCGGACATCGCGATCATCTGGATGTCATCTCCCGAATCGCCCGCCAACGCGGCATTCTGACGCTCGCCGCCGAAACCGGCAGCGTCGGGCTGGGATTGTCCGTCGGCTTGCGGCACGACGGCGAGCGCATCCGCATCGAGGTCGACATCGCATCGCTGGCCGCCGAGGGGCACCAGCTCGACGCGCGCGTCCTGCGTTTGTGCGAGGTCGTGAACCGATGAAGCGGACGCTGCGCATGGTATCGATCCGCACCAAGCTCACGGGGGCCATCCTGGCCGTGTCGCTCGTCAGCGCCGTTTCGATCGCCATCTACTTCCCGCCGCAACTGGCCAGGTTGACCCGGGCGGCCCTGACCGGCAAGGTCGTCGGGATGGCGGAGGTTCTGGCCTACAACCTGGTCGCCGCGCTGGAGTTCGATGACAGCCAGGGCGCGGCGGAGATGCTCAGCGGCGTCATCGCCAATCCCGACATCGCGGGGGTCCAGTTGCTGGACGCCCGGGGCGCGACCGTCGCCGGCCAGGTGCTCGACGCGGAGCGGGTGGGACTCCCCGCGGCCATGGAGGTCCGCACGCGCGGCGAGATGCTCGAGGTCGTGGCGCCGGTCGCGAACGCGGCCGATCTGCTCGGCGTGCTCATCCTGCGACTCGACACGACCTCCGCCCAGCAAGAGGTGGCGCGCAACCGCCGGTTGACCTGGCACGTCAGCCTGCTGGTGGCGCTCATGGGCCTGCTCGCCGGCAGCGTGCTCTCGCGCCAGATCACGAGACCCGTGATCGCCCTCAGCGAGGCGGCGGGCGCCATGGCGGCCGGCCGACTGGACGTGCGCGTACATCACGACGAAGGCGATGAGCTCGGCCGACTGGCCGCCGCGTTCAACGCGATGGCGCACAGCGTCCATCAATCGCGCGCGGAGGTCGAGCAGTACAGCCGCAACCTCGAGGGGATGGTCGCCGCCCGCACCGCCGAACTGGTCGCGGCGAAGGAGGCTGCCGATCGCGCCAGCCGCGCCAAGAGCCAGTTCCTGGCGAATATGTCGCACGAGATCCGCACGCCGATGAACGGCATCATCGGCATGACGGAGCTGACGCTGGGCGGCGATCTCGATCCCGGACAGCGCCGCAACATGGTCATCGTGAAGGACAGCGCCGAGGCGCTGCTGGAGATCATCAACGACATCCTCGACTTCTCCAAGGTGGAGGCCGGCCGGCTCGAGCTCGAGATCGTGGAATTCGACCTCTACAGCTTGCTGGACGGCGTGACGGACACGTTCGCGCTCGAGGCGTCGCGCCATGATCTGGAATTCGTCTGCCGGTTGGATCCGCGCGTGCCGCGCCGGCTGCGGGGCGACGCGGGCCGGCTGCGGCAGGTGCTGCTGAACCTGCTCGGCAACGCGGTGAAGTTCACGGCCAAGGGACACGTCGAACTCGCGGCGTCGCTCGTCGAGACCGCGGGCGACGCGTGCACCATCCGATTCTTCGTCGCCGATACCGGGATCGGCATCGGCCCGGAGGCGCGCGCGAGCATCTTCGACGCCTTCGCGCAGGCGGACGCGTCGATCACGCGCAAGTTCGGCGGCACCGGGCTCGGGCTGGCGATCTCCTCGCAGCTGCTGGCGTTGATGGGCGGCACGCTGGCCGTCGACAGCGTCGTGGGCGAGGGCAGCACCTTCCATTTCACGTTGACGCTGCCGGTCGTCGCGGGAGGCGACGCCGGCTGGCCCCCGCGGTGGGGACGCCGCGCCGCGGTCATCTGCCGCCACGACGCCGCCCGCGGCTCCCTGGCGGCGCAATTGGCCACCCTGGGGTGGGCCGTCCGCGAGGTCGCGGCCGGGTGCTCGATCGAAGACCTTGCCGCCTCGCTGGGTGCAGACACCGACCCGTGCGACCTCATCTTCTGCGAGCAGAGCCTCCTGCGCACGGCGTCGCCGGTCTGGCGAGAGACCGTCGAAGCGGCGGCCCGGCGGCCCGCCGTGCGTCACGTCCCGATGGTCCGCGTCGGCGACGATGAGGAGCAACCGGTCGCCAGCTGCCGCGAGCGGCTGTGGCTTCCGATCAAGCCCACGTCCTTGCAGGCGAACCTCTATCCGCCGGGCCACGCCGCGCCACGGCGGGACGACGGCCAGGCCCCGGAGGATCACGCGCGGTCTCTGGAGGGATTGCGGATGCTGCTGGTGGAGGACAATCCGGTCAACCAGATCTTCGCGCGGTTGCTGCTCAAGAAGCTCGGCTGCGATGTCGTGATCGCGAACAACGGGCAGGAAGGCCTCGACCTCCTGGCCGAGGGCCCATACGACGTCGTACTCGCCGACGTGCAGATGCCCGTCATGGACGGGCTGACGATGGCGCGGCGGATCCGCACGGCGGAAGCCGACACCGGTCGCCATCAGCCCATCATCGGGGTGACCGCGCACGCCATGCGTACCGACCGCGACCAGTGCCTGCTGGCCGGCATGGACGGGTACGTGCCCAAGCCGATCAAGGTGCGCGACCTGGTCGCGGCGGTGGAATCCGTGCTGCCGGTACGCGTCTGACCGTCGCGGCTGGCGATCTCATCGATTCCCCGAATCCCGCCGCGGGTGTACAATCACCGGCGGGTGCTCTTCGCCACCTGTGATATCGCATCATGTCTTCATCGCCCGGAGGCCGCCATGCGTTATCTTGCTGTATTCCAAGCGTTTACAGTCCTGATCGGGGTCGTGGCCGCGAACCTGGCCGCAGGTGGCGGTCGCGCGTCAGCGGCCGACCTCGAGCCGCAAGAGGCAGCAAGCGTCGAAGTCCTCGTGACCGCCGGCGGCGCGCCGCTCGCCGGCGCGATCGTGGCGCTCGACCTCGACGGCGACGGCGTCTGGGATCAAGGCGTCGAGCCAGCCGAGACGACCGGCGCCGACGGCCTGGTCGTGTTCGACGACATCGTCGCGATCGGCGATCGCGTCTCTCCGGGGGCCGATGCGCGCGACGGCCTCGCCTGGCGGCCGGCGCGCATCCTGACCGGCAACTGGCGCGGGACCGTGGGCGCCCGCGAGGTGCGGCTCGACTTCGTGGTGCCGACGGAGTCGGCCATAGTCGAACTCGCGCTCTACGACCTCAGGGGCCGGCGTCTGGCCCACACGCAAGGCGGCGACGACCTCGCCCTGGCAGCGCCGAGCGGTCTGCCCGCCGGCGTGTACTTCCTACGCTTGAGCGACGGGCGCTCGGCGCCGGTGTCGCACCGCATCACGAGCGCCGGCGCGCGCGCCCGGATCATCGCGGCGCGCCGCGTGAGCGTCGCCGACGCCGCGGCCGCCGGCTGGCTCGAGGCCGCGGTCGGCGGCATGCGGAAGAGCCGAGTCGTCGCCCAGGCCATCAACCTCCTCGTGGCGCACGCGCAGTTTCCGACGGCCCGGCGGCCCGTCGAGATCGCGCCCGGAGCGAACGAGTTCGCGGTCGAGGTGCAGCCGGACTACGCCGCGAGTTTCGTCTTCCTGCCCGCCGGCACCTTCCTGATGGGCAGTCCGCTGGACGAGCCGGGACGGGACGAGGATCTCGAGACCTTGCACCAGGTGACCCTCACGCGCGGGTTCTACATCTCGAAGTACGAAGTGACCGAGTCCTGGTGGGACGCGGTCATGGGCGGCGCCTCGATCTCGCACCTGGCGAAGAACTTCGTGACCTGGAACGACGCGATCGCCTTCTGCAACGCGCTCTCGCAGCAGGAGGGGCTGACCCCCGCGTACACGATCCACGGCGGCGCCGGCGACGTCACCTGGGACCGCGACGCCGACGGCTACCGCCTGCCCACGGAGGCGGAGTGGGAGTACGCCTGCCGCGCGGGCGCCCAGACCGCGTTCAGCGGCGGGCCGATCCTGCACACCGAATGCGATCCCGTCGATCCCTATCTCGACGAGGTCGGCTGGTACTGCGGCAACAACACGCCCGCCGGCGTGAAGGTCGTCGGCCAGAAGCGGCCGAACGCGTGGGGTCTCCATGACCTGCACGGCAATCTCTGGGAGTGGGTCTGGGACGGCCTGCGCCCCTTCGACGCCTCGCCGCAGGAGGATCCCGTGTTCGACGTCGCGGCGGGAGCCTTCCGCGTCCGGCGCGGCGGCTACTGGAACGATCAGGCGGCCGATTGCCGCGCCGCGGAGCGGAACGCGGCCGACCCCGGCTGGTCGTTCTTCAGCGGCGGCTTCCGGCCGGCGCGCTCGGCGACCGCGCCGGGCGGCGTGATCCGGCTGCCGCGCACGGGGCAGACCCGCTGCTACGACCCCGCGGGCGTGGAGATCCCCTGCGCCGGCACGGGGCAGGACGGCGAGGTCCAGGCGGGCCTCGCCATCCCCTCGCCGCGGTTCACCATCGTCTACTGCGACGCCGATGGGCCCTGCGCCGACCAGAACTCCGATTGCGACGGCCAGACCGTCACGGACGTGGTCCAGGATCACCTGACCGGCCTGATGTGGGCCCGGGTCGACATCTGGCACAAGACCTGGTTCGAATCGCTGGCCACCGCCGCTGCCTGCAGTCTTGGCGGCTTCACCGATTGGCGGCTGCCGAACATGAACGAGCTCGAGAGCCTCTTCGAGGTCGGCGAGACCTGGCCGGCCGCGGCGCTCAACGCGAAGGGTTTCGCGCTCATCTACTTCGGCACCTATTGGACCTCGACCTGGCTCACGGACGATTGGGGCAACAACCTCGCGTGGGCGATCATGTACGACGGCTATCAGACCGCGAGCTTCCGCACGTCCCTGCGCGAGGTCCTCCTGGCGCGCGGCGAGACGGCGCCGCCCGCGCGCCTGTGGCGGACCGGGCAATCGATCAGCGTCGCCGCCGGCGACGACGGCGATCTGCAGCGAGGCGTGTCCTGGCCCGACCCGCGTTTTGCGGACAACGGCGACGGCACCGTGACGGACAACCTGACCGGCCTCGTCTGGCTGCGCAATGCGAACTGCATCTGGACGGATCACCAGGAGTTCGACCTCGACGGCAAGGTCGCCTGGCAGCAGGCCCTGGATTTCGTCGCCGGGATCAACGATGGCCCCTACGCCGACTGCGGCGCCGGTTACACCGACTGGCGGCTGCCCAACAAGAAGGAGCTGTATAGCCTGGTCGATTACGGCCAGAAGAACCCCGCCCTCGTCGCCGGCCATCCGTTCCAGAACGTGCTGGCCTGGCGTTACTGGTCCTCCAGCACGCGGTACGAGGTGCCCATCGAGGCGTGGGTCGTGGACATGGCCTACGGCGACTTCTACAGCGACTACAAGACGGGCGGCCAGAGCGCCGTCTGGCCGGTGCGCGGGGGGATCGGGAGGTGATCGCTCCGAGGGCGCCCGCTGGGGCGGCCAGATGCGAGGCCGTGTTCAAGTAGGCCCGCGGATGTCCGATATCTGAGGCGACAGGACCATAGGTTCTTCGCCCCGGAGGCATCTGCGTGATACGTCGGATGGCGGGTCGTCTGGGCGTCCCTTCGCGCGCGCTGCGGATGGGCATCCTGCTGGTGGTGGCCATCGCCGTGGGCGCGTCGCTCGCCTGGAAGGTGGCCGCGCGCGCCGATCGGCAGATGCGCGGCGACCTGCTGCTGCAGGCGAGGCTGGTCGCGCAGAACATCGATGTCGCGGACATCGAGGCGCTGACCGGCACGCCGGCGGATCTCGACGTTCCCGCTTTCCAGCGGCTCGCGAAACGCCTGCAGGCCGTGCGCGCGATCGATTCCCGCTACCGCGACGTCTATATCCTGGGTCGCCGCTCCGACGGCACGGTCTACAAGTTCGCCGATTCGAGTCCCGCGACCTGGACGGGTCCGGTCGCCGAGGCACGAGACGACCGGGTCGCAGCGCTCGTGCCGCTGCTGGACGCCGAGACTGGCGCGGCGGTCGCCATGCTGGGCCTGGACGTCGATGCCGCCGTCTGGCGCCGGGAGGTCGCCGTCCAATCCGCCCTGCCGGTCGGTGTGGTCCTCATCCTGGCGATCGGCGCCCTGGCGGCGGTGTTCGGTCCGCGCGGCGCCGACGGAGCGCCCAGAGCCGTCCTGACGCGGCTGCTGCCGCCGCTGGCGGCGATGGTCACGCTGTTGACGGCGAGCGCCGGCGGCCTCCTGTGGCGCCAGCACCAGCAGGCGCTGGTGCGATCCGGTACGGCAGCGGTCGACGAGATCCACCGCGAGCTCGCCGTCGACCTCGACAACCAAGCGGCCGGGATGGTCATGACGTTGCAGTCCATGGCCGTCGACCCCGCCATTCGCGCCGCGCTGCGCCGTCACGACATCCCGCACCTGCGCAACGTCGCGCACACGATGTTCGAATCGCTGCATCGCGCGCACAACCTCGCTCATCTCTGCTTCCGCGGCCGCGACGGCGAGCAACAGGTCTGCCTCTTCGCCGCGAACCAGGACGCCGGCGGCGACCGTCTCGTGGCCGCCAACAGCGTCGCCGGCGATCGAGAACCGGCCTACCGCATCGAGCCGGGACCGTTCGGCACTCTGATCTTGCGGGTGGCGGTGCCCATTCGCGACGACGACGAGCTGATCGGTTTCGTCGAGCTGGGCAAGGAGATAGAGGACGCCTTGCGCTCGCTGCATACGCGCTACGGCATCGAGCTGGCCTTGACGCTGCCCAAGCAGCATCTCGACCGGCGAGCCTGGGAGCGCGGCATGCGGCGGCTGGACCGCGACGCCGACTGGGATCGATTGCCGGCGTCGGTGGTGGTCTACTCGTCGTTCGGCCGCCTGCCGGACGTCTTCACGAGCGTCGCCGACCATGTCGCGGGCGCGCATGAGAACGCCAGCGCGCGGAGCCGCGACATCCGTCACGACGGCCGGACCTGGCGCGCGACGGCGCGGCCGCTTGCCGATTCCATCGCCGATGCCGCCGGCTGCCTGGTCGTCATCCGCGACCTGACGGCGGAAAAGGCGTCGCTCAGCCGCCTCTTCGTGCTTGGCGGCACTGCGGGCGCCGTGATCCTGGCGTCGCTGCTGGGCTTCGTCTACGTCTTGCTTCGCGACGCGCAAGCGGAGATCTGCGCGCAGCAGGCGCAGCTGCGCGACAGCCAGGAGCGCTACGACCAACTCGCGACGCAGAGCCGGACCATCGTCATCGAGGTCGACGCCAAGGGCCTGTACACCTATTTGAGCCCGGTCGTGGAGCAGGTCCTCGGCTACCGGCCGCAGGAGCTCGTCGGGCGCATGGCGTTCTTCGATCAATTCCCGGCCGACGAGCGCGCCGAGTACAAGCAGGCGCTGCTCGACGTGTTCGCCAGGCGTGAGTGCATTTCGGATCTGGAGGTCCCCCTGCTGGCGAAGGATGGCCGCGTCGTCGTGGTCGCCACCAACGGCGTGCCGTTGCTGGACGAGGCTGGCGGCTTGCGGGGTTACCGCGGTTCCGCCGTGGACATCTCCGCGCGCCGGCACGCCGAGCGCGCCATGCAGTTCCAGCTCGAATTCCAGACCGCCGTCGCCGAGATCTCATCGCGATTCGTCCGGCTGTCCGACCGCGACTACGACGAGGCCGTCGATAGCGCGTTGCGCAGGCTCGGCGAGCTGCTCGCGGCCGACCGCAGCTATCTGTTCCGATACTCCACGGACCTGGCGACGATGGACAACACGCATGAGTGGTGTGCGCCGGGCATCGCCCCGCAGCGCGAGCGGGTACAGAACCTCCCGGTCGCCGCGATGCCCTGGCTGAACGCCCAGTTCCTCGACTCGTCGGCGCTGCAGATCCCCGCCGTCGAGGAGCTGCCGCCGGAAGCCGCCGCGGAGAAGGCGGAGCTATCGGCGCAGGGCATCCGTTCCTTGATCTGCCTGCCGATGCGCCAGGATCACGGCCGGCTGCTCGGTTTCCTCGGCTTCGACGCGGTGCGCGCGCGCCGCACCTGGCCGGAGGACCAGGTCCGCATGCTGCGGGTCGTCGCCGAGATCATCGCGCAGGCCATCACGCGCAACGAGGCCTATCGGGCCCTGGCGGCCAAGGGCGAGGAGCTGGAGCGCTACTTCAGCTCCAGCCTCGACCTGCTCTGCATCGCCGACATGGAAGGCCGTTTCGTGCGCTTGAATCCGCGATGGCAGCAAGTGCTCGGTTACGCGATGACGGACCTCGTCGGCCGCCGCTACCTCGATTTCGTGCATCCGGACGACATCGAGACCACGTTGGCGGCGATGGCGAAGCTGGACGCCCACCAGGATGTCTTGAGCTTCGAGAACCGTTACCGACGCCAGGACGGCGCCTACCGCTGGATCGAATGGCGATCGCATCCGCTCGGCGATTTCATCTATGCGGTGGCGCGCGACGTCACCGAGCGCAAGAACGCGGAGGCGGCGGTGGCGCGCTCGGCGCAGGAGCTCCGCGTGGCCAATCGCGAGCTGGAGTCCGCGATGGCCAAAGCTCGCGACATGGCGGCCCAGGCCGAGATGGCCAACATCGCCAAGAGCGAATTCCTGGCGAACATGAGCCACGAGATCCGCACGCCGTTGAACGGGATCATCGGCATGACGGGCCTGTTGCTGGACGCCGGGCTGTCGCCGGAGCAGCACCGTTACGCGGCGACTGTGCAAGCGAGCGGCGAGGTGCTGCTGGGACTCATCAACGACATCCTGGATTTCTCCAAGATCGAAGCGCGCAGGCTCGAGATCGAAGACCTCGATTTCGATCTGGCCGGCATGTTCGAGGATTTCGCGGCCAGCCTGGCCGTCCGCGCGCACGAGAAAGGTCTCGAGCTGACTTGCTACGTCGAACCGAAGGTGCCGCTCCGGCTGCGAGGCGATCCGGGACGCCTGCGCCAGATCTTGACGAACCTGGCCGGCAATGCGATCAAGTTCACCCCCGCGGGCGAAGTCGCCGTGCGGGCCACCCTCGTTGGGGAGTCCGAACAGGACGTGCGGTTGCGCTTCTCCGTGCGCGACACGGGTATCGGCATACCTCGCGACAGGCAGGATCGGCTCTTCGTCAAATTCAACCAGATCGATGCCTCGACGACACGACGCTACGGCGGCACCGGACTCGGTCTCGCCATCTCCAAGGAACTGGTCGAACTGATGGGCGGTGAGATCGGTGTCGAGAGCGACGAGGGGCGGGGCGCCGAATTCTGGTTCACCATGTCGTTCGGCCGCTGTCCGGCCGAGGCGGCCGCGGCCGCGGTTCCGGTAGCTGTTCCCGCCCTGAAGGGCGTCCGCGCGCTGGTCGTCGACGACAACGCGGCCAGCCGCGAAGTCCTCACCGCCTGCATGTCCGCCTGGGACGTGCGCGCGGACGTCGCGCCGGATGGCCTCGCCGCGCTCGCGGCGCTCGCCGAGGCCGCCTCCGCCGAGGATCCGTTCCGGGTCGTCCTCGTCGACATGCAGATGACCGGCATGGACGGACTCGCGCTGGCGAAGGCCGTCCGCAGCGACTCCCGGCTGGCGGCGCTTCCGCTCGTGCTCCTGGCGCCGTTGGGGCGCGGCGGCGATGCCGGCGACGCCGCGCGGCTCGGATTCGCCGTGTCGGTGGCCAAGCCGGTCCGCCGCGACGAACTCGCAGCGGCGCTGGTCGAGGCGCTGGGCGCGGGCGACATCGGCGCCGACGCGCAGCCGCGCGCCGAGAAGATCGCAGCCGTTCGCGAGCCGGCGCTGATGTTCGCGGGCTGCGAGGCCCGTATCCTCGTGGCGGAGGACAACGTCATCAATCAGCAGGTGGCGCGAGGCATCCTGCGGAAGCTCGGCCTGCGCGCCGATGTCGTGGCCAACGGCGCCGACGCGGTCGCAGCCCTGAAGAACGAGTCCTACGATCTCGTGCTCATGGATGTCCAGATGCCGGAGATGGACGGCCTGGCGGCGACGCGCGCCATCCGCGATCCGCGATCCGGGGTCCGCGATCGACGGATTCCGATCATCGCCATGACAGCCCATGCCATGCAGGGCGACCGCGAGCGGTGCCTGGCCAGGGGCATGGACGACTACATCGCCAAGCCGATCTCCTTGCGGTCCGTCGCCAAGGCGCTGCGCCGGTGGCTGCCCGCGGACCGCGGGCGGCCGGAGGCGCAGGCGCAGGAGGCGGCGCGGCCGGATCGATCCGCCGACGATCTCGAGCTGACGGTCGGCAGCAGGTGACGCCAGCGCCTGCCGGCGCGCCGCCGGCGGGCGGCCGCCGCCGCCCTGCAGGCGTTTCTTTGATCGTCGCGTTCTTGCACCTATCATGATGGGTGGATGCGGAGCGTCAATCTTCGCCACCGCGAGACGCCCCGCTCGGGACGCCGCCGGGCGGCGTTCCCAGCGGCGTGCGCCGGAGGCAGCCGTCGATGAATCCCCGCAAGCAGACACGTCGGCCGGTCCGCCTCAGCCCGACGGAGACCATCCTCGAGAGCATCTCGGACGGCGTGTTCACCGTAGACCACCAGTGGTGCATCAGCGCTTTCAATCGGGCCGCCGAACAGATCACCGGCGTGCCCCGCGCGGAGGCTCTGGGCCGGCGCTGCTGCGACGTCTTCCGCTCCAGCCTGTGCGGAGACGACTGCGCGCTGCAACAGACGCTGCAGACCGGCAAGCCGATCATCGGCAAGTCGGCCTACATCGTCGACGCCGAGGGCAACCATCGGCCGATCAGCCTCTCGACCGCGGTGTTGCGCGACGGTGCGGGGCGCATCATCGGCGGTGTCGAGACGTTCCGCGATCTCGCCGAAGTCGAGGCGCTCCGGCGCGAGCTGGCTGGCAGGCACAGCATCGGCGAGCTGACCAGTCGCAGTCCGCTCATGCAACGCATCTTCGAGGTCCTGCCCGCGATAGCGGCCAGTCCGAGCACGGTGCTCGTGCTCGGCGAAACCGGAACCGGCAAGGAACTCATCGCCCGCACCATCCATGAGCAGAGTCCCCGCGGCAGCAGGTCTTTCGTCGCCGTCAATTGCGGCGCCCTGCCCGATGCGCTGCTCGAGTCCGAGCTCTTCGGCTACAAGGCGGGCGCGTTCACCGGCGCGCAAGCCGACAAGCCGGGCCGTTTCGCCCTGGCGGGAGGCGGCACGATCTTCCTCGACGAGATCGGCGAGGTGAGTCCGGCCCTGCAGGTGCGCCTCCTGCGCGTGCTGCAGGAGAGGACGTTCGAACCGCTGGGGTCGACCCGCACCGAGACCGCCGACGTGCGGGTCGTGGTCGCGACCAACAAGGACCTCGCCGAACAGGTGCGCCGCGGCCGTTTCCGTGAAGACCTCTACTATCGCGTCAACGTCGTGCGCATCGAATTGCCGCCGCTGCGCCGCCGCAAGGAGGACATTCCCCTGCTCGTCGATCAGTTCATCGCCCGCTTCAATCGGCTGCAAGGCAAGGCCGTGGCGGGCGTAGCGCCAGAGGCCCTGTCGCTGCTGATGGCCCATGACTGGCCGGGAAACATCCGTGAGCTGGCCAACGCGGTCGAGCGGGCGTTCGTGCTCTGCGGAGACGGGCTCATCGGGATCGCGCATCTGCCCGTCGAGCTGACGGCCGATCGCGGCGTGGATGCCCGGCGCCAGGGCGTGCGGACGGCCCGCGAGGTCCGCGATATCGTCGACACGCAGGTCATCCACGCCGCGCTGGCGCGTAATCAGGGCAATCGCCTGGCGGCCGCGCGGGACCTCGGCATCCACAAGACCACCCTCTACCGTCGCCTCAAGCAGCTGGGCATCGTCCTGCCGGATCAGGATGGGCGCTCCCGTCGTGAACCCGTAGAGTAGCGCTGCCGCGTCAGTAACCCCGCGATATCGTAGCTATAATGCACCACTTGGGTCGCCAAGAAGCTTCGTGGCCGATCGTCTATTCTATTTATTTACAGAGGCTAACGGGAGAATCGGCCGTTGCGTTCTCCACTGGCCTGCCAGTTGCAATGTCCACGGAGGGCGTCGGGCCCGGCACCGAAGCGAGGCGGGACGCGATGAGGGTGGCCTTCGCATGCTGGCAGGACCGAATCGCGCCGGTCTTCGACACCACGCACCGGCTGCTGCTCGTCGAGGTCGTCGCCCGCCGGGTCGTCAGCGAGGTCGCCGCGACGCTGGCGGAGGATCTGCCGGTCCAGAAGGTCCTGCGGCTCGTCGAATGGGAAGTCGGCACGCTGGTCTGCGGCGCGATCTCGCGACCTCTGCAGGAATTGGTCGCGGCTTACGGGATCGAGGTCATCCCGTTCGTGGCCGGCGATCTGCGCGCGGTCAGGCAAGCCTGGCTCGACGACCGTCTGCAGGACGAGGAATTCATCATGCCGGGTTGCTGCCGGTGCCGGCGCCGGCGAAACAGGGAAAGGAAGGTGCGGCGATGCCAGGCGGAGATCGGACGGGTCCGCTCGGACAAGGAGCGTTGACCGGACGCGGGGCGGGCTTCTGTGCGGGTGGAGACACGCCCGGCAGCATGCGCGCGCCGGCCGGCCGCGGTCCAGGCAGGGGTCGTGGCGGTTGGTGGTGTGGTCTCGGCGGTGGCCGCGGCTGGCGGAACATGTTCCAGGCCAAGGGATTGCCCGGTTGGTTCCGATTCGGCCAGCACGGCGCGCCCGTCGCAACGGCCGCGCCCGAACCTCTGCCTGCCAACGCTCACCAGATGCAGAGCCTCCAGCGCCAGATCGCCGCGTTGCAGGCCGAACTGGCCGCCATGCAGGAACGCCTGCGCGAAATCGACCGCGGCGATGCCGCGCCATAGACGGCCGCCGCAAGCGCGCCGCTTCACGACGCGCGACAGGCGACGGTTGGACGCGTCGCGCCGAGGCGTCCGGAAGGGCAGCATGATGACGATCGCGCTCACGACCGCGGGACGGGATCTGCAAGCGCCGCTGGACCCCAGGTTCGGCCGCGCCGCCGGATTCCTCGTCTATGACCTGGACCAGGACACGTTCACCACGGTCGACAATCGTCAGAGCCTCGAGGCGGCGCAGGGCGCCGGCATCCAGGCGGCGCAGACCGTGGCGCGCCTAGGTGTGCAGGCCGTCGTGACCGGCCACTGCGGTCCGAAGGCCTTCCGCGTGCTCGCGGCAGCCGGAATCAGGGTCTTCGTGACGGAGGCGCCGACGGTGGCGGCCGCCCTCGCCCTGTACCGTGCGGGCGAGTTGACCGAGGCCGCCGCGGCGGACGTCGAGGACCACTGGGTATGACCGCTCCCGCCAGCCAGGCCCGCCTCTTCACGGCGCTGCGCGGTGATCATGAGGAACGCGCATGATCCTTGCGATAGCCTCCGGCAAGGGGGGGACCGGCAAGACGACGGTCGCGACGAACCTGGCCCGAGTCATCGGCGATGGCGTCCAGCTTCTGGACTGCGACGTCGAGGAACCCAACGCGCATCTGTTCCTCGCCGGCGCGCCGGTGGCCTGCGCGGAGGTCTTCGTGCCCGTGCCCGACGTCGACGCTTCGCTCTGCGACGGTTGCGGCGAGTGCGGACGCTTCTGCGCCTTTCACGCGATCGTTTCCTTCGGAACGTCGCCGCTGGTGTTTCCCGAGCTCTGCCACGGCTGTGGCGGCTGCGCGAAGGTCTGTCCTCGCGGCGCGATCCGCGAGAGCAGCCGACGCATCGGCGTCGTCGAGTCGTTCAGGTCGGGCGATATCTCGCTGATACACGGCCGGCTGGATGTGGGCGTCGCCTCGGCGCCGCCGCTGATCCGGGCGGTCAAGGATCGCATCGATCGGACGCGGCCCGCGATCCTGGACGCTCCTCCGGGCACGGCGTGCACGGTCGTGGCGACCCTGCGCGGCGCCGACCACGTCGTGCTGGTCGCCGAACCGACGCCGTTCGGGCTGCACGATCTCGCCCTGGCCGTGCCGGTCGTGCGCGAACTCGGCATCGACTGCAGCGTCGTCGTCAATCGCGTCGGGCAGGGCGATGACCGGGTGCACGCCTACTGTCGCGAACAGGCCCTGCCGGTGCTGCTCGACATACCCGACGATCGCGGCATCGCCGAGGCCTACTCGCGCGGGGCCCTGATCGTCGAGGCTCTGCCGCGCTACGCGGAGCTCTTCGCGCGTCTGCGCGACCGGATCATGCAGAAGCTGCAGAGGACGGGATAGCGGCGCCGTGAAAGAGATCGTCGTCATCAGCGGCAAGGGGGGCACCGGCAAGACCAGCTTGACGGCGTCGTTCGCCGTTCTGGCCGACCGGCCGGTCATCGCCGACTGCGACGTCGATGCGGCCGATCTGCATCTGGTCCTGTCGCCCAGCGGCGAGGAATGCCACGACTTCTATAGCGGGCGCGAAGCGGCGATCCGCCCGCGGATATGCGTCGGCTGCGGCACTTGCGCGACGCATTGCCGCTTCGGCGCCGTGATCCCCGACCCCTCGGGGGCGGCCCGCTTCGCCGTCGATCCGGCGGCTTGCGAGGGCTGTGGCGTCTGCGTCCGGTTCTGTCCGCAGCGGGCGATCGCGTTCTCCGAGCGCCTTTGCGGCGTCTGGATGACCTCGGTCACGCGCTGTGGGCCGCTGGTGCACGCCAGGCTCAGGGCCGGCGCCGAGAACTCGGGCAAACTGGTCGCCACGGTCCGTCAACAAGCGCGCGAGATCGCCGCTGCCGAGCGGCGTTCCCTGATCATCATCGACGGTCCACCCGGGATCGGCTGCCCCGTCATCGCGGCGGTGACCGGGGCCACGCTGGCGGTGATCGTCACCGAACCGACGGTTTCCGGGGAGCACGATCTCGCGCGGGTACTGGCCCTGACGCGCCATTTCCGTCTGCCCGCCGCAGTTTGCGTGAACAAGTGGAACCTCAATCCGCGTCTGACGGAACGGATCGAGGACCTGGCGCGACGCGCCGGCGCGTTCGTCGCAGGTCGCATCCGCTACGACAACGCCGTCACGCGGGCGCAGATGCGCGCGAGGGCGGCCGTCGAGATCGGCGCCGCGTGCGCCGAAGACATACGCGAGAGCTGGACGCGGATCGCCGCGTTGCCGGCAGATCGCGAAGCCCCGAAGAACAACCTGTGGAGGTCTCATTCATGAGGATCGCGATTCCCCTCGCCAGCGGACGCCTGGCTCAGCATTTCGGCCATTGCGAGCGCTTCGCGATGGTCGACGTCGACGATGCCACCGGGATGATCACCGCACGGCAAGACGTCGCCGCGCCGGCCCATCAACCGGGTCTGTTGCCGGCGTGGCTCGCGGAGCGAGGAGCGGCTGTCGTCATCGCCGGCGGCATGGGCCGGCGCGCCCAAGAGCTGTTCGCGGGGCACGGGGTGCGAGTCGTCGTTGGCGCTCCGGTCGAGACGCCGGAAGAGCTGGCGGCGGCGTTCCTCGCCGGCACGCTGGCGAACGGCGTGAATGCTTGCGACCACTGACGCCGCTCACGACGGCGCCCGATGATGAAGCCGGCCGACCTCGTCGGCCGGCGTCAACCCGCCGCGTTAAGCGGGATCGACCATGCGGCCCAGGAACAGCAGCGAGTTGCTGGGCTGGTGCACGATGCAGAACAGGAACGGCCGATCGGCCTTGAAGACGACCGGCTCCTCCGGATCCATCGCGATCGACGTCGCCATCATCGTGACGGCCGTGGCCGCCGCCGCCTCGGTCCCCTCCTCGTCGACCTCGACGAAGGCCTTGTGCACGACCGCGTCGATACACAGATCCTTGCCGCCGGTCATGCCCGAGAAGTCCGCTTGCTCGGGCGAGAACGCCGCGGGCATGCCCAGAGCGGCTAGCGGCGGACCGAGGTTCAGCAGCTTCTCGACGCGGAAGCGTGGCAGGTGCACCTCGACCCGGCGGACGGTTTCGCCGGCGCCGGCCACCAGGTCCAGCAGCGCGGCGGCGGTCAGCGAAGACTCCATCTCGCCCAGGCCGGCGGCCGTCCGCGGCAGGACCACGAGCATGGCCAGCTCGCCGCCCTTGTACGGCAGCCGCAGCACCTGCGCGCCGTCGATCTCCCGATAGGCGAATCGACCGGTCTGCCGCATCAGCGGCGCCTCGACGACCTCTCCGTTCGCCAGATGGAATGGCGCCGGCTGGGTGGCGGCGGCCTGGAAGGGCGTCTGCCAGGCGCTCTTGAAATAGATGGCGTTGGCCAGCACCAGGCGCGTGGCCGGCGTGACGCTGCCGGGGGCGAGCAGGTCCCGGATCTTCTGCCGGGTCTCGTCCGCGACCCACGTGTTGACGCGCTGGCGCGCGGCGTCCGGCTGCGCCCGGAAATCGACCGCGAAGGGCTGCGCTCCATAGTGATCCGCCGTCGCGCCCAGGAATCCCGCGCGCAGCGTGAAGCCATCCTGAAGCCAGAGGGCGTTGGCGACGGTCAGCTCGTAGGCCTGCGTCGCGGCCGCGCGCCCGCCCGGCTGGCCACCCGCCGGCGCGAAGGGTTCGCCGGCTGCCGAGCCGCCGCCCTCGCCAGTCCCCTGTGCGGCGGGTCGGCCGGCCTCGACGAGCTGTCGCGTCAAGGCGCCGAGCTGCTCGTGCAGGTCGCCGCCGCCGAACAGCACCTGCTGCATCTGCTGTTGCGTCTCGCCGCGAGCCCCCAGCAGCGTCATGCCGAGGGCGCTGGAGACGCTGAAGGGCGAGAAGAACAGGTTGCCGGGGTCGCCCGCGACCTCGCCGTAGAGGCTCCAGGCGAACTGCGCGTTGGCGTGCTCGATGTTCACGGCCGCCGGCGTTCCGCGGCAGGACAGCAGGCAGCCGAGGGCCACGAGAAGGCTGGCCAGCGGCCAGAGGATCCGCGATGTTCCGGGCATGCGCTATTCCTTCTGTCGGCGGACATCACCACGCGCGAGACCTTTCGCAAGCGATGAAACATGAAACGTGCATCCGGCGTCAAGAAACCCTACGATAGCCGCAGGCGCTCAACCCCGGGAGAATACCATGCATACCGGACCTTCGCGACGCGAGTTCCTGAAGTCGATGACCCTCGCCGGGACGGCGATCTATCTCGGCGGCTACGTGCTGGCCTCCGGCGGCGGCTGCGCGCGCGCGGGGAAGGACGCACCGCGCAAGCTCCGCGTCCTGGTGCTCGGCGGCACCGGCCAGACCGGTCCGCATCTGATCCGCGATCTTCTCGACGGCGGGCACTCGGTCACGATGTTCAATCGCGGCCGCCGCGCTCCGGACCTGTTCCCCGAGGTCGAGACGCTCATCGGCGACCGCACGTTCGAGCGCGGCGACGGTCTGCAGGCGCTCGAGCAGGAGATCGCCAGCGGCCGCCGCTGGGACGTCTGCATCGACATCTGGCCGCACATCCCGCGCATCGTCGAGCACACGGCCGAGCTGCTGCAGGACAATGTCGAGCGTTACATGTTCGTCTCGTCGTTGTCGGTCTATGCCGACAACTCGCAGCCGAACGCCGACGAGACGGCATCGGTCGGCGAGGCGCCCGACGCCGACGAACTCGAGTACGACAACAGCCTCTTCGGTCCGTTCAAGGCGGAATGCGAGAACCGTGTCCGCCGGTACTATCCCGAGCGTCATACGATCTTCCGGCCGGGCCTGATCGTCGGTCCGCGCGACCTGAGCTTCCGCGGCGGCTACTGGCCGGTGCGGGTGCGCCGCGGCGGCGAGGTCCTCGCGCCCGGCGACGGCAGCGACCGCATCCAGATGATCGACGGCCGCGACCTGACGGCGTTCCAGGTGCGATGCATGGAGCAGGACACGAGCGGCACGTTCAACGTCGTCGGGCCGCATCCGCGCGAGCCGTTGACCATGCGGCGCTACCTCGAGATCTGCCGCGAGGCGAGCGGCGCCGACGCGAGGTTCGTCTGGGCCGATCCCGAGTTCCTGACGGAGCAGGGCATCGGCGCCTGGATGGACATGCCGTGCTGGGTGCCGGCCGACGGGGACTACGCGGGTTTCGGCTCGCGCAACGTCGATCGCGCGCTGGCGGCCGGGCTCGCGTTGCGGCCCCTGGCCGCGACGGTCCGCGACACGCTGGCGTGGTACGACGAATTGCCGCCGCAGGACCGCGAGCGGGTGACCGCGAGGGCGGGCCTCGATCCGGAACGTGAGCAGGCGGCGCTGGCGGCGCTGGCGGCGCGGCAAGGCGGCTGAACGAGGCCGCCATGAACCTCGAGCTACCCGGCCGGCAGCGCCCGTATCTGATCGCGCACCGCGGCAACTCGGCGGCCTGCCCGGAGAACACCCTGCCGGCGTTCGCGCGCGCGCTCGCCGACGGCGCCGATCTCGTCGAGACCGACGTGCGTTTGACCGCCGACGGCGTCTTCGTCTGCATCCACGACGCGACGGTCGATCGCACGACCGACGGGCGCGGCGCCGTCGCGGGCCTCAGCTTGGCCCGGATCCAGGCGCTGGACGCGAGCTGCGGCCGCCGCGGCTTCGCAGGAGTCAAGGTGCCGACGCTCGCCGAAGCCATGGCTCTGCTGCCCGCGGACCGTGGAATTGTGCTGGAGCTGAAGACCGACCGGTTCCTCGAACCGGAGATCGGGCGACAGTTGGCGGCCGAACTGGCCGCGGGCGGATTGCGCGGCCGCGCCGCGCTGGTCTCCTTCTCGCTGCCGCGGCTGCGCGCCGTGCAGGCCGTCGCGCCGGACCTTCCCGTCGGGCATGTCACGCTCGGCAGATTGCTGCCGACGCGGGGCGTGCAGCTCGTCGGACCCTGGTGGCCCCTGCTGTTCGGCAATCCCCTGTACGCGTGGTTGGCGCGGCGGCGCGGCGCGCTGACCTGTCCGCTCGACACCGCGCCGTCGCGGCGCCTCTGGTACTACCGCCTGCTCGGCTGCGAGGCGCTCCTGGCCGACGACACGGCGCGGCTGGCCGCCCGGCTCGGTCGGACTCGGCCGGTCGCCGATCCATGACGCGGGGTCGCGACTAACGGACGTCCTCGAGCATGACGATGTGCGTCACCGCCCTCAGAACGCGGTCCACGAAGTAGTCCTTCACCGGCCCCAGGCTGGCCCCCCCTGGCCGGGGCTGTCCGTCCATCTCCTCGATCAGCAGCATGCGCCGCCCCGCCTCGGTGCCGAAGATCTCGCGTCCGGAGAAGATCGCCCGGTAGCCGTCGCAGGCCACGAACAGGTAGAACTGATCTTCGCCGGCGCCCGGGAAGTTGCGCCGCAATAACGCGCGCAGGTCGTACCCGGAAGCGGCGGAGATCCCCTTGAAGCCCAGGCCATGGCCGGTGCGTACCCAGCCGCCGACGGCCGCGGTCTCGACCCCGTCGAGCGCGAGGGGGCGCGCGACGCTCCCGCTGACGACCGCGACGGAGTCGGCGACGCAGCGTTCGCCGCGCTTCATCTCGGGCAGACCCGGGACGTCCACGACGGGTTCGGCGAGCACGATCCGCACCACGTCGTCGAGGTAGCGGCCGGTGTCCCGGTCGCCCGGGCAGACCAGCCGCAATCCGGCGAGCGGACCCCGGCGCCGGTTCCACTCGAACGCCTCTTCCGCGCCGGCCTTCGCGGGCAGCAGCTCGGACCGCGCGTAGGCGAGCATGACGGGTTCGCTGTCATCGGCCATGGTCAACTCGCCATAGCTGAAAAGCCGCTCCTCGCCCGTGCGCGAGACGATCGCCACGATCATGTCGAGAGGCCTGTCGAAAGGCGCGCCCGCAGCCTTCTTCGGCACGACCCCTTCCAGGATGTGCAGCACGGGGATGCCGCAGTAGCGATAGCTGCCCTCGAATTCTCCGTCGGGCGAGACCTCCAGCGTGCGCCGATAGACGGGCGCGAGGGCGTCGAGGGCGCGGCTGCCGAACCGGTAGATCCTCTCCGTGTCGCCCGACACCTCCAGCGCCAGACCGCCCGGGACGTCCGTTTTCAGAGCGAGCGGCGTGGCGCCGGTGACGGCCGCGATGTCGATGTGTCGTCTCTTGCCCTGGACCATCCAGCACGAGGCGGCGGTGAGCAACGCGGCCAGGATGAAGCCGCCTGCGAAGAAGGCGGCGTGGTTTCGTCGGATCACGTCGCGCATATTGCTCCGCCTTCATGCTGGAGATCACGGCGGCGAACGCGGTCTAGCGGCTCAACGTCGCCTTCACGACGCGGCGCTCGCCGGCGTCCGGGGTCAGAATCACGAGATATGCTCCGGACGGAGCGGCGAGTCCCGCAGCGTTCGTGCCGTCCCAGGTGACTTCATGCCGGCCCGCCGCGACGTTCTCTCGCCGCAATACGCGCACCACGCGCCCCGCCAGATCGCAGATCCGCAAGTCGACGGCTTGCGGCGAGACGACCGTGAAGGCGATGGTCGTGCGCGGATTGAACGGGTTGGGGGCGTTCGGGTAGAGGGTCGCCAGCGGCGCGGACGGCGCGGCATCCGCTTCGCTCGCGACGACGATCTCCAGGTAGGCGCCCGTCGACGGCGGGACGTCCTCCTTGGTGGCGAAGTTCTGGTTGCGGTTCGCGCCGGTGCCCTCGTCCTGGACCATCATCAGGATGCCGTGGTCGCGCACCTTGTCCAGGTTGCCCTGCAGCAGGCTGGTCAGGTCGATCGCGGCGGTGCAGGGAGGCGGGCACGCCCAGGCGGGCAGGGTCCCGCTGGCGACCACGCTCGTGTCGAAGCTGCCGCCGGCCAGGGAGTTCCAGGTGTCGGTCGCCTCGTCGAAGGGGGCGTTCAACGCGAAGACGTCGACGTCGATCGCCGTCCCGGCGCCGCCGGTCGAGTTGCGCGAGACGTGCATGACGGCGCTGACGATCTGCGCCGCGGCGATCGCCGGCGGGATGTCGAATCGCCAGAGGCCGCGGGCCGCCAGGTTCGTGCTGTGCCACGACACGAGGACCCGCGTGCGGTGGCCCTGGGTGTCGTCCGGGCGGCCCTGGTCGATGTAGACGTCGTTGATGACGGGGCAGAGGTAGGTCTCGGCCAGGGCCTGCGTGCCGAGCGAGAGGGCCGCGAAGACGAGCACCGTTAGCATCGTCGTCGCCTTGCCGGATCGTAGCGAGCCATTCATCGGATTCTCCTTCTATTGGCGGCCGGCCATGCGTGCGCATGAGGCCAGTTGTTCGACGGGACTATCGGATCGTTGCGACCGCATCATCTCCACCAATCGAGGCCGAAAGCGATCGTGCGGCCGGGCGCGGGATACCCGAGCTCTTCCTCGAAATCGACGTCGGTGAGGTTGAATACCTCGAAGTGCAGCACGAGGCCGCGGCTGAGCGACTGCCGGATCGTCACGCTGTGCAGGCGGTAGGCCGCGTGCCGCCGATCCGGAACGTACGTGGTCCGCTCGTCCTGCGCCGTGACGTCATAGCGCAGCCGCGTGCCGAAAGGCGTATCGGCGGTCAGACCCACGCTGAAGCGATGCGGCGCCAGTTCGCGCAGCATTTCGGCCGACGTCGCGCCGCGGTCGATCCACATGTAGCCGACGTCAGCCTGCAGATGGGTCGCCAGGCGCGCACGGACCGCAGTCTCGAGGCCGCCGAGCCGCGCCGAGGCCACGTTGCGGAACTGCTGCGAGCGCGCGGGGCGATCGATGAGGTCGGCGAGGTCGCTGCGGAACCAGGCGACCTCGGCGGACAAGCTCCGCTGCGTGCCGCTCCAGAAGCGGCGTTCCAGGCCGACTTCATACTTGGCGGCGGTTTCGGGACGGAGGTCCGGGTTGCCCGACGTCTGGCTGTATAGCGCGTGCAGGGTCGGGTAGCGCGTCGCCCGGCCATACGCGGCGCGCAACGCCGTGTCGCGCCGCGGCGTCCAGTGCACGGACAGCGCCGGGCTGGCCGCCAGGCGCTTCGCATCATGCCGATCGGTGGCATGCCAGGAGGTCTGGAGGCTGCCCAGCAAGGCGACCGCGTCGGCGACGTCGTAGCGGTCTTCCAGGAACAGCGAACCCGTGCCGAGCGCGTGGCGTTCCCAGGCGGCGTCCGTGTCGGGCTGCTTGTCCAGGAAGTCATGCCTGTAGATGAGGCCCATCCGGAAGCGGTGCCGCGCGCCGGCCCAGCCGCTCAGGTTCACCGAACCTCCCACGGCGCGGTTCTTGAGGAGCGAATCGAAGTTGACCGCGTCGTCGGCGAGGTCGCGGCTCTGGTAGTCGATGAGACGGTCATGCTGCCCGTCGGCGTAGAGCACCGTCACCAGCTCGAGCCCGGGACCGAAGCGCCGCTGGTTGTTCAGGGAGGCGCCGTAGCGCTTCCAGACCGGAAAATCCCGCCACGTGGGGGATTCCCAGGCGTAGATGGTCGCCGGGATCTGTCGCCGCGACCAGTGGTAGTCGAACGTCACGGTGTAGATGTCACGGTCGCCGCGCTCGAAACCGGCCTTCACGCCGCCGCCCGCTTTGCGGTAGCCGCTGTTGGCCCGCAGGCCGCCGTCTTCGACCGAAGTCGGGGAGAAGTCGCCGCTCAGTCGGAAGCCGTCGCTGTGCTGCTCGTAGCCGTGGACCGAAATAGCGAGCGATCCGCGCCGTTGCGCATGGCTGAGCGACAGCCGCCGCAGCCCGTCTTCTCCCAGGCGCGTGCTGAAGGCGGTGCCTGGCGCGTCGAAGCCGCTGCGGGTGATGATGTTGACGACCCCGCCCATGGCGTTGGGGCCGTATGCGGCCGAAGCCGGGCCCTTGACGACCTGCACGGCCGCCAGGCCCGACGAGGAGAACATGGTCAGGTCGACCTTGCCGTAGTAGCCGGGGTTGACGGGCCGGCCGTCGACCAGGATCAGGGTGGCGCGCGCCGGCATGCCGCGCAGGCGGGTCTCGGTCTCCGCCTTGCCCCCGGCCGACACCGCCAGCCCGGGGTCAAGACGCAGGAGGTGCGCGACATCGCCCCCGCCGCGATCCAGGAGCTCGGCGCCGCGGAGATTCGTGATCATCCCCGGCCCGGCCGGCGTCTCGCCGTAGACGACCACTTCCTCGAGTCGGTAAGGTGCTTGCAGCGAGTCCGGCGCGGCGGTCGCCCCGCCGGCCTCCGCGCGCGCGGAGGCCGCGGTCGGCGGCCCCGCCACGAACAGGGCGATCGCCAGGACGAGCCGGCTGGGATCACGCCGGCTCATGGGGCGGAGGCCTCGACCGATATCCGTCGCAGATGGGTCAGCCGATAGCCCGGTTCCAGCAGTCCGGGACCCGTGAATCGCGTGCGCGACGTCGCGACCAGCCAGTAGCCCGTCTGGATCTGCTGCCAGTCCAGAAGACCCGGGGTCACGGCGCCGTCGATGGCCGTCAGGCGGTAGGCGTGCCCGGACGGATCGTCGAGCCGCTCGTCGGCCACCAGACGCTCGATGAAGGCGGCCAGGGGGATCGCGGCGAGGACCTGTGCGTGCTGTTCGTCGCCCACCGGCGGAAAGGCGATGTCGGCGGTCCGATCCTCCAGGCGGCGCAACTCGTAGAACACGGTCGTGTCGGCGGCTGCGATCTCGACGTCGAACTTGCGCCAGACGCGCACATGGCGCACATCCTTGACGTTGTAGGCGCCCGGCAGATCGATCGCCTCGTCGGGGAAGATGGCGCGCCGGGTCGACTTGACGAGGTATCCGAGAGGCATCTGGTCCCAGGTGTTGTTCGGATAGCCGCGCCTGCCATGGGCCGAGAACCCGTCGGCGCCCTCGATCTCGTAGGCGTAGAGAGCGCGCGTGTCGTGCCGGATTGCGGCGGCCTGATACGGCGGCAGCAGGTCCTGGCTGACGAAATCGTCGAGATAGATGACATCCTGGCCGTCGATCTGCACGCTGGGCAGTTCGTCCAGGTACACCCGCAGGGAATCACCGTCGTGATGCACGAGGACGTACTCGCCGCGGTCGATCGGAGCGGCGGGATCGTCCTCTGAACCGCAGGCGGCCAGCAGCAGCGCCGAGAGGACGATCGGAGTCAGATAGGCGAAGGGGATGACGCCGGCGCGCGGCATGGCCTTTCTCCTTTCCCGCGGGAGGCCGTGCCGTTTCCAGCACGACCCTGTCGGCCCAGTCCCCTAGGCGGGCGCCCGTAGGGATCAGGGCTCGGAGAATTTCGGACCTGTTATCGCGTTGTCAGACGGAAGATGGCACGGAGAACACCGGAGATCAAGTCCGTTCCCCGTTCCCCGCCGCGGCCCCTCCTGATCGATCCGGGCTAGCGGTGCGCGACCATCTCGACCTCGACCAGCACGTCCTTCGGCAGGCGCGAGACCTCGACGACCGAGCGGGCGGGCTGGTCCGCGGGGAAGAACTGCGCGTAGACCTCGTTGATGGCCGCGAACTCTTTCATGTCGCGGATGAACACCGTCACCTTGACGACATCGGCCAGCGCCATGCCGCCGGCCTCGACGACCGCCTGGGCGTTGCGCAACGCCTGCCGCGCCTGTTCGGCCGCGGTCGCGCCCACGATCTGCAGCGTGACCGGGTCCATGGGGATCTGCCCGGCCGTGAACAGGAAGCCGCCGGCGGCGACCGCCTGGTTGTAGGGCCCGATGGCGCCCGGCGCCTTGTCGGTCGCGATGATCTTGCGGGACATGTTGCCTCCTCGGTTCGCGATGTCAGCGGCCATGCAGCCGCGCGGTCAGGGCGACCAGGTCGCGCGCGACGGTCTCGATGCGTTGCTGCGCGGCGGCGTCGCGCAGATCGCCGGCGGCGTCGAAGCTCTCGTTCTTCACGGCGGGCGTCGCCGCCATCGCCGGCAGCACCAGGACTTGCAGGTTCTGCAGCAGGGAGCGCAGCACCAGCAGCGCTCGCATGCCGCCATGGACGCCCGGCGAGGCCGCGAGCAGGCCCGCCGTCTTGCCCGCGAAGGCGACCAGGGGCTTCTCGTCGCCGGATCGGCGCGACGCCCAGTCCAGCGCGTTCTTGAGCAGCGGCGGGTAGCTCGCATTGTATTCCGGCGTGGCGACGAGCAGGGCGTCGGCCGCCGCGAGGGCCTCCTTCAAGCGCTGGGCGCCCGCCGGCAGGCCCTGCGCGGCCTCGAGGTCCTGGTCCATGAGCGGCAGCTGCAGGTCCTTGAGGTCGATGAACGCGACGTCGGCACCGGCGCCTTCGGCCGCGCGCATCCCGATGCGCAGGACGCGCTGGTTGAAAGAGCCTCGGCGGGACGATCCGGCGAGCGCGAGCACTTTGACGGGCATGGCGGTACTCCTGGGCTCGGAGTTGTCGGCGAGCGAACGGCCCGCGTCCGGCGCGGCCGTCCTCGGTGCTGGTTGACCGGCCGCCCCGGACAGGTTACAAGCAAGCGAGGGCCGCGGGCAAGCCGGAGAGTGTTCCCGGCCGCAGTCCCGTCGCTCGGGAGCGGACCTGTCGCCATGACCATCGACGTCGGAGTCATCGGCGCCGGCACGCACGGCGCCCGCTACCTGCGGCATATCGCGCGCGGGGACGTCCCCGGACTGCGGGCCGTCGCGCTGTGCCGCCGCGACGAAGTAGCCGGCCGCCGCCTGGCGGCCGAGCTGGACATCCGCTGGATCGGGCGGGCGGACGATCTCCTCGCCGATCGCCGCATCGCCGCGGTCATCATCGCCACGCCGCCGAGCACGCACTTCCCACTGGCGGCGCGGGCGCTGGCCGCAGGCAAACCGGTCCTGGTGGAGAAGCCCATGACCGGCACCCTGGCCGAAGCGCGCGAGCTGGCGGACCTGGCGGCGAGGCCGTCGGCGCCGAGCCTGATGGTCGCCCAGACCTTGCGCTGGCATCCCGCCCTGCAACGCGCCCGCGCGCTGTGGAGCGAGCTGGGCCGGGTGCACCTCGTGCGTCTCGCGCAACGGTTGCAGCCGACCACGCTCGCCTGGCAACGCGCGATCGCCGAGACCGTCGGCGGCTCGGTGCTCCTGACCGGGGTCCACATCTTCGATCTCGCGCGTTGGCTGACCGGCCGCGAGTTCGCCCGCATCGACTCGCGGCAGCGGCGGGTGCTCAATCCGGTGGTCGAGGACCTCTTCCTGGCCAGCGCCGAGCTCGACGACGGCTGCTGGGTCAGCCTGGAGGTCAGCAAGTACACCCAGAGCCGTGCCTGCTGGCTCGAGGCGGTGGGCGAGCGAGGGCAGCTGGCGGTCGACTACCTCGGCGCCAGCCTGGTCTGGCGACGGGGGCGCGAGGAAGTTCGCGAGGAGTACGACGGCGCGGCGCCGACGCTGCCCGGGGTCCTGGCCGCCTGGCGCGACGCCGTGCTCGGCCGCGCCGCCGTGCCGGTCACGGCCGTCGATGGCCTGCGCACGCTGGAGATCGTCGACGGCTGCTACCGGTCCGCTGCCGCGGGGGGATCGATCGAGCTGTATTCGGAATAGCGAATCCACCCGTCTGATGATATTCAATATCGATTAAGGCGTGACATCGCGTCTTTTTGGGTAGGTTTGTGATAAATTTGAAAGAAAAACGTGGTATCTTAGTGAGGCTCGTCGTAACGCCGCGGGTCGGTCCGGGGCCCGGTTCCGTTGCTCGTCGAGGCTCCGCGACCGGTTTCCAACTTCAGGAGGATCTCATGTTCCGTTCGTTCATGCTGGCCGTCGCCGCAGCTCTGCTGCTCTTCGCGGCCGTCGCCCACGCATCGACGCCGCAGTTCTCGCGCATCGAAGAGGCCCTGGCCGAGGGCAAGATCGATGCCGAGCAGGCGCTGCTCTACAAGTTCTATTACGTCTTCGACATCGATAATCTGCCGGCGGAATTCCGGCCCGACGACGTGACACCGATCAAATCGGCAACCGGGCTCATCGCCGCGTTCGAAGGCGACCGCGCCGACCTCGACCGGCGGACCATCGAGACCATCGAGCTCTACCTGGCGCCGAAACTCGGCGAGAGCAGGGCGACCTACATCAGCCCGTCCGGCAGGTTCCGGCTCACGTACGAGACGACCGGCACCCACGCCGTGCCGACGACGGATGTCAATCCGGCCAATGGAATTCCGGACTTCGTCGAGCGGTGCGCCGAGTACCTCGATTATTCCTGGCTGGTGGAGATCACCAACATGGGGTTCACCGCGCCGCCGCTGAACCCGTACTACGAGATCTCCTTCGAGAACATGTCGGCTTACGGCTACACCACCGTGGTGACCGGTACGCGGACCCGCATCGTGCTGCACCGGAACTTCATCGGCTTCCCGCCGAACACCGATCCCGACGGCAACCAGCTCGGCGCGGCCAAGGTCACCTGCGCGCACGAGTTCAAGCACGCCTCCCAGCGCGCCACCTCGCTGTGGAGCGAGGGCGGCTGGGTCGAGGTCGACGCCACCTGGATGGAGGACATCGTCTTCGACGCGACCAACGACTACTACAACTACATCAGCTCCGGCAGCGGCATCAGCCATCCGCAGTCCTCGCTCGACCAGGGCGGCACGGGCTCCTACGATGACTGCATCTGGCAGTTCTGGATGAGCGAGACCTTCACCAACCAGATCATCGTCGACTTCTGGACCCATCGCTCCACCAACACGGGCCAGGCCGTCCTCGTGTCCTACAACGTCATTCTGCAGGCCTATGGCTCGTCGATCGCGCAGGGCTTCCCGCAGTACGCCGCCTGGAACTACGCGAGCGGTGCGCGGTCGATCCCCGGTATCGGCTACAGCGAGGCCGCGTCCTATCCCACGAGCTCGGCGACGACGGTCAACAGCTATCCGTACAACAGTAGCGGCACCATGAACCACCTTTCGGCCCGCAACTTCCATTGCATCGGCTTCACGGCCGGCGAACCCGGCCATCTGCGCGTGCAGTTCGACGGCGACGACACCGCCACGCTGGGCCTGGTCGCCGTCATCAAGAAGCGGGACGGCACCGGCCTGCTGGAGACGGTCGGCCTGAACGCGACCAACGACGCCGATGTGCAGCTCAGCGTGCCGCTGGCCCAGATCGAGCGCGTCGGCATCGTGATGTCGAACGCCGCCATCACCGGCGACAACAAGACCTGGTCGCTGACCCTCAGCAAGGTCGCGCCGCAGCCCGAGCCGGCGGTCCAGCTCAGCAGCGCCTCCTTCGCGCCGTCGCTGGAGCCGAACCAGACCGACGTGGACTATCTGACCGTCACCAACAGCGGCGAGGCGGGGTCGATCCTCGATTTCACGGCCTACGTCATGACCCAGGCGCCGGTCGCCAAGGCGCAGCGTGCCGCGGGGCTGGGCCAGCCCGGCCATGCCGGCGTCGACAAGACGCTGCCCGAGCTTCTGGGCCGCGATCTGTCGACCGCTGAACTGCAGGGCGCCATGCGCTACGACGGCGACTGCCTCTTCGGCAACAACAACCTGGCCGGGATCCAGGGCTACTACGGCAGCTGGTGGGAGGGCAACGAATCCTACGCGACGCGCATCGACCCCGCGGACTACACGTGCGGCTGCAACCCCGGCTTCAACGTGCGGGCCGTGCACATGGTGCTCTACCTGCAGACGACCTCGGCGCCGCAGGTGCGCGCGCACCTGGCCGCTGCCGGCGAACCGTGCACAGGGCCGGGGACCATCCTCGCTTCTTCGGCGCCGATCACCGTCTCGGGCATCCCGTCCAACGGCTACTACGACATCGAGATCCCCTGCGACTTCGCCTGCCAGGACATGGGCAGCGAGTACTTCCTGATCTTCGAGTTCACGAACGCCGCCGGCCCGGTGGGCATCCCGGTCGACTCCTCCCCGGCGACCTGCGTCAACTACAACCAGTGGGGCGCCGGCTGGCAGGACGTGGTCGCCGGTTACGGCTTCGCCGGCAACTGGCTGATCTGGGCCGACGTCGACTGCTGCGGCGTCGCGCAGCCGGAGGTCGGCGTCATCGCGCCCAACGGCGGAGAGGTACTGGCGGCCCAGCTGCCGACCCTGGTGCAGTGGAACGCCACGCTGCTGAGCGAGGTCAAGATCGAGCTGAGCCGCAACGGCGGCGGCAGCTGGCAGACCCTGCTCGCGTCGACGCCGAACGACGGCTCCCAGTCGCTCGTCCTGGGCGGCCCCGCGTCGCAGAACTGCCTGCTGCGCGTCGGCAGCACCGACGGCCTCCACACCGGCCAGAGCGAGGCGCCGTTCTGGGTCTACGAGACGGTCGACTGGCTGGCGATCGCGCCGGACTCCGCCGCGCTCGGGCAAGGCCAGAGCCAGATCATCGAGCTGAGCTTCGACAGCGCGGGCCTGACGCCCGGCGACTACACCGCGTACGTGGTCATCGTCAGCAACGCCGATTCGTCGGCGGACGTCGTGCCGGTGACCTTGACCGTCGTCGATCCCCAGACCGCGGTCGGCGACACGCCGCACGCCTTCGCGCTGCGCTCGGTCGCGCCGAACCCGTTCAATCCGTTGACGACCTTGTCCTTCAGCCTGGCCGAGCCCGGGCAGGCGAAGGTCGACATCCTCGACCTGCAGGGCCGGCTGGTGCGTTCGCTCTTCGCCGGAGATCTGCCGGCCGGCGAACGTTCGCTGGTCTGGGACGGCCGCGACAACGCAGGCCGCGCCGTCTCCTCGGGCGCCTATCTGGCCCGCCTGCAAGCGGGCAGCCAGACGGCGACCCGCAAGATGATCCTCGCCCGGTAGGCGGCGGCGCCCCGAGGCGCTCCGACCGACCGCAACCGACGGGCCCTGGACCATGGTCCCGGGCCCGTCGCCGCCTCTAGACCCGGGAGTGTTCCGTCATGCATCGATCCGCCGTCATCGCGTTGATCCTCGCGGTCCTGGCGCCCTTGTCCAGCGGACCGGCAGCGGTCGCCGCGACCGCCGCCGAACAGGCGCCGGTCGACTCGTCGCTGCGCTTCCTGCTGGAGATGCGCGCCGCGCCGCACAAGGCGGCCTCGCTCGACGCCGAGGTGCGCGACATCCTGCAGGCGGACCGCGTGACCGTGACAGTCGCGTTCGATCGCGAGCTGTCGGCGGCGCAGATCGCCGACTTCGAGGCGCGCGGTTACGGATTCTTCCGCGTCAAGGGCGAGATCGCGCGCACGCGCGCGATCTACCCGGTGCAGATCCCGTGGTCGGAGGTCGCCGCCTTCGCGCAGCGCCGCGAGGTGCTGCGCGTGGAGGCCGCCTGGGCGCCCGCGGTCTTCCCGACGCTCGACGTCTCGGTGCCGGAGATCGAGGCCGATCTGGCCTGGGGCTACACCGACCCCTTCGGCTATCCGTTGACCGGCAAGGGGACCCGCGTCGCCGACTTCGACACCGGCATCGACGTGTTCCATCCGTCGTTCTTCTTCGCCGACGGCGACACCTTCGACTGGCACGACCTCAGCGGCACGGGCGTGTTCGTCGACGGCCAGGCCTACGTCGATCTCGACCGCAACGGCGTGTTCGACCCCGGCGAGGAGTTGCGCCTGCGCGACGGCTGGATCCTCGACTGGGCGCAGGTCTGGGGCGGCGGCGCGCCGTCCAACGACGACGGCGTCCTGCAGACCTACTGGGACTGGCTCTACGCCGACACCAACGGCAACGGCGTGCGCGATTACGGCCCCGCGGCCGGCTACGCCGAGAGCGATCCCGGCTTCGGCGAACCTCTGTTCATCGCCCTCGACGCGAACGGCAACGGCGTGCTGGACGCCGGCGAACGCCTCGTGCAGCTCGGCACGTCGAAGATCTACGCGACGGTCGGCTCGGGCACGGTCGAGCGCGTGCGCGGCGTCGATCTCATCCACTCCGACCCCGACGTCAACGGGCACGGCACCGCGGTCATGGGCATCGTCTCCGGCGGCGAGCGCGGGCGCCACCGCTTCGCGGGCATCGCGCCGGACGCCGAACTGCTCGCCGGCTACTTCTTCAGCGGCGTGCCCATCTCGTACCTGATCCCGTGGGCGCGCGCCCACGAGGCCGACGTCATGCTCTACGAGTTCGGGGGCTTCGTCTGGCGCTTCCTGGACGGCACGACGCTCGACGAGCAGGCCATCTCCATCGAGAACGAGACGATCATCCAGATCACGCCCTCGGGCAACCTCGCCCGCGGCGGCAAGCACGCGATCGCGGTCGCGCCGGCCGGCGGCAGCGTGAACCTGCCGGTCGGAGCCGTGCCGTTCGGCGGCCAGGACCTGGGCGTGCTCTACTGGACGACCCTCTGGCGCACCGGCGTCGGCGACCTCGCCTTCACCTTGACCTCGCCGCTGGGCGGCCAGATCCCCATCACCGGCGGCGCCCAGGACGTCGACGGATACTACGTGTGGAGCAGCCGCGACACGAGCCCGCGCGGCACCAACAAGCTCGACCTCTTCATCGACCGCGACCAGAACCCCCACGTCAACGGCGCCTGGCAGCTGCTGGTCGGCAACCCGACCGGCGGGGCCATCGAGGTGATCAGCAACGTGGCGGACAACCGCTCGTCATGGGCCGACGGCGCCGAGTTCACGGCCCACGTCTCGAACGACCGCAACGTGACCTGGCCCGCGACCGCCGACAGTGCCTTCTGCAACGGGTCCTATTCGACCCGCGGCTTCGAGAGCTCGTTCGGGCCGGGCGGCGGTTCGATCCCGCCCGGAGCGCTCAGCGAGTTCAGCGGGCGTGGCGCGCGCATCGACGGCAAGCACCTGCTGGACATCGTCTCGCCGGGCAACTACGACGTCTACACGACGATGTCCCACCAGACTGCGCAGGGCTACCCGCTGGGCAGCTACCGCCAGTTCAGCGGCACCAGCGCGGCGGGTCCGCACGTCGCGGCGGCGGCGGCGCTCGTCCGGCAAGCCTTCCCCGCCGCGCCGGTCGCCGAGATCGAGGACCGGCTGGCCAGCAGCGCCCTGCAGGACGAGTTCACCGGCGAGGTCTACAACGACTGGTGGGGCTTCGGCAAGCTGCGCATCCTCGGGGCGATCGGGGTCGTTACGGCCGTCGAGGACATGGCCGCCGGCGCCCTGCCGCCGGGCCTGCTGCTGGGCCAGAACCATCCCAACCCGTTCAATCCCGTCACCTGGATCCCCTTCTACCTGCCGCGCAGCGGGCCGGCCAGCCTGAAGATCTACGACGTGCGCGGCGTGCTGGTCCGCTCCCTGCGCGACCGCTGGCACGGCGAGGGCGCGCACAGCGTGCACTGGGACGGCACCGATCTGCGCGGGCGCCTGGCGCCGTCGGGCATCTACTTCTGCGTGCTCGAGCAGGACGGCGAGCGCCAGATGCGCAAGGTCACGCTGTTGAAATGAGCGCGCCCTGACCGTGGCCCTCGGCGAAACCGAGGGATCAATACGAAGCGCGGTGTCAGTCAATAGGATTATTCGTAATCCCATTAGGAGTTCCGTCTATTAAGGTGTCGGTGGCTGCGGAATCGGAACTCCTGTTTTTCTACCGGGCGGAATCTCGCCAGGCGAAAGGTTCGCCATGTATCGTTTCACGTCGTCGTTATTGATCATGCTCGGCCTGGGCCTGGCGACCGTCGAAGCGCGCCAGCCGTCTCTCGCGCTCTCGAGCCATGCCGGCGATGATCTGCGTGGCCGGCCAGTCGGCTTCGCGAAAGCACCTCCAGACACGAGCTTTCTCCTGGGCGGCCCGGGTACGATCGAAGGGAGGTTCCAGACCGCGAGCGGAACGCCGGCCTGGCACGGCTGGACTGGCGTCGATTTCACGGCCAATGCCGCCCATCACTGGTCGGTGACGGACGACCCCGCGCTGGTATGCGGCGGTCAGCGGTCGCTATGGCTCGGCCGCCGTTTTCCGGCCGGGTCGCCGTGGCCCGGTCCGGGTTACGGCAACGACTGGCGCCAGGCGGTGGTCTTCGCGCATACGGTCGCCGATCCGCTCACGGCCAGCACGGTCCGCTGGCGCCTGGCGATCTGCTATGACAGCGAACCCGGGTACGATTTCAGCTATCTGGAGTACCGGCAGGGCGGCGCCTGGGTGGTGCTTGCCGAGTTCGACGGGTCGGGCACGGCGCAGTTCGACGAGACGTTCGTGTATGCGCCCGCAAGTTACGGCGGCCCGTCCGGCGATCGGATCGAACTCCGGGTCCGGTTCCGTTCGGACGGCATCTTTTCCGACGAGGACGGCATGGCGCCGACCTTGCGCGGGGCTCTGCAGCTCGACGACATCGTCGTCTGGGTCGACGGCGAGTTGATCGAGACCGAGGATTTCGAGGCGATCGAGCCCGACCAACCGGGCGAGAATTCGACGTTCGGCAATTGGGTGGTCGATCTGCCGGGCGTCGGCGATTTCGCGGCGCTGTACATCGCGTTGCAGGATCTCGATCCCTGCGTGGCTAATTTCTCCCCGCAGGTGGCGTTCATCGACGACGGCGTCGTGGTGCCCGGCACCGGTGGCACCACCGGCTGGACGTGGACCTACGGTCCAGGCGGGTACGTCGTCAATCATTCCGGCGGCCTGCTCGGCGGGTACGATCGCCTGTACAACGGCGTGATCAGCCCTCCGCTCGTCGTGCCCGAGAGCGTCGACGGCCTGATCCTCGCCTACGATGTCTACCAACACACCGTCATCGATTTCAGCGGCTCGACGACACCGACCTTCGACACCTGGTCCGTCAGGTCGGTCGACACCGGCGATCCGGCCGATCTCGCGTCGGCTCCCTGGGTGAGTACCGGCTTGCTCTACTTCTCCTCCGAACCCACGTACAAGCGCCAGCGTTTCGACATCACCCCCTACCTGGCGCCGGGCCGGACCCATGTGCAGGTCGCCCTCAGCGCAAGACAGAGTCCCTCGCTGATCGGCGCCGACAGCACTCCCGCCCCGTATTTCGACAACGTGGCGGTGCTGGGCTTTCCGTTCCGGGGACCGGCCATTTCGGCGCGCGCCATCCATCTGTTCCAGGACAGCTTCCCCGCGAGCGGCACGCTCGACTTCGTCGAACTCGGCGCCAACTCGATCCGGCTCGACATGGCGAGCAACATCTCGCCGCCGTCGCACGGCGGCAATACGCCCGGCGACTCGATCGCTGTCGATATCGCGGTGATCAGGGCGGGTTTCCAGCTCGCCGGACCGCCGCGGCTCCATTTCGCGCTGAAGACGAACCCGCTCTTCGACGAGGTGCGCGACTTGAGCGATCCGGTGCTGCAAGGCGTGACGTTCGCTGGCGGGGTCGTCAGCGGCCATGTGGAGGGCCTGCCAACGTACAATGCCCAGGGTTCGCTGGTGCCGAATCGCTGGAACTTCGATCTGCCGGACGCGCACTTCTTCTTCCCCGGCGACATCCTGCACTACTACATCGAGGCGCAGGACATATTCGGCGATGATTCTTCCAGCGTCGGCACCACCCGCCTGCCGGCGGATCTGGAACACTTCGGCGATTTCGACCGGCTCTTCGGTTTCGACCGGAACTTCACCGTGCGCGGTCTGCCCACGTTGCGTTCAGCCGAGCCGGGCGATCAGCCCGGAGTCCTGTGGTGGGACAATTCGGACAAGCCCTGGTCTCAGCACTTCCCGGCCGACGGTGGCCAGGACGAGTGGCTGTATGCTCTCGCACAGCTAGGCTACCGTCCCGGTGTCGATGTCGATCTCTACCGCACCTTGGCCGCGCGCGAACAGATGGGCAATTCGCTCGGCGGCCGCGCCGCGGCGCCCCAACTGGCCGGCTATGAGGTCTTGCTCGTCACGTTCGGCGATCGCCGCGAAGCGAGCACTGGAACCGGCCGGATGCTCGGCGTCGGCGACGGCGCGAACCCTGCCGACGACATCGGCCTCTTGACGGCCTGGTTCGCCCTGGGGAGCAAGAAGGCGCTCCTGACCGGGGACAACCTCGCCTATGAGCTGCACCAGACCCACGGCGCCGCCCTCGTGTTCCGCCAAGACTACCTCGGCGTGACGTACCTGGCGTCGAACCTGCGGCCGTTGATCGACAATCAGTCGTCGCCGCTCGTGCGGCCGCTCGCGGGCAACGGCGTGCTCGACGACAGCCACGCCTGGATCGTCTACGGCGGCTGCCGGCGGCTCAATACGTTCGACGCCGTCGCGCCCTGGGGCACTGCCGAGCGGTTGGCAGGCTTCACCGGGCCTGGCGGCACCGACGATCCCTATCCGTACGCGGCGGCGGTGCGCAACTACCGCGCCGATGATGACGCGACGATCGTCTACTTGCCGTATGACTTCATGTTCATTCATCAGCAAGCGGGCGGGGGTGGCAACGGCCCGGTCGCGACCCGCGCGCTCGTCCTGCAGGACATCCTGGCGAGCTTCGGCCAGGCCGGCGGCTCGATCCCGACCGGCGTGGCGCCCGAGGCCGTGCTCGCGGCGACGAATTTCCCCAACCCCTTCAACCCGTCGACCACGATCCGCCTGACCCTGCCGCAGAGCGGCGAGGTCGGCCTGAAGGTGTTCAACCTGCGCGGCGAGCTGGTGCGGACCCTGGTCGCGGGCCGGCTCGCGGCCGGCCTGCACGAGATCCCGTGGGACGGAACGGACGACCGCGGCAGGGCGGCGGCGTCCGGGGTGTACTTCCACGAGCTGCGCGCCGCCGGGCAGACGCTCGTCGGCAAGATGGTGCTCGTCAGATAGAAGGCGTGGCCGACAGGCGAAGGCCGGACCCCGCGAGAGGTCCGGCCTTTCGTTCGCTGCGCGCGGATCCGGGTCTACAGACCGAGGTCCACCGGCAGGATGACGGCGTCGATGACATGGATGATGCCGTTGCTGGCCGAGATGTTGGGGCTGACGATGTTGGCCGTGTTGCCGACGGCGGTGATGGTCGCCGCGGCGGAGACGCTGAACGTCGCGCCCTCGAGCAGCGTGCTGATCACGCGCTCGCCCCGGCGGGGGACCACGCTGTTGGCGGCCCGGCGGCCCTCGGTCACGTGGTAGGCGACGACGGCCTCGATGGTGCCGAAGCCCAGCAGATCATCGATGGCGGCGAACGGGCCGTCTTGGTCCAGGACATCGGGATTCAGCAGCGGCGCGACCGCCTCGACCAGGTTGACGAACGCCTCATCCGTCGGCGCGAAGACGGTCAGCTGGGAACGATCCAGCAGGCCGGCCACCAGGGGGCTGTCCGGGTTCGTGTCGGCGATGTAGCCCACGGCGGCGAGCAGCAGGGTGAATCCCGCGGCGTCGGCGATCTCGGCGATCGTCTGGCCGCCGGGCGCCGGCGCGCGGAAGTTGCTGTTCATGGCGAGGGGGGCGGACTTGTCGGCATTGTCGCCCGCGGACGGGCCGGTGATGCTGCTGGTCTGGTCGGAACAGGCCGCGAGGCCGAGGACGGCCACCAGGCTCAAGGCGATCATCAGGTAGCGCTTCATGTCGAGACTCTCCGTTGGTCTGCGGTTCGTTGTTGGAAAGCCCTGCTCGTCAGGGTTTTCATAACGCGACTATTATTGTCCAGGTTTTGAGATGTGTCAAGGTATAATTCTGGATTATTTCTGGATTTTTGTACATTTCCAGAAATTGTAGAGCTGGCAACGGGTTACGGGGGCCACGGTCAACCTGCCATCGCGCTCTTGCAGATGACGCGCAGCGCCGCGAGGTTTCCGGCCGGCCGCCGGCGGGCCGGTTTGGGTTGCCCAGGCCTGGCGGTCGTGCTAGACAACGGGAATGCGCCTGCGGCCGCGAGTTGCGGGCAGCGTCCACATGCCCTTGACTGCCGGGCAGTCAGATGGCCAGACACGAACAAGGACAGGCGGACACGAGATGAGCAACCTCGACCATCGCGGCGGTGCGGCGAAACCCGCGCCAGCGCCATCCGGACCGATCCAGAAAGCTCTCGACGTCGTCGAACGGGTGGGCAACCGCCTGCCGCAGCCGGTGACGCTCTTCGCGATCCTGATCGGCATCGTGCTCGTGGCTTCGTGGATCTTCTCGCTGCTGGGCACGGCGGCCGTCCATCCCGGCACGGGCGAGACGATCCGCGCGGTCAATCTCCTGGACCGCCTCGGCCTGCGCCGCATCTTCACCGAGATGGTCAAGGTCTTCACCGACTTCCCGCCGCTCGGCCTCGTGCTGGCGGTCATGCTGGGCATCGGCGTGGCCGAGCGCTCGGGCCTGATCGCCGCCGCGCTGAAGGGGTTCGTGTCGGCGATGCCGCGCCGGCTCGTGACCTTCGCGCTGGTGACTGCGGGCATGCTCTCGAGCGTCGCCGCCGACGCGGGCTACGTCGTGCTGATCCCGCTCGGCGCGGTCATCTTCCACAGCATGGGCCGCCATCCGCTGGCGGGCCTGGCCGCCGGCTTCGCCGGCGTCTCGGGCGGCTTCGGCGCGAACATCCTCCTGACCAGCCTCGATCCCCTGATGGCCGGTTTCACCCAGCCCGCCGCCCGCATGATCGACCCCGAGTACATCGTCGACGCCACGGCGAACTGGTACCTGCTCGCGGCCTCGGTGCCGATCGTGGGTCTCGCCGGCACCTTCGTGACCGAGAAGATCCTCGAACCGCGTCTGGGCAAGTACGACGACGAGACTCCGCTCGGCGACGACAACCAGCAGTTGACGCCGCTGGAGAAGAAGGGCCTCTTGTGGGCCAACCTGACCGGCGTGGTCCTGCTGGGCCTGCTGGCCTGGGCGACCATTCCCGCCGACTCGATCTTCCGCGCCGGCAGCGAGCTGACGCCCGCGTCGTTCAGCCCGCTGTTCACGAGCATCGTGGCGATCATGCTGTTCCTGTTCTTCATCCCGGGCCTCGTCTTCGGGTTGGTCACCGGCAGCATCCGCGGCGACAAGCAGGTCGCCGAGATGACGGCCAAGTCGATGTCCGACATGGGCGCGTACATCGTGCTCGCGTTCGTGGCGGCCCAGTTCGTGGCGTATTTCAACTGGTCGAACCTGGGCGTGATCTTCGCGATCAGCGGCGCCGACCTGCTCAAGCAGGTGGGGTTCACCGGGATTCCGCTCATCGTGGTCTTCGTCCTGGTGGCGTCGTTGATCAACATCGTCATCGGCAGCGCGTCGGCGAAGTGGGCGATCATGGCGCCGATCTTCGTGCCGATGCTCATGCTCATGGGCTACTCGCCGGAGCTGACCCAGGCGGCCTACCGGATCGGCGACTCGTACAGCAACATCCTGACCCCGCTCTTGCCGTACTTCCCGCTGATCATCGTGTTCGCGCAGAAGTACCAGAAGAGCATCGGGATCGGCACGATCATCTCCATGATGCTGCCGTTCGCGGTGGTCTTCGCGCTGGTGCGCATCCCGATGCTCGTGATCTGGATGCTGCTGGAGCTGCCGCTCGGGCCGGGCGCGCCGCTGACCTACACGCCTTGACCTCAGACAGCGGTCGGTCGCTTGATCGCGCCCGTCGCCGTCAAAGCGCCGACCACGTCAGGACGAGGTGACCGCGCGGGCCGCGCCAATACGCCAGACCGGCGGTCAGCCGCCGGTTCAAGAAGTTCTTGGCGAACTCCGAGACGACGAACGACTTGAAGACCGTCGAGCGTCCCGGATGCGTTCTCAGATCATTGGCGTTGCGGATGCGCAGGAGATAGCACAACAGCCCCGTATCGAGGAAGAAGAGCTTCGGACTCTTCGCCTGGCGCGTGTGGAAGTGCCGCCGATGAGGCCAGACGAGGGTGATCAGACAGCTGGATTCGAGGACCGCGAGCCACCGTCGCGCCGTCGGATGGGTGATGCCGCAGTCTTCCGCCAGCGTCGCTGCCGGCGGCGGGCAGCCGCGGCACTGGCGATGGACGGCCGGATATCCGCCAACGAGAAGCACATCCAGCAAATCGGGTCGCTGGCTGCCACGTTGCTGCCGGAATGGCGTAATCCACCCGAGATTATTGAGATACAACGGCCTGGTGCGCGCGACCTCGCTGTGTGCGAGCGGTAGAAGGTGCAAGTTCGTCGACGCAGCGGCAGGCAGCGGCATGTGGTTGCGAGAAGCGATCAACAGGAAGCGACCGCGGCGTTCGGCGGCCGCGAACGAAGCCTGGAGGTACGGCAAGAGCTCAGGCGCTTTCTGCGGCTCGTCGAGGATAACCTTATCTTTAATCTGAAGAACGAATTCTTGCGGATCCGTTCGCGCGTATTCGCGGACTTCGGGATCCTCGAGGTCGAGATATTGATGATTGGGGAAAGCCGCTCGGGCCAGAGTCGTCTTGCCGGCTTGACGGGGCCGGTCAGCGTGACGACCTGGTTCGTCTCGGCGCGTTGCTGGAGAGTCGATAGCATTGCACGAGGGATCATCATCATTTTTTTCGATCCATAACGGGAGAGATGTGATGTCTTCGTCGCGTCCAGTCGTCTCGCGCTGCGCAAATGGAAACTGGGATGTTCGATTTGTGCAGACCCGCATGACGACGTCATCCGATGATGTCCTCGCCGAACTCCTGGGTCCCGACTCTTGCGGTTCCGTGCGATCGCGCGCAGCCTGGCGCAGATCTCGTGCCCGGCCGGTATCGCTTGACCGGACCGTCTCGCTCGGGCATCTTCGGACCATGGACCTCGTCGAGGATCGCCGGAGATGGGCCGCAGGTTCACCCGCCGCGAATTCGTCAAGTCCGGCGCTTGCGCCGCGATGGCCGGTGCCGTGTGCTGCGCGCGTGCGGCCGCCAGCCCCTTGATCGTCCTCGGAGACCGGAAACCGGCCGTGGATCCTGGCTATGAACCCCGCTATCTCGAGCTGCACCGCGGGGGCGAACTGCGCCGGCGCGCCGAGCGGCTCTGGGATTCGCTGGCCCAGTGCGAGATCTGCCCGCGGCGCTGCGGAACGGACCGCCTGCAGGGCGAGGTCGGGTTCTGCGGTGCGGCGGCCGACCTCGTCATCTCCTCGCACCACCCGCATTTCGGCGAGGAGCGGCCGCTGGTCGGCAGCGGCGGCTCCGGCACGGTCTTCTTCAGCCACTGCAGCCTGCGCTGCGTCTTCTGCATCAACTGGGAGACCAGCCACGAAGGCTACGGCGCGCGGCGCAGCCTCGAGGACCTCGCCCGCATGATGCTCGATCTGCAGCGCCGGGGCTGCCACAACGTCAACGTGGTGACGCCGACGCACTACGCGCCCCACATCCTGCGCGCGCTGGATCTCGCCGCCGGCCGTGGCCTGCGCCTGCCTTTGGTCTACAACACCTGCGGCTGGGAGAACCTCGAGGTCATGCGGCTGCTCGACGGTGTCGTGGACGTCTATCTGCCGGATTTCAAGTACGACGATCCCGCGATGGCCGATCGCTATTCGGCGGGCGCGGCCGCCTATCCCGAGGCGACGCGGGCCGCGTTGCTGGAGATGCATCGGCAGGTGGGCGTGGCCCGGCCCGATAGCGACGGCCTGGTGCGGCGCGGTCTGATGATCCGGCATCTGGTCATGCCCAACCGCGTCGGCGGCACCCGCGAAGTCGTCGGCTGGATCGCCGAGAACCTGCCCAAGGACACCTACGTCAACGTCATGTCCCAGTACCGGCCGATGTACCGGGCCTTCGACTATCCCGAGATCGCACGGCGTCTGACGCGGCAGGAGTATGCCGAGGCGGTGCAGTGGGCGCGCGAGGCCGGACTGACGAACCTCGACATCCAGGGTTGACGCCTGCCCATCTTGCCTTTTCGTGACCCGCTGACGCAAGTACGGCACACCCGCCGCAGGGAGTGCGGCTCCGGGAAGGTCCGCAATCGAGGAGGGAACGATGTCGCTGCCGAATCCGAACCCGGCTGCACTGGCTGTCTGCCTGGCGCTGCTGGCCGCGCCGCTCGCGGCGCAGCCGCTCGTCTCGATCGACACGCACGACGCGTTCTTCGCGAACCTGCGGACGCTCTGCGGGCAGGCTTTCGAAGGCAAGGTCGTCGAGGGCAACGCGAGCGACGCGTCGTTCGCCACGCAGCGCCTGGTGATGCACGTGCGCGAGTGCGGCGAGCACGTGATCAAGATCCCCTTCCACGTGGGCGACGACCGGTCCCGCACCTGGGTCCTGACGCGCACCGGCTCGGGCATCCAGCTCAAGCACGACCACCGGCGCGAGGACGGCAGCGACGACGAATCGACCATGTACGGCGGCCACACCGTCGACGCCGGCTGGGCTACGGTGCAGGCCTTCCCGGCCGACCAGTACTCGAAGGAGCTGTTCGTCGCGCACGGCATCCCGCAGTCGATCGGCAACACCTGGCACATGTTCATCTACCCCGAGACCTTCACCTACCGGCTGACCCGCGCGGGCCGCGAGTTCCGCGTCGATTTCGACCTCACCCGCCCCGTGCCGGCGCCGCCCGCGCCGTGGGGCCACGAATAGAGGTGCCCATGCGAAGAGCGGTTCTGCGCGCGGTGCTCGCGGGGTCCTGCGCCTTGCTCCTGGACGGCGGCGGCGCCGCTGCCGCGCGCGCCGTCGATCCGCCCGCCGCCGCCCTGGTCAACGTCTATTCCGCGCGCCAGGAGCACCTCATCAAGCCCCTGCTCGACGCCTTCCAGCAGGAGACCGGCATCTCCTACCGGCTGTTGACCGGCGAGGGGCCGGCGCTTCTCGAGCGCCTGCGCAACGAGGGTCGGCACAGCCCGGCCGACGTGCTGCTGACCGTGGACGTGGGCAACCTGGTGGCCGCCAAGGCGGCCGGGGTCCTGCAGCCGATCGCCTCGACCGTGCTCGAGCAGAACATCCCGCCGCAGTATCGCGACCAGGACGGACAATGGTTCGGGCTGTCGGCGCGGGCGCGCGTCATCTTCTACGCGCCGGAGCGGGTCGACCCGCTGGCGATCGCCACCTACGAGGCCCTGGCCGAGCCGGATCTGGGGCGCCGGCTCTGCGTGCGCAGCTCGACGAACATCTACAACCAGTCGCTGGTGGCCTCCTGGGTGGCGCACCACGGCCCGCAGCGGGCCGAGGTCCTCGTGCGCGGCCTGGTGGCCAACCTCGCCCGCCGCCCGCAGGACAACGACACCGCCCAGATCCGCGCCGTGGCGGCCGGCGAATGCGACGTGGCGATCGCCAACACCTACTACTTCGCGCGCCTGGCGGCGTCGGACCGGCCCGACGACCAGGCCGTCGTCCGCGGCGTGCGGCTGCTGTGGCCGAACCAGGACGATCGCGGCGCGCACATGAACCTCAGCGGCGCCGGCGTGACGCGCAGCGCGCGCCAGGTCGCGGCCGCGACTCGGCTCCTGGAGTTCCTGTCCGGCGAGCTGGCGCAGGAGATCTACGCCCGCGAGAACCACGAGTACCCGGTCAATCCGCGCGTCGCGCCGTCGGGCGCCGTCGCCGTGCTCGGGACGTTCAAGGCCGACGCTCTGCACCTCTCGCGGCTCGAGCAGCACGCCGCCGAGGCGGTCCGCATCATGGACCGGGCTGGCTGGCGGTGACCGGCGGCGCGGGGCGTTCCGCATGAAGGGGTTGGCGATCGGCGCCGCCGCGGTGGCCGTCCTGGTCGCCGTCCCGATCGTCGTGGTGGCGGCGCATCTCTTCGTGCCGTCGCGCGAGGTCTGGGCGCACCTGGCCGGCACGGTCCTGCCGCGGTATCTGACCGGTTCGCTGACGCTCATGCTCGGCGTCGGCGTCGGGACGCTGCTGCTGGGCGTGGCCACGGCCTGGCTGGTGACGATGACGGCGTTTCCCGGCCGGCGCCTCTTCGAGTGGGCGCTGCTGATGCCGCTCGCGGTGCCCGCCTACGTCATCGCGTTCACCTACACGACCTTGCTGGAGTTCGCCGGGCCGGTGCAGTCGTGGGTGCGCGCGGCGGGCGGCTGGGAATCGGCCGCGCAGTACTGGTTCCCGCAGATCCGCTCGCTGCCCGGCGCAGCCTGCATGATGATCCTCGTCTACTATCCTTACGTGTATCTGCTGGCCAGGGCCGCGTTCTTGGAGCAGGCCGTCGGCGTGCTCGAGGCCAGCCGCACGCTGGGGCGCGGCGGCTGGCGCACGTTCTTGACCGTGGCGCTGCCGCTCGCGCGGCCGGCGATCGCGGGCGGGCTGGTCCTGGCCCTGATGGAGACCTTGAACGACTTCGGCACCGTCGATTTCCTGGCCGTCGACACCTTCGTCACGGGCATCCGCCGCACTTGGCTCGGACTCGGGCAACCGCAGGTCGCCGCGCAGCTCGGCGCGCTGCTCATGCTCTTCGTCCTGGGTCTCGTCTGCCTGGAGCGCTGGTCGCGCCGTGGCCGCACGAGCCTGGCGATGGGCTACGACCGCCGCCTCCCGCGCTACCTCCTGACGCGCAAGGGCGCCGCGGCGGCGCTGGTCGTCTGCGGACTGCCGGTCGGGTTCGGCTTCCTGCTACCGCTGGTCGCGATGGTCGTCTGGACCTGGCAGACCCGCGACTTCGTCAATCCGCAGTACGTGCAGATGGCCCTGTCGAGCCTGGGCCTGGCCGGGCTGGCGGCGCTGGTCGCCGTCGCGGCGGCGGTGCTGCTCGCCTATGGCCGCCGGCTGGCGCCCGGCAGGATCATGGCCGCGGCCGTCCAGGCGTCGTACCTCGGCTACGCGGTTCCCGGGGCCGTCATCGCGCTCGGGATCATGATCCCGCTGACCCGCCTCGACCACGCGATCGACGATCTCGCGATGCGCCTGGCCAGCCGCTCGACCGGGCTGCTGCTGACCGGCACGTGGACGGCGCTGATCTACGCCTACGTGGTCCGCTTCCTGGCTTTGGCGGGCAAGTCCGTCGAGGCGAGCCTGCAGCGGATCACCCCGAGCATGGACGGCGCGGCGCGCACCCTCGGCCACTCGGCCGGCGATACGTTGCGCCGAGTGCACCTGCCCATGATGCGGGGCAGCCTGCTGACCGCGGCGGTGCTCGTCTTCGTCGACGTGATGAAGGAACTGCCCGCGACGTTCATGATGCGCCCGTTCGGGCTGGCGACGCTCGCGATCCGCTCGCACGAACTGGCGACCGACGGCTTGCTGAAAGAGTCGGCCAGCGCTTCCTTGGCCATCGTGCTCGCCGGCATCGTGCCGGTGATCCTGGCCAGCCTGATGATCGCCCGCTCGCGGCCCGGCGCGGCGGCCGATCGCTGACCTGCGAGGGGTTCGCCGCATGCCGAAAGAACGTGCGCAACCGCCGCGTCGCGAAGTGGTCGGCGACGGCCGCAACGGACGGCCGCGCTTGCGGGTCGCCGGCGTCCATCACGCGTTCGGCGACCGGCGCGTGCTCGCCGACGTGCACCTGACCGTGGCGCCGGCCGAGATCGTGTGCCTGCTCGGGGCTTCCGGCTGCGGCAAGACGACCTTGCTGCGGCTCATCGCCGGTCTGGAGACCTTGCAGGCCGGCGCGATCGGCCTGGACGGCGTCGTCATCGCCGACCAGCGCGGGCAGCTGCTGCCCGAGCAACGCGGGATCGGCTTCCTGTTCCAGGACTTCGCGCTCTTTCCGCACTTGACGGTCCTGCAGAACGCGATGTTCGGCCTGGCGGCGGTCAAGGACCGCCGGGAGCGCCGCGAGATCGCCGAGTGCGCGCTGCTGCGCGTCGACCTGCGCGAGTATCTGCACGCGTTCCCGCACCAGCTTTCGGGCGGCCAGCAACAGCGCGCCGCGTTGGCGCGGGCCCTGGCGCCGGCGCCGGCGATCATGCTGCTGGACGAGCCCTTCTCGAGCCTGGACTCGCGCCTGCGCAGCCAGGTGCGCGACGAGACCCTGCACGTGCTGAAGTCCAGCGGCGTGGCCACGGTCATGGTCACGCACGACCCCGAAGAAGCGATGTTCATGGGCGATCGCATCGTGCTGATGGATCAGGGCCGCATCCTGCAGAGCGGTACGGCGACCGACCTCTACTATCGGCCGCAGAGCCCGTTCGTGGCGGGGTTCTTCGGCGAGGTGAACCGCTTGCAGGGCGTCGTGCGCGGCGGCGAGGTCGCGACACCGTTCGGTCCGGTGCCGGCCGGCTGGCTCAAGGACGGGCAGGCGGCCGATGTGATCTTCCGGCCGGAGGCCGTGCTCGTCGACGCCGCCGCCCGCGGCAACATCACGCGCCTGGACCGCGCCGACGCCGGGCCGTTGCTGCCCGCGCAGGTCTTGGCCCGACGCGTCCTGCCCGGCGCCACGCTGATCCACCTGCGGATCTTGAACGGCGCGGCGGCGGCCGCCGCCGTGCATCTGCACGCGCGCCTGCCCGGCGCCGTCGATCTGGCCGAAGGCAGCGAGGTCCGCATCCGGGTCCAGCCGGTGCAGATGCTCGTCTTCGCCAGCGAGAGCGTCCGCATCGCGCCGCAGCCTGGCTAGCGCTGCTTCTCGAGCGCGGACGTCGCTTCGCGCACGACGGCGACGCTGGCCGCCAGCGCCTTCGTCTCGCCCTCGTCGACCTGCGGCGGGATCGGCAAGAGCATGCCCGAACCGCCCAGCAGGTGCGGGAACGAGACGGTCACGTCGTCGTGGCCGAGCACGCCGTGGCTCATGGTGCAGATCGTCAGGATGGCGCGCTGATCCAGCAGGATGACGTCGACGATGCGGGCCAGGGCCGCGCCGATGCCGTAATAGGTCGCGCCCTTGCCGGCGATGATCGGCGGCGCCGCCTTGCGCACGGCGTGGTCGATCTGGGCCTTCTTCTCGTCGTCGAGGTCGATCCCGTGCAGCCGGCAGAAGTCCGCGAGCGGCACGCCCGCGATGGTCGCGGCCGACCACGTGAGCACCTCGCTGTCGCCGTGTTCGCCGATCACGTAGGCGTGCACGTGCGCGGGGTCGACGCCGAGCTCGCGGCCCAGGAGCGCGCGGAAGCGGGCCGTGTCCAGGGTCGTGCCCGAGCCGATGACGCGGCCGTGCGGCACGGCGAACGCTTCGGCATACCGCGCCGCCATGTGCGTCATGACGTCGACGGGGTTGGTCGCGATCACGAGGATCGCTTGCGGCGCGTGCTCGAGGATGCGCGGCACCACGTCGGCGAAGACGCCGGCGTTGCGCTCGAGGAGCTGCAGCCGCGACTCGTCCGGTTTGCGGCCGACGCCGGCCGCGATGACGACCGCGCGGGCGCCGGCGAGGTCGGCGTAGTCGCCGGCGTGGATGCGCAGCGGGTGGGCGAAGGGCACGGCGTGCGAGAGGTCGGCCGCTTCGGCCTCGGCGCGCGCACGGTCCTTGTCGATCATGACGATCTCGCGGCCGATGCCGTTCATGACCATCGCGTAGGCGGCCGAGGAGCCGACCATGCCGGTGCCGACGATGCCGATCTTCATCTACGTCCACCTCCTGCTCGAGGGGGCGGCGCGTCCTCCGCGCAGCCTGCTGCGACAAGCAAGGGCAACGCGCCGGAGGCGGCAACCGGACCGGCCGCGCCCCGCCCGGTGTGCCGTCCTTTGCGCTGCGCGTCGCATGCGCCTATATTGTGGACAACAAGGTCCAGTTATTGAAACCGCCGGCGCAATCCGGGCGATCGCGCCGGCCGGCAGGAAGGTGGCGCCGTGTCTCGTTTCGATCCCGACCTGACCGTGGCGGAACTCCTGCGACGCGATCCGTGGATGCTCGAAGTCCTGGTGGCGCAGGGCTTCAAGCCGCTGGCCAATCCGGTGACCCGCCAGGTCATGTCCCGGCTGGTCACGCTGCGCCAGGCCTGCGAGCGCAACGACCGCGCGCTCGGCGAGGTCCTGGCCGCCCTGCACGCCGCCGCGGGCGAGCGGGAAGCCGGCGGCGCGACGGCGACCGGCGCGGCGGCGGGTGCCGCGCCGCGCCTTGCCCCCAAGGAGGCCAATCCGTGAGCGAACTCATCAACAACCAGCAGCGACGCATCGCGACGCTCGCCGCGATCATCCGCGATCTGCATGCCGGCCGCCCGGCGGCGGAGGTCAAGGACCGCCTGCGGGAACTCGTCGGGCAGTGCGACGCCGGCGAGATCGCCGCGATGGAGCAGGAGCTCATCGCCCAGGGCATGCCGGTCGCCGAGATCATGGGCATGTGCGACCTGCACCGCGAGGTCGTGGCCGATCTGGTGGCGCCGGTCGTGCAGCTGGTGCCGCCCGGTCATCCGGTCGACGTCCTGCAGCAGGAGAACGCCGCCCTGAAGAGCCACGCGCGCGAGCTGGCGGACCTGCTCTCCGGCGAGGTCGCCTGGCCGGACGAGCAGCGCCTGCTCGCCCTGCGCCGCGGCCTGAACGCGCTGATGGACGTCGAGAAGCATTACCAGCGCAAGGAGAACGCCTGGTTCTCGATCCTCGAGCGGCACGGCGTCGACGGGCCGTCGAAGGTCATGTGGGGCAAGGACGACGAGGTGCGCCAGGCGCTGGCCGGCTTCGATCGCCTGCTGGCGCCGCAGTCGGCGTGGTCGGACGTCCAGAATGCGGGACGCGAAGCGGTCGACCTGCTGGTCAAGATGGTCGAGCGCGAAGAGACGATCCTGGTCCCGATGTGCCAGAGCCTCTTCACGGAGGAGGATTGGGGCCGGATCCACGCCGATAGTCCGCAATACGGCTGGTGCCTCGTCATGCCGCGCGCCGCCTGGCAGCCGCCGCAACCGGCCGCCGGCCCCGAACCGGTGGCGATGACGGCGACGGCCGGCATCGACCTCGGCACCGGCGTGTTGACGCACGAGCAGCTGCGGCTGCTGTTCTCGACCATGCCGGTCGACCTGACCTTCGTCGACGAGGACGATCGCGTGCGCTTCTTCAGCGAGGGCCCGGACCGCGTCTTCACGCGATCCGCCGTGATCCTCGGCCGCAAGGTGCAGCACTGCCATCCGCCCAAGAGCGTCGACACCGTCGAGCGCATCCTCGCCGATTTCCGGGCCGGCACCCAGTCGCAGGCCGAGTTCTGGATCACCTTCCAGGGGCGCTTCGTGCACATCCGTTACTTCGCGGTGCGACAGGACGGCGTCTATCGGGGCTGCCTGGAGATGACGCAGGACGTCACCCACATCCGGCAACTGGAGGGCGAGCGGCGATTGCTGTACTACGCGTGATCCGGGGTCAATCCTCCGGCGGGATGCCGCAGAAGGGCCGGCCGGTCGCCGGCTCGGCGACGAGCGCGGCGATCGTCGTCGAGCCGAGCGTCCTGGACGCGGTCTCCAGCAGTTGATCGAGGCGGCTGTGCAGGGGGCAGAGGCAGCCGGAGTGGTCGGCGACGCCGAGCGGACAGTCGATGATGCGCGCGATCGGCTCGACGGCCTCGACGACATCCAGGGCGGTGATCGCCGCCGCGTCGCGCGCCAGCGTGAATCCGCCGCCGAGTCCGCGCTGCGCCTTGACCAGGCTGGCGCGACCGAGCCGCTGCATCACCTTGGCGAGATATCCGGCGGGCACCTTGGTGCCGGCGGCGATCTGCGCCGTGGTGCGCGCGGAACTGCCGGCGCCGGCTGTTGTCGTCTGGGCATTCTGCGCGGCCAGCCAGACCACGGCGCGCAGGGCGTATTCGGCGGTTTGCGAGAGCATGGTTCCTCCGCTCGTGCGAAGAAAGATGTGGACCCGGATATCTACAATAGCACGAAGAGGCGTGTTCACCAAGCCGAACAGCGATCGCGATCTGCATCTGGACGCCGGCGCCCTCGACAGCGTACGCTCGCCCGCAGCACCAGCCCCGGAGGAAGCAATGGACCGGAACTTCGACGCTCGTCGCCACGCCGCCGCCTTGCGCCTGGGACGCCTCGCCGCCCTGACGCCGGCGCTCCTCATGCTCGCCACCGTCGTGCCGGCGGCCTCGGAAGCGGCTGGCGGCGCGACCTCCGTCGCGACCGATCTCGCGGCAGACCTGCAGCCGATCGTCCTGCCGGCTCCGGAAACGACCGGCGGCATGCCGCTGCTGTCGGCGCTCGCGGCACGCAAGTCCCAGCGCGCGTTCGCGCCCGATCCGTTGCCGTTGCCGGTGCTCTCGACCCTGCTCTGGGCGGCGTGGGGCGTGAGCCGTCCGGAAACCGGCCATCGCACGGCTCCGTCGGCCCGCAACCGCCAGACCACCGATCTGTACGTCGTGCTGGCCGCAGGAGCGTATCTCTACGACGCGCACGGGCACACGCTCCAGCCGATCGCCGCGGGCGACCTGCGCGCCTTGACCGGCCGGCAGGATTTCGTCGAGGACGCTCCCGTGAACCTGGTCCTGGTCGAGCGCCTGCCGGCCGAGGTGGACGACAGCGCGCTCATCTGGGCGGGCTCGCACGCCGGCTTCATCAGCGAGAACATCTACCTCTACTGCGCGTCGGCGGGATTGGCGACCGTCGTGCGTGGCATGGTGGATCGCGACCGCCTGTCCGCGGCGCTCGGCCTGCCGGCCGAACACCGCATCCTTCTCGCGCAGACGGTCGGCTGGCCGGAATGACCCGCCGCCTCGTGTCTCGGTCCTGCGATATAATGGACCTTGACATCCACAATTGCGCGGGCTAATATAGGATCAAATTACCCTGGTTAATCGTTCGCCCGCGTTCGCGCCGCCGGCACCGCGGCGCACATCACGGCGGGCGTGGCCGCAAGTCCGGCGGCGGCTGTGCGCCCGCTGGCGAAGGATGCTCGAAATCAGGAGGCTGCCATGAATCCGCTGGCCCTGGACCGTACGTTGGGCGATCTGGTCGCGGAGAATCCGGCTCGCGCCGCGGTTCTCGAGGCGCTCGGCCTGGACTTCTGCTGCGGCGGCGGACGCGCGCTCGCCGACGCCTGCCGCGAGGCCGGTCTGGACCCGGCGACCGTGGCGCGGATGCTGGCGCGACCGCCGATCGCGGCGGCGGCCGCCGCCGCCGAGCCCGATGTCCGTCGGCTCACGTTGACCGACCTGGTCGACCACCTCGAACAGACGCATCACGCCTACCTGCGCGAGGCGTTGCCGCGCCTGGCGGCGCTGGCGGCGAAGGTCCACGACGTGCACGGGGCCAAGCATCCCCAACTCGTCGAGATGCGCGACGTGCTGCGGGGATTGATCGCCGAGATCGAGATGCACCTCGGCAAGGAAGAGGAGGTGCTGTTCCCGGCGATCCGCATGCTCGAGCGGACGCGGGGGGCCGCGGAGTTCCACTGCGGCCACCTGTCCAATCCGATCCGCGTGATGGAACACGAGCACGAACAGGCCGGCGCCGCGCTCGCCAGACTGCGCGACCTGAGCTCGGGTTACGCGTCGCCCGCCGATGCGTGCGCCACCTTCCGCGCCTACTACGAGGAGTTGGAACAGCTCGAGAGGGATCTGCACCGCCACATCCACAAGGAGAACAACGTGCTGTTCCCGCGCGCGCTCGCGCTGGCGGGCGGCGCGGACGCGGCTCAGGCCGGCTGAGCCCCGCGACCGGCCGCGGTCACGGTCGTCTTGGTGTACGTGAGTTTGCGGATGATCCGAGCGTCCAGGAAATGCAGCACGTCGACGCCGCGGCGGACTTCGAACTCGCCGCGGCGATCGGGCCCTGGCGCCGGCCAGGTCAGTCGCCAGCGGAACAGCGCCTTGCATGCACCGGCGTCGACGAACGTCTCCTCCTCGGCGAAGTGGAAGTCGCGGCCGGCGAACCAGCCGGACCACGCCCGGCGCAGGGCCGACTTGCCGACCACCACGCTGCCGTCCCAGTGCTCGAACCGCACGTCGTCGTGCAGCAGGGACAGCACGCTCTCGAGGTCGTGCGCGCGCCAGGCCTCGTACCATGCCGCCAGGGCGCGGGCGATCGCCTCGCGTTCGTTCGCGCCGGGTTCAGGCATCGCCGGCGATCCGGCGCCGATCGGCGCTGACGACGCGGATCTGTCCCTCGGCGTCGCGGTGGTAATCGATCGTCGGGTAGATGCCGACGCCTTCCAGCAATCGCGTCACCAGCTTCTCCTGGCCGGCGCCGATCTCGAAGACCAGGACGCCATCGGGCTTGAGCATGTCGCCCGCGCCGGTGATCAGTCGGCGGTAGATGTTGATGCCGTAGGGCCCGGCATCGAGCGCGACCGTCGGTTCGTGGTCGATGATCTCGCGGGCCAGCTTGGCCAGCGTGCTCGTCGGCAGATAGGGCGGGTTGCAGACCAGGACGTCGATCTTGCCGGCCCATCCGGCCGCGACCAGCGGTTCGTAGAGGTCGCCGCAGAACAAGGTCACCCTGTCCTGCAGCGCGAAGGCGGCCACCTGCCGCCGCGCCAGGTCGACCGCCTGCGGACTGACGTCGCTGGCCAGGACGTCGACGTCGCGCGTGTTGACCGCCAGCGCGACGGCGATGTTGCCGCTGCCGGTCCCCATGTCGACGACCGTCAGGCGCGCCTGGGCGCCCTGGCGGGCGCGGATCAGCTCCAGCGCGGTGCGCGCCAGCAGTTCCGTCTCGGCGCGGGGGATCAGGGCGTCCGGCGAGCACGTGAGCTGCAAGCCCATGAACGCCGCCTTGCCGAGCAGGTACTCCAACGGCGTGCCGGCCTGGCGTCCGGCCGCCAGACGCTCCAGCTCGATCGCCGCGGGAGCTTCGGGATCCATGGCGCGGATGGCGCCGCTGGAGATCACGTCGAACAGGCGCAGCGTCTCCTGGAGCGGTTCGGCGATCTCCGCTTGCCGGAAGGCGTCGTAAACGCGTTGGAATCCAGGGAACATGTGCGAATCCTTCGGCGAGGGTGGTTGCACGACATCGTCGACCCGCAGCGATGGGGACGATCCGGGCGGAGGGCCGGCGCTGGCGGCAGCTTAGCACAGCGGCCCGCGGGCGTCTCGGTCGGCCTTGGCGTGCGCCGCATTTCGCGGCGCCGCGGCCGGCAGTTGCGTCAGGTTGGTTTCCCGCTTAATGATACTCAACCCTTGCCGCAAGGGGTCGAAAGACATAAGTGCTTCATTATGGAAGGGTTCCCGGCGTTTGCCGGCCGGCTGACCGGCCCGGCGTCCGACGAAAGGTGCGTGCGCATGCAACCAGGGGAGCTGCGACTGCTGCCCGATGCCCTGGCGCGCCAGGCCGCAGCGCGTCCCGCTCATCCCGCCGTCGGCGATGGCGCGCAGACCCTCACGTATGGGCAGCTGTGGGACGCCGCCCGGCGGCTGGCCGCCTGGCTGCGGCGGCGGGGCCTGCGCCGCGGCGACCGCGTGCTGATCCTGCTGGAGAACACGGTCGAGAGCGCGGTCGCCATCTACGGCACGTCCCTGGCGGGCGGGGTCTTCGCGGTCATCCACCCGCAGACCAAACGGGACAAGGTGCGCTTCGTGTTGAACGATTGCGGCGCGCGCTTCCTGATCTCCGAGCGCCGGTTGGCGGCGACGTATCGTTCCGCGGCCGGCGACCTGCCGTCGCTCGAAGCCGTGCTGACGGTCAGCCGGGGCGATCCCGCCGCAGCCGACGCGGCCGCCGCTGCCGAGGCGCACGAGGCGCACGAGGCGACGCCCGCCGCCCCGCCGCCAGAGCACGATCTGGCCGCCGCGCTGGCCGAGTCGGTCGCCGACGACGCGCCGTGCCCGGCCATCGGGGTGGACCTCGCCGCGTTGATCTATACCTCCGGCAGCACGGGAGAGCCGAAGGGCGTCATGATGACGCACCAGGCGATGGTCTTCACGTGCGGCAGCCTCGTCGAGTACCTGCGCCTCGACGGCGCGCACCGGATCCTCTGCGCCCTGCCGCTGGCCTTCGACTACGGCCTGTACCAGATCCTGATGGCCGTGCACGTGGGCGCGACGGTCCTGCTGGAGAAGGACTTCGTGTTCACGGCGCCGATCCTCAAGCGGCTGGCCCAGGAGCAGGTGACGGTCTTTCCCGGGGTGCCGACGATGTTCGCCACCCTGATCGATCTGCACCGCCGCGGCAGCCTCTGCTTCCCCGGCGTGCAGCGCGTGACGAACACCGCGGCCGCTCTGCCGGCCGAGATGCTGCCGGCCCTGCGCGAGATCTTCCCCAACGCCCTCATCTACAAGATGTACGGCCTGACCGAATGCAAGCGGGTCTGCTACCTCGAGCCGGAGCTGGTCCTGCAGCGACCGGCGTCGGTGGGCAAGGCGATACCCGGCACCGAGGTCCTGCTGCTCGACGACGAGAATCGGCCGGTCGCGCCCGGCGAGATGGGGATCCTGCACGTGCGGGGTCCGCATGTCATGATGGGCTACTGGAATCGGCCGGAACAGACCGCGCAGATGCTGCGGCCCGGGCCCTTGCCCGGCGAGCGCATGCTGCGCTCGGGAGACTGGTTCACCCAGGACGCCGAAGGCTTCCTCTACTTCAAGGGACGCAGCGACGACATCATCAAGTCGCGGGGCGAGAAGGTCAGTCCGCGCGAGGTCGAGAACGCGCTCTATGGTCTGCCGGACGTGGTCGAGGCCGCCGTCGTCGGCGCGCCCGATCCGATCCTCGGCGAGATGGTCTGCGCCTACGTCGTCGTGCGCGAGGGCAGCAGCCTGACGCCGCCGGCGATCATCCGCGCCTGCCGCGAGCGACTCGAGCCGTACCTGGTGCCCGGTCGCGTGACCTTGGTCGGCGCGTTGCCCCACACCAGCCGCGGCAAGATCGATTACCTCGCGCTCAAGCAACAGGCGAGAGGAACCTGACCCCGTGTGCGGCATCTGTGGCGTCGTGTCCCTCGACGGACCCCTGCGTTTGCGCGACGGCGTGCCGGAGCGCATGGTCGGCGCCTTGCGCCACCGCGGCCCGGACGAGTTCGGAGCCTGGCGGGACGACCGCGCCTTCCTGGGCCATACGCGCCTGAGCATCATCGACCTGGTGACCGGCCAGCAGCCGCTGACCAGCGAGGACGCCAGCCGCTGGATCGTCTTCAATGGCGAGATCTTCAACTACATCGAGCTGGCGCACGAGTTGGAGGCCCTGGGCCACGTCCTGCGCACGCGTTCGGACACCGAAGTCATCGTCCACGCCTACGAGCAATGGGGCGACCGCTGCGTCGACCGATTCAACGGCCAGTTCGCCATCGCGATCTGGGACTCGGCGCGCCGCACCCTCTTCCTGGCCCGCGACCGCTACGGCGTGCGGCCGCTCTACGTCGCCGAGCACGCCGGCCACCTGCTCTTCGCCTCGGAGGTCAAGGCGCTGGCGGCCTGGCCTGGCTTCCAGCCCGCGGTCGACCCCGAGGCGGTCGCCGAGGTCTTCACCTACTGGGTGACCGTGCCGCCGCGCACCGTGTTCCGGGGCGTCGTGCAGCTGCCGGCGGGCCACACCGCGACGCTGGTTCTCGACGCTGGCGAGGAGCGGGCGGCGAGCGGGCAGCCGGCCGCGGGGGCGTCCGCGGCGTCCATGATGGCCGCGCCGGGTTGGCCGTCGCGCCTGCGCCTGCGCCGCTTCTGGCATCCGACGTTCCTGCCGGCGGACGAGGACCGCCGCTTCGTGGACCGGCAGGAGCAGCGCCGGCTGGCCGACGAACTGCGCGAGCGCCTGGTCCAGGCCGCGGTGCTGCGCCTGCGCGCCGACGTGCCGGTGGGCGCCTACCTCTCCGGCGGTCTCGATTCTTCGGCCATCGCGGCGATCATCCACCGCTACACCGACCGGCGTCTGAAGACGTTCTCCGTGGGTTTCGAGGACAGCGCCTTCGACGAATCGGCCTGGCAGCGGCTGATGGTCGCCCATCTGGGCACCGACCACCGCCTGATCACCGTCGGCGCCGCCGACATCGCGCGGGATTTCCCCGCGGTCATCTGGCATGCCGAGACGCCGATCCTGCGCACGGCGCCGGCGCCGCTCTACGCGTTGTCGAGCCTGGTGCGCGGCGAGCAGTACAAGGTCGTGCTGACCGGCGAGGGCGCCGACGAGGTCTGGGTCGGCTACAACATCTTCCGCGAGGCCAAGGTCCGCCGGTTCTGGAGCCGCCGTCCCGCGGACGAGCGGCGCGCGTTGCTGCTGACGCGGCTGTACCCCTATCTGGAGCTGTCGCCGCCGCAATTCCTGGCGCGCTTCTACGGCCAGGGTCTGGACCGCCCCGACGAGCCGTTCTTCAGCCACCGGCCGCGCTGGGCCAACACCGGCATGATGACCTCCCTGCTCGCCGACGAGGCGGCGGCGGCGTTGCGGCGCGGCGAGCCGGAGCAGCGCCTGGCCGCCGCCCTGCCGGCCGCGTTCGCCGACTGGGGGCCCGTGGCCCGCGCGCAGTACCTGGAGATGACCACCTTCCTGTCGGGCTACCTGCTCAACTCCCAGGGCGACCGGATGCTCATGGGGCACTCGGTGGAGGGCCGCTTCCCGTTCCTCGATCCCGACGTGGGGGCCTTCGCCGCCACCGTGCCGGCCTCGGCCAAGCTGCAGTCGCTCAACGAGAAATCGTTGCTGAAGCAGGCCGTGGCCGACCTGCTGCCGCCGCCGATCGTCGCGCGCGACAAGCAGCCCTACCGGGCGCCGGACAGCGCCAGCTTCGTCGCCGGCGCCGGGCGCGAACTGGCGCGCGAGCGACTCAGCGCGTCCGCGCTGGCCGCGGCGGGCTTCTGGCGGCCGGAGAGGGTCGCCAGCTTGCAGCGTAAATGGGAGGCCGGCCGGCTGACGGCCGCCCGCGAGAACATGGCTTTCGTGGGCGTGCTCAGCGCCCAGCTGCTGGTGCAGCAATTCGGCCCCGAGCTGTCGAGCCGCCTGGACAGCTCGGCCCTGGCCCCCGGGGAGTTGGTCTGGCGTGTGGCGCCGGCGGGCTAGAGGAGCGATCTTAACCCGCTGTTGACAGGACACTCGACCCTTGGAGAACGCCGCCATGGAATTGCGGGACAAGATTCGCAGCTACATCGTGGAGAACTTCCTGTTCGGCGACGAAAACCCCCTGACGAGCGACGACCAGTCGTTGCTGGACACCGGGATCATCGACTCGGTCGGCGTCATGGAGCTCGTCGCGTATCTGGAGGGCGACCACGGCCTGCAGATCCAGGACGAGGATCTCATGCCCGAGAACCTCGACTCGGTCAACAACCTGGTCGGATTCATCCGCCGCAAGAAGGCCGCCGCCTGACGGCCGGTCGGCCGAAGCCGTTCTCTCCGTTCAGCACCGACGGCACACGTGCTTCTTCAAGCGCTGAGGGAGTGTGTAGGCCATGGATCAGGACATCGAGATCCGCGCGAGCGTGGGCAAGGGACGCGGCGTCTTCGCCCGGCGCGACTTCCACGCCGGGGAGATCATCGAGCAGGCGCCGGTGATCGTTCTGGACGACGATCAATACGAGCTGCTAAATCACACGGCCCTGCGGGACTACTACTTCGACTGGGGCGAGCACCGCTGCGCGATACCGCTGGGCTTCAGCCTGATCTACAATCACGCCGATGAACCCAACGCGTACACGCAGCGCGACAAGGAGCAGGGTCTGATCTATTTCGTCGCGCTGCGCGACATCGCCGCCGGACAGGAGATCGTGCACCGGTACGAGTGCGCGCCCTGGTTCGACGTCCGCTGACACGAGATGCGCACCGACCGCGCGGTGCGCCGGAAATGGCAGGGCGACATGACCGAACCGAGCTGGACCACGCCGGAGATCGTCGATCTCACGCACACGATCGCTCCCGGCATGCCGCATTATCCGGGCACCGCGCCGCCGGAGTTCAGCCGTCCGTTCACGATCGCCGAACACGGCTTCGCCGAACAGCGCGTGAGCCTGCTGACGCACACCGGAACGCATCTCGACACGCCGGCGCACATGCTGCCGGACGGCGCGACCCTCGACGCCTACCCGGCCGATCGCCTGATCGGCCGCGCGGCAGTGGCCGATGCCGCGCTGTCCGCGGACGGTCGGATCGAGTTGCCGGAATTGCAGGCTCAGCTCCCTGATCTCGCCAGCCTGGATTTCGTGCTGCTGTGCACGGACTGGTCGGACCGCTGGAGCGAGTCCTCGTACTACGAAGGGTACCCCGTCTTGACGCCGGCGGCCGCGCGCTGGCTCGCAGACGGCGGCCTGCGCGGCATCGGCATCGACGCCGTCTCGATCGACGCCGCCGGCGCACCGCGCCTTCCGATCCACCGCATCCTGTTGCGGCGCGGCCTGGTGATCGTGGAGAACCTGACGGGGCTGCGGCCGCTCGTCGGACGGCGCCTGGTGTTCTGCTGCCTGCCGCTGAAGATCGCCGCGGCCGACGGTGCGCCGGCGCGGGCCGTCGCCTGGCTCGCCTGAACGGACCGCGGGCGCGGGCGGGCTAGCGTCCCGCGGGGCGAGAGGTCAAGCCGAGCCAGCGCGACAGGATCTCGTAGAGCTTGCGGCTCTGGACCGGCTTGCTCAGGTAATCGTCCATACCCGCGGCCAGGCAGCGCTCGCGATCTCCGATCATCGCGTGGGCGGTCATCGCGACGATCGGCACCCGGGGGTCCAGGGCTCCGGATCGGGGGTCGCGGATCAGGCGGGTCGCTTCGAAGCCGTCCATCTCCGGCATCTGGCAGTCCATGAGCACGAGGTCGTAGGCGGTGCTGCGCAAGGCCGCGACGGCCTCGCTCCCGGTCTCGACCGTGTCGACGCTGTAGCCGAGCTGCGCCAGGATCTTGCGGGCCACGAACTGGTTCGTCGGGTTGTCCTCGGCGAGCAGGATGCGGGGCGCGCGGTCGCCGTCGTCGCCCGCCGGCGGCCGCGTCGGCTCGCGGGCCGCGGCGTCGTTCGCCGCCTCGCCCGCGGCGACGCCTGCGGCGGGGTCCGCCTTGCCGAGGACGACCGTGAACCAGAACGTGGAGCCGTGATCCGGCTGGCTGGTCAGGCCGATCTCGCCACCCATCAGCTCGACCAGTTGCCGGCAGATGGCCAGACCCAACCCGGTACCGCCATAGCGGCGGGTCGTCGAACCATCGACCTGCGTGAAGGGGTGGAACAGGGTGGCCTGATCCGCGGCGGCGATGCCGATGCCGGTGTCGGTGACCGCGAAGCGCAGCGTGACGTCGTCGTGGCGATCCTCGACCAGTTCGACCGTCAGCGTCACGACTCCCTTCAGGGTGAACTTCACGGCGTTGCTGCCGAGGTTCAGCAGGATCTGGCGCAGCCTGCCCGGGTCGCCGCGCAGAGCGGCGGGCAGGCGCGGATCGATCTGACAGGCGATGTCCAGGTCCTTCTCGCGGGCTCGCAGCGCGATCAGTTCCACGGCTTCGGCCAGGACCGTGCGCGGCGCGAACTCCTGGTCCTCCAGGGACAGTTTATTGGCCTCGATCTTCGAGAAGTCCAGGATGTCGTTGATGATGCCGAGCAGCGCGTCGCCGCTCGAGCGCAGCACGTGCACGCACTGGCGCTGCTCGACGTCCAGGTCGGTGCTCCCCAGATACTCGGCCATGCCGATGATGCCGTTCATCGGCGTGCGGATCTCGTGGCTCATGTTCGCCAGGAACTCGCTCTTGGCCTTGTTCGCCAGCTCGGCCTGGATCGCCATGCGGCTCGCCGCCGCCGTGGCCTGCTCGAGGCGGCGGTTGGTCTCGCGCAGGGCCAGCTCGATGCGTTTGCGGTCCGTGATGTCGCGCACGACCGCCTGCAACAGCGCCTGCCCGTCCAGTTCGAGAGGCTGCAGCAGCACCTCGGCGGGGAAAGGCTCGCCCGAATCGATGCGCCGGTGCACCCATTCGAACCGCAGATAGCCGCGCTTCAGCGCGGTCGCGATGCGTTCATCGGCCAACGTGATGGAATCGGTGCCGCACGGCTGTAGCGGCGGCGAGAGTTCGCCGGGGTGTTTCGCCAGGAACTCGGCACGGTTGGCGCACCCGAAGAGCCGGAGGGTCGCCGCGTTGCAGTCCAGGAAGCCGCGGCCGTCCAGGGTCATGATCGCGTCGCTGTTGGCCTCGTAGTAGGCGCGGAACCGGTGCTCGGACCGCAGGAACTCGCCGCGACGGGGATCCGCAGCGGCGCCTGCCGCCGCATCCAGTCCGGTCGCGGTCGCGATGCCGTTGTCCGCCGCGCGGCGATCCGCGCGTCCGGATGGCGGGCGGGGTCGGGTCATGCAGCGCTAACTCCTTGTTAGGTTTCGATATCGGCTTATTGCGATCCGACTTGAGCGGGTTTTACGCGCGTGGTCGAAATCTCGGAGATTTTTTACAAAAACCTTGTCCAATTGTGCTATTCTAGTGACGTCGTACGCTACGAGCCCCCCAGTTCGTCGCGCGCTCGGGGTCTCCTCGGCAGTCGCGCGCGGCATTCTCAGCAGGGAGAGTACCATGAGGACCTTGCTTGCGATCGTTCTGGCCCTTTCGTTGACCGCCGGCGTCGCCCAGGCGCAGCAGAATCTGTGCTATGGCTGGGAGGACGGCGGTACCGTGTTGAGCGCCTACCTACCCGGCATCTTGTACGTCGCGAACACGGGCGACCAGTACTACGAGGGCAGCCGCAGCCTCGAGATCTACAAGAACGCCGACGGCGGCACGCCTCAGGCCTACGTGGCCTGGATCACCAACCTGCAAGCGGGCGATCAGGTCACGGCCACGGTCCAGACGCTGGACCTGATCACCGGCAACCCCTCCGTGCGCATCTGGGGCCACTGGACCCCGGTCGGCGGCGACGTCAACTCCTATTCCGGCAGCGCCAGCGGCTCGGCGACCTACAGCGGCGGCGTCGACTGGACCGAGCTCGGCTACACCTGGACCGTGCCGGTCGAGCGGGACGGCGAGGGCCTGATCGTCGAGATCCGGCCGTACAACGCGAGTCCGTGGGCCGGTTCGAACTGGATCGACTACCTGTGCGTCATCGCGCCGAACCACGCGACCATCCAGTTCCCGAGCCCGGCCACCGGCCTGCCCCCGGCGATCACGAACGTCTACCACCGCAGCCTGCTGCCGCAGGCCGGCAACCCGGTGACGGTCTCGGCGGACGTCGTGGACAACGACGGCACCGTCGCGAGCGTGACGTTGCACTATCAGGTCAATGGCGGCGGCGAGACGAGCGCGCCGATGTCCCTCCTGGCGGGCGACACGTACACCGCCACGATCCCCGGCGGCGCCAACGGCGATTTCGTCGAGTATTACGTCTCGGCGCTGGACAACGACGGCCTGCCCAGCCGCAATCCGGCGACCGGCTACTACAGCTACACGGTCGGACCCGAGGTCATCGTGCCGATCGGTTCGCTCCACGACGACTACGCGACCTATGAAGGGCAGGTCGTCAAGGTCCAGGGTCAGGTCTACATCCCGGGCGACTACCGGGCTGACGGCGTGAGCGTCGCCGCCTACATCCAGGGCGCCGACGGCCGCGGCCTGAACGTCTTCGGCACGATCCGCAGCACCGGCATGGACCTGCTGAACGACGTCGACTACATCGTGAAGGTCAGCGGCACGGTGGGCAAGTACTTCACGACCCTGCAGCTGCAGAACTACGAGGTCGAGCTGGTCAGCACCGGCAACCCGCCGCTCGTGCCCGTCGTGCTTTCGACCGGCGACGCGGCGCTGCCGGCCAACGAGGGCAGCTACATCAAGGCTTCCGGACCGATCACCGCGATCGCCACGAGCAGCGGCACCAACCCCGCGCACAACTTCACCATCGATGACGGCACGGGCCCGGTGGTCGTGCGCGTCGATGACGATCTCGAGCCCGACATGCCGAACTGGCTGGTGGGCGAGATCCTGCAAGCCGCGGGCGCCGGCGGCAGCTTCAACCAGGACGGCCAGATCATCGTCGGCCTGTCCAGCGACCTGGTCAAGCTCCAGGACACCACGCGGCCGACGCTCGTGGCGACCCTGCTGACGCAGCCGACCTCGGTCCGGCTGCAGTTCAGCGAGCCCATCGACATCACGACCGGCGAGGCGACGGCGAACTACGCCGTCTACGAGACGGCCAACCCCGGCAACACCGTCGCCGTGGTGGCGGCCGAGCGCCAGGACGACATGTCCTACATCGTGCTGACCCTGGCCGCGTCCATCTCGGGCACGGAGCATTCGGTCGCGATCAGCGATGTCGAGGACCTCGCCGGCAACCTCATCGATCCGAATCCGACGGTCGCGGTCATCTTCGAGCCGGACACGCAGACCGTCTGCTACGGCTGGGAGGACGGCGGCACGGTCCTGGGCGCCTTCCTGCCCGACCAGATTCACATCGAGAACACCGACGCCCAGGCGTACGAGGGCAGCTACGCCCTCGCGATCTACGAGACCGAGGGCAGCGGCACGCCCGCCGGTTTCGTGGCCTGGATTCCCGCCGTCGTCGTCGGCGACGAGATCTACGCCAGCATCCAGACCCTGGACCTGGTCGATGGCAGCAACAACTGGCCGCAGCTGCGCCTGTGGGGCGAGTGGACCGCGCCCGACGGCACGGTCTTCGACTTCGTCGGTTCCGCCGGCGGCAACGAGACCTACAGCGGCGGCACGAACGAGTGGAAGCAGCTGGACTGGACGTGGACCGTGCCCGCCGATCGCGACGGTTACGGCCTGCGCATCGTGATCCGCGTCTACAACGGCACGCCATGGGTCGGCGGCAACTGGGTCGATCACCTTTGCGTGACCGCTCCCACCGGACGCACGATCATCCTGCCCAGCGGCGGCAATGCAGCGCCGGCCGTGCCGGTGCTGACGGCGTTGAAGGCCAACTACCCCAACCCGTTCAACCCCGCGACGACCTTCAGCTTCAGCCTCGAGCGCGACGCGCGGGTCGAGCTGGCGGTCTTCGACGTGCGCGGCCGCAAGGTGCGGACCGTCGTCGACGCGCCGCTCGCGGCGGGCGACTACGACTCCTACATGTGGGACGGCCGCGACGACCAGGGACGTCTGGCGACCAGCGGCACCTACTTCTACCGGCTGACGACGGACGACGGCTACGTCCAGTCGCGTAAGATGACGTTGTTGAAGTAATCGCCCCTGCGAGCGCTTCGACGCGCTACGCCGAGCCCGGCTGCCGAGTCCGCGAGGACAAGGCAGCCGGGCTTTTTTCGAGGTGCTCTGGCGGGGAGATCGTCGCGGCGCCTATTTCAGGAGGACCATGCGGCGCGTCTGCTCGACGCCGCCGGCGCGCAACCGGTACACGTAGACGCCGGAGGCTGCCGGCCTGCCGGCGGCGGTCCTGCCGTTCCAGACGACCTCGTGCCAGCCCGCCGGCAGCGATCCGGCGGCCAGGTTGCGCACGAGACGGCCGTCGAGATCCAGCACGTCGAGCCGCACCGGACCGCCGCCGCGCGGTACGCTGAAGCCGATCGTCGTGGCGGGGTTGAACGGGTTCGGCGCATTCTGGGCCAGCGCGAAGGCAGGCGGCGGCGCATCCGCCGCCGTGGCGCTGCCGATCAGCCTGTAGAGGCGCCCGAGCTGCCACTCGATGACGTAGAGCTCGCCCAGCCCGTCCTGGCCGATGCCCACGATGCGGCCATAACCGCCCGGCGGCGTCAATTCCGTCGTCCGTTCGACGACCTCGCCGAGTCCGGCCGCCTCGGACCACGTCAGCGACCAGATCTGGCGGCTGCAGTAGTCGGCGAACAGGTACTGCCCGCGCAGTTCCGGCGCCCGCGCGCCGCGGTAGACATAGCCGCCGCTGATCGAGCAGCGGAAAGGCGAGCCGCCGCGGGCGTAGTCGTAGATCGGCAGGGTCAGCGAGCCGTCGTTGCAGTTCGTGGGCGGGTTGAAGCACTGGCTGCCCTCCATGAGTCGCCAGCCGTAGTTTTCGCCGCCCAGGGAGGCCGCCGGTTGAACATTGATCTCTTCACGGGAGCTCTGGCCGACATCGGAGATCCAGAGGTCGCCGGTCAGTCGGTCGAAGCCGAAGCACCAGGGATTGCGCAGGCCGAGCGCCCAGATCTCGTCGCGCGGCGCCGCGCCGACGAACGGGTTGTCGGCCGGGATGGCGTAGCCGGACGGCCCGGCAACGTCGAGGCGCAGCATCTTGCCCAGCAGCGACTGCGGGTTCTGGGCGTAATCGTCGGGATCGCCGCCGCCACCGCCATCGCCGAGGCCGACGTAGAGCATGCCGTCCGGCCCGAATTCGAGGTGTCCGCCGTTGTGGTTGTCGTCCGGTTGTTCGACGGCGAGCACCAGCGAGGCGGTCGTCGGATCGGCGCGGTCGGGATCGGTCGCGCTCACGCGGTAGCGCACGATCCGCGTGTGGCCGTCCAAGTCGGTGAAGTTGACGTAGAAGCGGCCGCTCTGCGCGTAGTCCGGCGCGAAGGCCAGGCCCAGGAGGCCGCGTTCGCCGCCGGTCGAGATCTGGCCGGAGAGATCGAGAAAGTCCCCGCGCGGCGTGCCGTCCTGCTGGAAGACGCGGATGCGACCGCCTTGTTCGACCACGAACAGGCGCTCGTCGCCCACGGGGGCCGCGACGCGGACCGGCGAGACGAGCCCGCCGACCGCGAGTTCGACCGCGGCCGCCGCCGCGGTCCCGGCGGACCCGAGCAGGCATAACGCGGAGCAAGCGGCCAGCAGGACCGCAGAAAGGTGCAACTGGTTCCGGCGCCGCTGCTGAGGCCGATCGGCGAATGTAGCAGGCAGCGGCCGCGTTGAACAGGACATGGCATGACCTCCAAGTTAAATAGGATTAAACCAATATTAATTAACCGGGATCGAGCGGCAACGTCAACGTTCGGCCGTGGCGGCCATATCGCCGCCGCTCAGGAAGCGGGCGAGGTCCTGACGTACTCTTCTTGGAGCGCGATGTCCGGGTGCAGCGAGTGGCGGATCGGGCAGGTCTTGCCGGCGTTGATGATCTTCCGGAAGTCCTGTTCGCTGCAGGCCGTGGCGATCTCGTAGCGCACGGCGAGGCGTCCGATGCGGCGCGGATTCGCCGACATCTCCTTTTCGACGGCGAAGGCGATGCCGTCGACGGCGATGCCCGCGTTGTGGGCGTACATGTTCATGATCGTCGCCCCGCACGAGGCGAGCGACGCGGCGCAGAGATCGGTCGGCGAGAAGCGTAGGCCTTCGCCGCCGTTGTCCTTCGGCGCCATGGTCTCGAGCCCGCTGCCCGAGTCGTCGTGGCGTAGCGCGGTCGTCGTCTTGCCGGTCGTCCGGCCGGTGATACGCACGATCATCTGGTCCTCCCGGTTGGGTCTGTGCCGGGCAGCATCGTACCGGGGGGCCGCCCTGGCAACAGTCAGGTTTTCGTCGCTTGACGCCAGGCCCGCGCGGCTATTGATTGCGCCCGCGGCGTCCGGCGACCTGGCCTGTTGTCGGGGCGCGCGGCGCCGGTCACGACATCCTGGCGAAAGAGCGGGTATGCGCGCCTACCTGCCGACGATCGTCCTGCTCGTGCTGAGCAACGTCTTCATGACCTTCGCGTGGTATGGTCATCTGCGCAACCTCGCCCACAAACCCTGGCTGATCGCCGCGCTCGTGAGCTGGGGCCTCGCGCTCTTCGAGTACCTGCTGCAGGTGCCGGCCAACCGCCTCGGCCATCGGGCGATGAGCGTGGCCCAGCTCAAGATCCTGCAGGAAGTCATCACGCTGACGGTGTTCGTGCCGTTCGCCTTCCTCTACCTCAAGGAGCGCCCCAGCCTCGACTACCTCTGGGCCGGGCTCTGCCTGTTGGGCGCGGTCTTCTTCATGTTCCGGACCAAGCTGCTCGGCAGTTGAGAGGGGGGCGGCGTTCGGCTCAGCCGGCGTGGGCGTCTTCGACGAGCTTGCGCAGCTCGTGCTTGCGGCGGGCGCGGTTCTCCTTGTCCTGGACCACGGTCTCCAGGAAGTCGATGACCCGCACTTGCAACCGCGCGCGCTGGAGGCGGTTGATGCGCGTGATGCCGCCGGGGCTCAGCACGTTGACCTCGATGAGTTTGCCGTCGATGACGTCCAGGCCGACGAAGTAGAGCCCGTCGCGCACCAGCTTGGGACCCAGGCGCCGGCACAGGTCGATCTCCCGGCGCGTCAGGACGTGCTTCTTCACGGCGCCGCCGGCGTGCACATTGCTGCGGGCGTCGCCCGCGGCGGGCACGCGCCGCATGGCCCCGATCGGCTCGCCGTTGAGCAGCAGGATGCGCACGTCGCCGTTCTCGGCGCCGGGCACGTATTCCTGCAGGATCACGAAGTGGGTCTGTTCGCCTTCGCCGATGTAGAAGTCGAGCAACGCGCGCAAGCTCTGCCGGGAGTGCTTCTCGACGACCACCACGCCGCGCCCCCGCGAGCCGTTCAGCGGCTTGAGCACCATCCGGTCGTAGGGCGATTCCTCCACGACGCGTTCGAGGTACTCCCGCTGCTTCGAGACGTGGGTGGCGGGGATGAAGTCGTGGTCGGCGTCGCCGAGCGTCGTCGGATAGAGCTTGTTGCTGGCCAGGCGCAGGCCGTCGACGTCGTTGATGATGAACGTGTCGGAGCGCACCGCGTCCAGGAAATTGAGGACCACGCCGTCCAGCGGCGGCGTCAGGCGCAGGAAGATGACGTCGAAGCCCGACAGCGGCAGGCGGCTGGTCTTGAGTTCCGCATGCCGGTGGAACGAGGGGATGTTGGTCGAGATCTTGTTGTTCTGGATCACGCGGCAGATGGCGTGGGCCGCGTTGTCGCGGATCGTCAAGCCGCCGGGCGTGCACAGCGCGACATGGTGGCCGCGGCGCGCGCACTCGTGGATCAGGCGGAGAGAAGAGTCGGTCTCGGCGCGCATCCGTTCCCAGGCGTACATGAGGAAGCAGATGTTCATGACCCTTCGCGCGATCCTTCCTGATGCTGGTCGGCCAGGCCACGAGGCGTTGCGGCTTCGCTGTCGGGAGCAGAAAGATAAGCGCGGGATCGGTCGGGCACAATGCGGCGCGCGCGTCGCGTCGTCTCAGCCCACCAGGTGCAGTTCGGACGCCGGTTCGTCCGCGGTCGTCGCGGTGGCGGCGGCCGGTCGATCCTCCGGCGCGGGCTCCGCCGGCGCCTCCGCCAGCAGCGCGCGGAAGCTGCCGAGATGGCTGAAGAAGAGATCGAGGAGATCGGGGTCGAACTGGCTGCCGCGCCCCTCGGTCATGACGGCGAGCGCTTCGGCCAGGTTCATCGCGGGACGGTAGCAGCGGTCGCTGGTCAACGCGTCGAAGACGTCCACGATCGCCACGATGCGTCCGAAGACGTGGATGTCCAACCCCGCCAATGCTTGCGGATATCCGGTCCCGTCCCAGCGCTCGTGGTGTTGCAGAGCGACCAGGGCGGCCGTCTTGAGGATGGGGCGGTCCGATTGCGCCAGGATCTGATGCCCCTTCGTGGTATGGGTCTGCATCAGGGCGAATTCCTCGGGCGTCAGCTTGCCAGGTTTGTTGAGGACAAGGTCCGGGATGCCGATCTTGCCGACGTCGTGCATGGGGGCTGCGAGGCGCAGCAGCTCGCATTCGTCCGGCGGCAGGCCGGCGAGCGAGGCCAGCAAGGCGGCCCCCTCGGCGACGCGGTCGATATGATTGCCGGTTTCCAGCGAGCGGCTCTCGACCACGTCGCCGAGCGTGTGGATCAGCTCGCGCTGGGTGTCGATGATCTCCTGCTCACGGGCGCGGTTCTCCGCCTGAACAAGGCTGAGCCGGGCGGCCATCGCGTCGATCGTGCCGGCCAGCAGGCCCAGCTCGGTGCGATTGCGCAGATTGATCGGTCTGTCGAGGTCGCCGCGACCGATCCGCTCCAGCCCCGCGCGCATGACGTCCAGAGGCGCCAGCAGGCGGCGGACCACGAACACGGCGAGCAGCACGGCGATGAGCGCCAGGGCGCCGGCGAGCAGGGTCACCTGTCCGCGTCCGCCGGCGAGCATGCTCTCGAGGTATTCGCGCTTCTGCCCCACGAGGACCGATCCCACGACCTGGCCGCCCGGATGGCGCGCCGGCACGCGCGCGGCCACCACCCTCTCATTGGCGAGGATCACCTCGTCGTCGGCGAGGAGCGACAGCGTCGGCCGCGGCGAAAGCGTCGCAAGCACCATGAGACGTTCGCCGAGCAGCCGGACGTCCCGGGGCCCGCGGATGTGCCCCGCATGGTCGAGGACGACCGCAAGCTCCAGGTCCGGGCGCCGCTGCATCATCTCGCGCACGATGGGGCACAGCGTGAGTTCGGGGTACTCCGCCAGCAGGGCATCGGTGCTCAGCAGAGCGAGGTGCCGCGCTTCCAGCAGCAAGCGCGTCTCCATCTCCTGTTCCAGCGCCCGCCGGGCGTTGCGCTCGCTCAGGAGATGGACGCCGGCGGCTGCCGCGGTGACCAGTCCGATGGAAACCACGGAGAAGACGAGCTTCATGCTGATGATCCGCGCTGGCTGCGCTGCTTTCATCGCCTCGTCCTCGTGCGGCGGCTCAACGGCCGCCGGTGATCTGTTCCATGCGCGCGAGCTGCTGCAGCGCGCGCTCGAGATAGCCGCGGGCCCGGGGATCTTCGGGCGCGATCCGCACGGCCTGTTCCCAGCTGACGACCGCTTGACGCAGCGCGCCGGACGCGAACGCTTCCATGCCCTGGGCCAGATACTCGCGGGTCAGGTCGTCGCGCACCTGCTCGTGGTCGCGATCGGCCTCCCAGACCAGCTCCCAGAAGCGGACCGCCTCCATGCGCCGGCCGGCCTGCATGGCGTCGAGTCCGCGCCGATACAGATCGGCGATCTCGCGCCGGCGCGCGGCAGTCAGCTCGACGGCCGCGGCCGACGCGGCGGCAGGCGTGGTGGAGATTCCCGTCGGACCGGTCGCGGCGGTCTGTACCGGGGCGGCGGCGGCGGCCGGCGGCGCGGCCTGAACGGATGGACTCGCCGGACCAGAGGAGAGGACCGCCGTGGCGGCGCGCCGCGCCAGGGCGCGGTCGGTATGCTCGAGCATGCTGGCTGCGTCGCGGTCATGCGGCGCCAGCTCGAGGATCACGGCGAAGCCGTGGCGCGCCTCGGCCAGATTCTCGGCGGCGAGCGCGTCGAGGGCGTCCTCCCATCGCGCGCGGATCTCGCGGCCGCGGCGCGCGCGACGGTCGCTCTCGTCCTGGACCCTGGCCAGCGCCGCCGCCGCCTCGGCATCGTCTGGCGTGGCTGCCAGTGCACGCCGCCAGCTCAGCGCGGCATTGGCCAGTTCGTCCTGTCGTTCCTGATCGCGAGCCAGACCGGACCACGCCTGCGCGGCGAGCGGCGAGAGATCCTGCGCCGCCGGCGCCAGGACTTCGAGGGTGGCGAGCGTAGTCAGGGCATCGTTCCAGCGCGCCGCGGCCAGGGCCTCCTGGGCCTGTCGCATGAACTGCTGTTCGCGGAGCCTGTTGCGCGCCAGGAACGCCTCTTCCAACTTGGCCTGCATCGAGGCTTCGGCGGCCGCCTGAGCCGCCAGCCGGCTCTGGGCGACGGAGGCGCCGAAGGCGACGCCGATGCCGAAGCGATGGATCGCTCCCAGGGGATGATCTTCGAACTGGTAGTCGGCGCGCCAGCCTTGCCAGTCGAGGCCGGCGCCGGCGGTCAGACGGCCGTCGGCGGCGCCGACGCGCAGAGCGAGCGTTTCTTCGAGACCGATCTCCAGGCCGCCGTGCAGATGTCCGTCCATGTCGCGGGTGCGCTCGATATCGGCGGCAGCCAGCAGTTGCAGGCGCGATCCCAGCTGTCGCGACCAGGCGAATCCGGCGCGCAACGCGATGGGGTCGTGGACCGCATCGGCGGCCAGCTTGATCTGCGGTTCCAGGACGTTGCGCACCGCCAGACCACAGGACAGCGCGCGGGAGCCGCCACCGAGCAGCGCCAGCGGACGCAGCCAGAGCCCCGCGTCTAGACCCATGCCGCTGTCGGCGAAACCGGCGAGCCGATGGTGACGCACCTTGAACGCACCGCCCAGCGCGAGGTCGCCGTCCAGCAGGCTGCGACCGTAGCCGAGCAGGAACTCGGTCTCGGCGTCGCGGAGGTTGTCGTCGACGAGGAAGCCGCGCTCGTCGCGGCCCTCGATCCCGTCCACGCCGAAGCGGCGCCAGGTCGCCGCCAGCGCGCCCCAGCGCCAGTCGGGCAGCACGAACGATGCGTATTGCTCGCTGAAGCCCAGCCCGAAGAGCGTGGTCTGGGTCAGCTGGAGTTCCTTGCGTTGCAGGCGGCCCAACCCGGCCGGGTTCCAGATGGCGGCGCTCGCGTCGTCGGCCACGGCCGCGTAGGCGCCACCCAGCGCCAAGGCGCGATTGCCGGCGCCGGTCGCGAATACCGAGCGGCCGCCGCCGTCGTCCGCCGCGCGGACCGGCGACGATGCGAGCAGCCACAGCAGAACGATCGTTCCGGCGGCTAGCGCCGGCCGGCGAAGGCGGCAAGTACTGCTGCGGCCTCGGCTCATCGCACCACCGCCACCTTGCGCAGGAAGCGTTCGCGCCCGCCGTCGTCGTAGTCGACGGTCAGCTCCGCCAGATAGACGCCGTTCTGCACGGCCTGCGATCGTCCATTCAGACCGTTCCAGGCCAGGTCCTGGTGCAACCCTGCCGCCAGGTCCTGATCGCGCAGCAGCGTGATGACCGGCTCGCCGCGCGCGGTCCAGATGCGCAGCGAGACGCGACCCGAGCGCGGCAGGTTGAAGGCGAAGATCGTCTGCTCGCGGCCGGCGGCGAACGGATTGGGGTAGTTGAGGTAGCTGCCGGCCAGGTCGGCGGCACCCTGTCCGGCCGGCGCGGTCCAGAAGGGAAAGCTCTGCCCGCTGGCCGAACGCACGAGCGCTGCGGCGCCGCCACCTGGTTGGCGGCAGAGCAAGTCGGCCGCGTCCAGGCCGATCCGCACGCCGCCGTGCGTCGCTCCGGGCCGCCCGGCGATATGCAGGACCACCGTCCGGGAACTGGCGGCCGGCAGGAGCCACGGTTCGGCGCCGATCAGCACGAGCGTCGAATCTTCGCCGCCGGCGGCGATCGCTTCGCTCCAGATCGTGTCGGCGATGGTCGCCACGACGCGGCCGAGCACGGCGCCAGCGGCCAGAGCGCTACCGTCGCGGCCGCTCGCGCGCACCCGAAGGGACGCCAGCTCCAGCGGCGCCGCACCGGCTGGCGCGGGATTGGTGAGTACGAGATGGGCCGCCTCGATCGTTGTTTCACCGTCTGGCAGCAGCGGGGACAGGCGGTCGAGCCATCCGGCGACGACTTCGACCGAAGCGGGTTGCAAGCGAGCGACGCCGGAACTGCCGGGCAAGCGCTGGTCTGCCGCGGCGGCCATCGCAACCGGCGACAGCAGGTTGGCGTCGACAGCGGCCAGATCCGTCTCGCCGAGGATCAATTCGAAAGCGTCGATCGCCGTCGCGGCGGCGACATCGATGCGCAGGACGAGGTCGGCCTGGTCGCCGGCCGCGAGCAGACGCCCCCCGAGCGGAATCGCGATCCGGTCCGCCTGGAAGGCGGCCGGCGCCGCGAGCCATGTTCCGTCGAGGTTCAGACGGCACGCGGCGAGCACGAGGCGCGGGTCGAGCGGTCGGCGCGCGCCGTCCAGGCAGTCCAGCCGCAAGGTGTCCAGCCGGGCGGCGCCGGCGCTGCTCGGGCCCTGGTGCTCGAGCCGCAGGTACAACGCGGTCACGTCGCGCGAACCGAGGGCGATCTGCGCCGGCAGCCTGGGTTCGACTGCGGCGACGATCGCCGGGGTCGGCGCTTGCAGCGCGATGACCGGACCCGTCAGGGGCGCGGTTTCGTAGGTGATCGGAACCGCCGTGCTGATGTTGCCGTCGCGGGCGTCGAACCGCTGCGGACCCGCCAGGCGCAGGCGCAGCGGTCCGAGCATCGGCGAGGCCGCGATCTGCGCGCGCACCGAGACATGCAGCGGCGGCGCGCCGACCGGGACGGTGATTTGCGGCATCAGTTCGAATACCACGAGCGAGTCGGCGGGGTTCGTGATCTCGCGCAGGCTGTGCACCGTGAGCGGTCCCTGGACCCAGAGCCGGCTCAGATGCGCGGACGCATCGGCCAGCGGCCGGTCCAGGTCGTCGCGCAACGATACGGCGAAGGCGCCCACCTTCACCTCGCTGCTCAGGTCGTCGCCCTGGCTGCTCAGCGCGAGCCGCAGCAGTTCGACATCGGGTTGCCCCGCGCCGGCGGTGCCGTCCGCGAGCGGGACGCCGGCTACGAGCAGCCCGGTCGCCTGGGCGACGATCGTCCCCGTGGCCGACAGCACCGGGAAGTCGCCAGCGGTCAATTCAATCCCGCGCGGCAGGCCGCTGATCGCGTCGGTCGCCGTGAGCGCCGCCGCCGCCGGCAAGCCGACCCGGAATCGCTGCGCCTGCGGATCGGGTCGGATGTCCAGGCGCAACCCGAGGGTCACCGGCTCGCGGGCGGTGACGATCACGGCCGGCGAGAGATCCAGGGCCAACGTCTGTCCAGTCGCCTCCGGTTGCGTCTTGTCGCAGTAGACGAGCACGCCCTCGTTCACGACGGCGCGCCGCAAGAGGTCGGCGGGCGCGATCGGTCCGCCCTCGCCGTCGTCCAGGGTGACGACCAGCCGCTCGAGCCGGATCTCCGACCGTTCCTCGCCGCCGTGGTTGAGCAAGGTCAGGGTCAGGGGAACCACGCCCGTCTGGCCGCGGTTGATCGAGAACGGCATGTTGGCCACGGGGTACAAGCGCAGATCGCTCGCGGGTTCCAGGATACGGTGCACGGCCGACGCGTTGTTCAGCGATGAGCGCGTCTGGCCGCCCACCGCGCCGACGCCGGTGCAATTGCCGATCGCCTGGAACGACCCCGCGGTCTCGGCCGCGAGCGTCCAGGCGAACGTGCCGGAGGCGCCGGGAGCCAGATCGAGACTCGCCGGCACCGGTCCGCCGATCAGGACGACCGCGCCAGAGCCGCTGAACGCGAGTGCTGCCGGCGTGATGCCGTCGATCTGCTCGCCGCCCACGTTGGTCACCCTCATGGCCAGCGGGACCGTCATGTCGGTCGTGCTGCGCGGTCGTTCGAAACTGAACGAGGACAGCAGCGGGGCGGTGGAGATCAGCAAGGTCGTCGGACTGGTGACCGGCCCGTCGCGCGGGCCGTCGTTGCTCGACTGCATGGTCAGTCCGGCGACGGGGACCGCCAGCCTGACGGTGGCCGAGTCGACGGGCGTGGAAGTTATCGTCAGCCCGGCGAAGAGACGGCGTCCGCCGGCTGGAACCGCCAGTCCGAAATCCAGGGCGAGCCAATCCTGCGCGACGCTGGTCATATCTCCCAGCCATTGATCGGTGGCGGGGTCGAACAGACCGTCGCCGTCGTCGGCCCACAACGACAGGGCGGCGATGTCCGCGCTGCCGGCGGTGCCGAGGTTGCGCAGGCGTAGGCTTTGCAGCGTATCGTCCAGATAGCCGTTCGCCGGTACCGTGAAATCGAGGGCCAGCGCCGGCCCTTCGCCAGCCGCGAGCGAGATCGGTGGCACTTCGGGACAGAGCACCTGGGCGGCGACCATGCCCCGCACGCGGTGGCGCGCGCCGCTATCCAGGGGCCAGGCGCCGACGAGCGCCGCTTCTTCGCGGAACTGCAGATCGCCGGCGGCTCCGATCGCGGCGCCGAGAGTGTCGCCGTCGGCGCAGCCGAACAGGGACAGGTTGGCGGTCATGAAGAGATGGACGACTGCGCCGGGGGGCAGTTCCCAGCGCACGCCCTCGAAGACGGCCACGCCGTCTTGCCAGACCGCCGTGGCCGCCACGGGGTCGCTGTCCGGATCGTCGAACTGACCGTTGCCGTTGCCGTCGAAACGCAGGAAGAGCTGGTTGGCCGTGCCGTCGAGATCGGCGCGCGTCGCCGCCGCCGCGCCGCGGGCGAGATTGTGGACCCGCAGCTGCCGCAGCGTCTGCGCGTGGCCGTAGAGATTGCGCGCCACCAGATGCAGCAAGAGGACGCGGTCTTCGCCGGGCGAGACGACGCGCGAGGCGACCGGCGCCGTGGTGACGATGACGCGGTCGGTGGCGGTGATCGTCTGCGTGAACGGGTTGGCGACCGGTTCGTCGATCGGGCCGTCGTTGCCGCTGGCGACGTTGATCGCCACGTCGTCGCCGGCCGGCAGGCTCAGGCGTATCGTGCCGCCGATCGCGTCGGCGGCCACGTCGACCGTCACGAAGACCCGCAACCCCGCGACCGGGATCGGCACGGACAGCGCGCTGGCCTCGTAGCGGTCGCCGCCGGTCCAGTAGAGCTGGCCGATCCTCTGGTCGACGGCCGGGTTGAAGATGCCGTTGCTGTCGTCGGCCCAGGCCTCGACCCGTGTCAGCACGGATCCCGGCGCGGCGTTGCCCAGGTTCACCACGTTCAGCTTGGTCAGGACATCGGGCTGGCCGCCGTTGCTGGGGACGACCACGTCCAGGGCGAGGTTGCGCACGGATCCCATCTGGAACGCTTCCGGGCCGACCGGATGCAGGATGATCTGCGCGGCGGTCATGCCGTCGATCCGCAGCGTGCCGGGCGCGGTCAACGGCCAGGCGCCTTGCAGGGTGAGCGGCGCCGAGAAGGTCAGATCCTCGCCGCCGGGGAGCGCCGGCTGCAGCAGCACGCCGTCCGGCGCCGTCAACGCCGCGGAGCCGCGCAGGACGAGGTCGAGCGTTCCGCCGCCGGGGAGCGCAAGCGCGAGGTCCGCGGCCGTGAAGCGTCCCGCCTCGAACAGCCCGGTCGCCACGGTCGCGCCGTCTGCGGTCCGCAACTCGACCGCGGACCAGAGGGCGTCCTGTTCCGCCTGCCCGCGACCGTTCGTGACGGGATTCGTGAAGCTGACGCTCGCCAACGTCGTCGCCTGCGCGCCGTGATGATGCAGCCGCACGTGCAAGACGTCGGCGGTCGGGCCACCGGGCAGCAGACGCCGGTGTTCCTGCGCGAAGGGGACCACGGCGGCCGAGACGATGGCCGCTTCCGCGATCGTGAGCGTCGCGGCGGCGGTGTTGTTGGCGGCGACGGGATCGTTGCGCGGATCGACGACGGCGGCCGCGATGCTCCGCTGCTGACCGGCCAGATCAGCGGCCACCGTGCAGACCAGCAGCAGTGCGGTCTGACCGGCAGCCGCCAGGGGGCCGGGCAACCACGTGCCCGACGACACGTCGTAGGTTCCAGCGCCAGGGCTCGCTTCGACCAGCGAGATCCCGGCCGGCAACTCGACCGTGACCGCCGGCGCGAGGGCGCCGTCGGGACCGAGGTTGGCCAGCGTGGTCGTCACCGAGACCGTCGCGCCGGCCGCCGGTTGCGGATCGTCGACCGCCACGGTGAGCGCCAGGTCGGCCGAGAGGACGTCGATCGTCCAGTTGGCGGCGTTGTTGGCGGGATTGGGGTCCGGCCGCGAGGAACCGACGATCGCGGCGTCGAACGTGCGCAGCGCCGGACCCGAAGCGACCACGTACGTGGCGACGACCTGCCGCTGCTCACCAGCCGCCAGGTCGTAGGAGACGCGGATCTGCTCGGGTGTCGAATAGTCGCCGACCAGACCGGGGTCCGGCGCGAAGCTCCGCAGCGTCAGACCTGGCGGCACCTCGACCTGCAGCACGGCGTCGGCGACGGCTACCGAACCGTCGTTGCGCATGCCGGCCGAGAGGCTGAACGTCTCGCCGAGTTCGCGAGAGGCGGCATCGGCACCTAGGAGCACGGCGAGGTCGGCGGTCTCGCCGCCGCTCGCGAAGGCGGCGAAGTAGAAGGTCTTGCCCGCCTCGTTGACCCGCTCGTGGTTGCCGATCGCGAAACCCTGGCCGGTGAACTGCTTGATGCCCTCGACGAAATCGGGTTCGGGCCGGAAGCCGAGCGTGCGCCCGGCGCCGGCGAATTGCGGGATCTGGTGGGCGCCGGGTCTGCTCTCGGCCGATTGGATGACGACCCATTGCGGGCGGAAGCCGGCGTCGTTGATGACTCGGTTGGTCGTGCCGTTGCCGGTATAGGCGCCGAAGAACGATCGCTCGGCGTCGCGAGAGATGGCCACGTAGCCGTACGGCGTTCCCAGCTCGTTGGCCTGCCAACTGTCGCCGACTCGAAAACCGCCGCCGGTCAGCGCGATGAGCACGTTCTCTTCCAGCGCGACATCGTCGAACGCCAGCGACATGCCGGCCGGCATGACGTCGGTGCGCAGGCGGCAACGCGCGTCGTTGCCGGGGATCAAGAGAACCAGGCCCGGCGTAAGACCCAGGCCGAGGATCTCACGGTCGGCGGTACCGTCGCCCAGGTAGGTGCCGCAGGCCACCATGCCACCGACCTGCTCGGCGAAGGCGATGTACCGGTATTGCGCGCCAGCCTGGTTGACGGCCGCGGCATCGCCGACCACGAAGCCGTCCGCGATCAGGGCCAGGATATGATCCGTGACCGGGGCTTGCTCCAGAGTCAGCGGTTTGGCGCGACCCAGCGGCATGGCGTTGGTCCGGATGATCGCGGGTGCGGCGAGATCGCCTTTGATGACGACCACCGCGGGCGTGAAGCCCAGGCCGGTGACGGATCGGGCGGCGCTGCCGTCACCGGCGTAGCTGCCGGTCGCGACCTGCGCCGCGGCGCCGGTCGCGCCCAGGCAGAACGCCAGGGCGAGCGTCGCGATCGACGCGTACTGGAGCGGTTCCGCGCGGCGAACGGCGACACTATCTCTGCGTAAGGTCATGCCGGAAGGCCACCCAGGGCCCGAGTTTCCTTCGGGCTGGCTGTTGGTCGCATACAGGGGCTCCGCCGATGCGGATGACCCGGTTCTTCCGTCAGGAATCGACGCGGCTCGGCTCGGCTTTAGGAATCGGTACCGGCGCCAGGCAGGGGCCAGACGGAAAGGGCGGCGGGAAAGGCCAGCACGGTCACGGTCAAGGCGGTTGCAGCCAGGCCGTTGAACGGCAACAGCAGCAGGGCGGCCAGCAGTGTGCCGCCGGCGCCGCCCGCGAGATCGGCGGCGAGCAGACGCTGCGGTTCGACCCGCGAGCGGGCGGCGCAGGCCGCCAGCGCGAGCATCGCCAGCAGTCCAGTGCCGAGCAGCCAGCCGCCGAGAGCGGCCGGTCCACTGCCGAGCAGCAGGCGCAGGGAGACCAGGAAAGTCCAGAAGGAGAGCAATACGAGCAGCACGGGCAATCGCCAGCGGCCGAAGGCGGGATCGCTGACTGTCCGGGGACCTCGACGCCACGGCACGCGCAAACTGCGCAGCCACGCGCCGCTGGCTTGACCGAGGCCGACCAGCGCGAGCAGGAAGCCGATGTCCCGGTAGAGGGTGCCATGCTGTGTCTGATGATAGAGAAGCAGCGCGCTGATCGTGATCCCTCGCGCCAGACCGACATAGCCGGCCACGAGCAGCAGCGGTTCTTCGCGTCGCCGCCGCAGCGCCAGGGCCAGGAGCATCCCGCCGACGATCAGCGGGGTCAGCCAGGTGCGAGGCGCCTGTGCTTCGCGCCAGCCCAGCCCTGGCCACAGGCGTCCGAGATCATGCAGCAGGACGTCCGCCAGGCAGGTCGGTCGCAGATCGGTGTTGGGCGGCACCGCGGCGGCGGCCAGGATCGCGGCGGCCTCGGCGGTCCGATGGTCGTACCAGCGCCGGCGCAACGCGTCCACTGCGTGCCTGCGCGGGGCCGGGTCCAGTCGCGAAAGATCGGCGGCCAGCGCCTCGGGATCGGCGGCCAGAGGTCGGTTCGCCGCCAGCAAGACGGTGATCGCTCCCGGCAAGACCCTGACCTCGGCGAAGACCCCGTCGAGCGCCCGCTGGACTGCCGCCAGGCGCCGGGCCTGCGGCAGGGTCCAGACGTTTTCGCCGGTATTCATCTGCAGCGCGAGGAGGCCTCCATCATGCAGGCGCGCCGCGCAGAGGCCGGCGAACTGCGCGGTCCAGAAGCGGTTCGATTGCACCGTGAGAGGCTCGGGCAGGGCGCAGAGGATGAGATCGAACCGGTCCGGCGTCGCTTTCAGCCAGGCGCGGGGGTCGGCGACGATCAGGTCGTGCGGTAGGTGCGATCGTTCGTCGCCTGCCAGCCGCAGGACACGGTCCCTTGGTTCGAGACTGGCAATGCGCGCCACGCCGAGCGCTGCGAGCTGGTCGGCATGCCGCCAGGAATGGCCGCCCAGCACTGCGGCGCTGGCGGCTCCGGGATGCTGGCTGACGGCCAGCACCACGATGTCGTCGGATTGCGTCGCCGCGGCGCGATACAGCAAGGCGTTGTCACGGTAGACGTCCGGTCGGCCGGGCATCTCGCCGGCGGTCGCGACGAGCCGGCCTCGCGGCGTCTCGCGCGAGGACTCGAGGCTCGGATGGCTCCAGCCCGTCAACGTGCGGTCCAGCCGCCCTGAGAACGCGATGGCGAACGCCGTGGCGACCGCGAGCACGGCGATGGCCGGTTCGGCGCCGCGCCTCGGCGCGGTCCAGGGTGCGGGGGGCCGCGAGACGAGCGTCGAAACGAGCAGCGCGAAGCTCGCCAGCAGGACACCCGCGAGGCCGGCGATGCCGGCGACCGGCAGAAAACCGGCGAGGACCCCGCCGATGACGAGCGCAAGCCCCTGGCGTGCCGGCTCGCGGAGCCCCCCGCCCGCGGCGGGCGGCGGCTTTTCGCAGGTCGCGCGCAACAGCAGACCGCAGGTCCAACCAGCGGGGCCCACGACGAGTGCAGAACTCAGCAGCAGGCTCCAGAGGCCGGGTTCAGCGCCCGGAACGGCGAGCAGCATCGGTCGCAGGCTGCGGGCCAGGACGAGGCCGCTCGGCAGCGCCGCGGCCAGCAGCAGCGTCGCGGCATGCGGTCCGACGGCGAACCGGCGGCTGCGGCGGACAGCCCCCAGTGCCGCGGCAGCCAGCCAGGCGGCAAGCCCCCAGACGTAAAGCAACTCGTTGCCGGACCATGCGATACACAATTCGCGCCCGAGAACGATCAGCCCGGCGACTGCAGCGCTGCCGCGGCCGATCGATACGACGGCACCCCTTGACGCGCGTGGTTTCATCAGATTCATCATGCGTTGCCGAGGCCAGGCAGGCAAGTCGTGGACCGGCGGGAAAAAAGCCTTGCACCCCGCTATGGATTCTAGTATACTCTTTTTATCCTGTTTTAGGCAGGCCCTCCCGATGCGCATGTTGGCGATTCACCGCAGGCTCGTGGCCATCGCCGCCGGCCGAACCATAGAGAGGTCAGAAACCATGAAGCGTTCCCCCTTGTTTGCAACCGCCCTGACTGTCGCCGTCCTGTTCGCCATCTCGTTTGCGGCCAGCGACGTCGTCGCCTGCGACAAGCAGGACGCGAAGGCCACGACGGCTGCCGCCAAGGCCGACGGCTGCGGCGCGAAGGCTACCACGGCTGCGGCCAAGGCCGACGGCTGCGGCGCGAAGGCTACCACGGCTGCCGCCAAGGCCGACGGCTGCGGCGTGAAGGCGACTACGGCTGCCGCCAAGGCCGACGGCTGCGGCGTGAAGGCGACCACGGCTGCCGCCAAGGCCGACGGCTGCGGCGTGAAGGCGACCACGGCTGCCGCCAAGGCCGACGGCTGCGGCGCGAAGGCGACCACGGCTGCGGCCACGTCCGAGGGCTGCGGCGCGAAGGCGACCACGGCTGCCGCCGCGTCCGAGGGCTGCGGCGCGAAGGCGACCACGGCCGCCGCCGCGTCCGAGGGCTGCGGCGCGAAGGCGACCGAGACCGCGGTCGAGCAGAAGAAGGAGACCGAGACCAAGGTCGCCGCCAAGTCGAACTGAGGCTTCCGACTGCGACTGCCCCCTCTCCAGCCGCAGTCCATGATGCCGGCCGGGGACCGATGGTCCCGGCCGGCATTCTGTTTTTTTGAATTCACCGCGCCGCAGGCTATTTTTCTACGGACACTACACCGGCACGATCCGGTTTCGACGGATGCGTCGACGACGACCGAGTGTCTGCACCGACCCAAGCCATGCGGGGGGCCCACCCATGGAAGCGACCAGGAGCCAGCTCCTCGACCTGATCCGCCCCTTCAAAGGGCGTGACGGCGCCACGATTCCCGTACTGCAAGCCATCCAGACGAATCTCGGCTACCTGCCGCCGGAATCCTTCGCCCTCATCGAGCAGGAACTCGGCATTCCGGCGAGCAAGGTCTACGGGGTGGCGACCTTCTACGCGCAGTTCCGCACGACGCCCGTCGGCAAGAACCTCATCAAGCTCTGCGACGGCACCGCCTGCCACGTGCGCGGCTCGGTCACGATCCTGACGGCGATCCGGGACCACCTCGGCCTGCAGGACGCCGATACGACCGAGGACATGCTCTTCACCCTCGAGGAAGTGGCTTGCCTCGGCTGCTGCTCCCTGGCGCCGGTCATGATGATCGGCGAAACGACCTTCGGCAGCCTCAATTTCGAAAAGACTCGCGAGATCCTCGACGGGTACCGCGCCAAGGAGGCGTGAGCATGGACACGACGACGATCATGGTCGGCTACGCATCCTGCGGTATCGCCGCCGGTGCGCGGGATGTGCGCAAGCTGCTCGAAGAGAAAGCGTCTGCGAGCGGGGCGCAGGTCGCGATCAAGCAGACCGGCTGCCTCGGCATCTGCTACGACGAGCCCATCGTCGAGATCCACGACGCCCGCGGCCGCTGGGTCTACCGCAAGGTCAACGAGCGCAAGGCCGAACGGATCTTCGCCGAGCACGTCCTCGGCGGCAAGCCGGTCGAGGGGTTCCTCTTCCACGAATTGAGCGCCGGCGGCCGCGAACCCAAGCAGTACGTCTTCCGCCAGCAGGAGCGCATCGCGTTGGCGAACTCCGGGATCATCGATCCCGAGAACATCGACGACTACCTCGCGTGCGACGGCTATGCGGCGCTGCGCAAGGCGCTGCTCGCATCGAACGCCGACGCCGTTCTGCAGACGGTCATCGACTCGGGGTTGCGCGGGCGCGGCGGGGCCGGCTTCCCGACCGGTCTGAAGTGGAGCTTCTGCAAGAAGAGCCCGGGCGACGTCAAGTACCTCGTCTGCAATGCCGACGAAGGCGATCCCGGCGCGTTCATGGACCGCAACCTGCTCGAGGGCGATCCCCACGCGGTGCTCGAGGGCATGATGATCGCCGCGTACGTCATCGGCGCCCGCGAGGGCTACATCTACGTGCGCGCCGAGTATCCGCTGGCGATCCGCCGCCTGCGCATCGCGATCGGCCAGGCGCGCGAGCGCGGGTTCCTGGGCCGGGATATCCTCGGCACCGGCTTCTGCTTCGACATCAAGATCAAGGAAGGCGCGGGCGCGTTCGTCTGCGGCGAGGAGACCGCTCTCTTCGCCAGCATCGAAGGCGAACGCGGCATGCCGCGCATCCGGCCGCCGTTTCCCGCGGAGGCCGGTCTGTGGGGCAAGCCGACCAACAACAACAACGTCGAAACCTACGCCAACGTGCCCTGGATCGTGCGCCACGGCGCCGCCGCCTACAAGGCGTTCGGCACCGAGAAGTCGACCGGCACCAAGGTCTTCTCGCTCGCGGGCAAGATCGAGCGCGGCGGGCTGGTCGAGGTCCCGATGGGCATTCCGCTGCGCGAGGTCATCTTCGACATCGGCGGCGGCATCCCGCGCAAGAAGGCCTTCAAGGCCGTGCAGATGGGTGGTCCATCGGGCGGTTGCTTGCCGGCCTCGCTCCTGGACACGCCGGTCGACTACGAGTCGATCAACGCCACGGGCGCGATCATGGGATCGGGCGGCATGGTCGTCATGGACGAGTTGACCTGCATGGTCGAGGTCGCGCGCTTCTTCCTCGGCTTCACGCAGAAGGAGAGCTGCGGCAAGTGCACCTTCTGCCGCGTCGGCACGCTGCGCATGCTCGAGATCCTGAACCGGATCTGCGAGGGCGAGGGCCGCGAAGGCGATCTGGAGGCGCTCGAGGAACTGGCCGGACTGATCAAGGGCGCCAGCCTCTGCGGTCTGGGCCAGACGGCGCCGAACCCGGTCCTGACCACGCTGAAGTACTTCCGCGAGGAGTACGAGGCGCACATCAAGCACAAGACGTGTCCGGCCGGCGTCTGCAAGAACCTGATCACCTTCCACATCGCGGCCGACCTCTGCACGGGCTGCACGGCTTGCGTCAAGGCTTGTCCGGTCGACTGCATCCGGGGCGCGAAGGGCGAGCCCCACGTGATCGTGCTCGACGATTGCATCAAGTGCGGCTCCTGCCGCGAGGTCTGCCCCACCGACGCCGTATACACGAGGTGACGACATGAGCGTCCAGATCACGATCAACGGCCAGCCGTACAGCGTGCCGGTCGGCACCACCATCCTGGATGCCGCGGCGCAGGCGGGTTGCGAGATTCCCACGCTCTGCCGCGACAAGGAGCATGAACGCCCGTTCACCTCGTGCTTCATCTGCCTGGCGCAGATCGAAGGCATGGGCCGCATGGTGCCAGCCTGCGGCACGGCCGTGCGCGAGGGCATGGTGATCGACGTCGACGGCGCCAAGGTGCGCTCGGCGCGCCGCGCCGGCCTCGAGCTGCTGCTCTCGGACCACAACGCCGACTGCAAGCCTCCTTGCCACAGGGCCTGCCCGGCGCACGCCGACGTGCAGGGCTACGTGGGGGCGATCGCCAACGAGGATTACGCGACTTCGATGGAGATCCTGCGCCGCAAGATCCCGCTGCCCGGCACGTTGGGCCGCGTCTGCCCGCATCCCTGCGAGACCGACTGCCGCCGCGCCCGCGTCGAGGCGCCGATCTCGATCCGCAACCTCAAGCGCTGGATCGCCGACTGGGAGATGGAGAATGGCGTCGTGCTGCCGCAGCTCGAGCCGCCGAGCGGCAAGCGCGTGGCCATCGTGGGCGGCGGACCCGCTGGCCTGACGGCGGCCTACTACCTGCGCCTGAAGGGCCACGGCGCGGTCATCTTCGATCAGATGCCGCAGCTCGGCGGCATGCTGCGTTATGGCATTCCCGAATACCGCTTGCCCAAGAAAGTGCTCGACTGGGAGATCGAGCAGATCCTGGGCCTCGGCGAGATCGAGGCGAGGTGCGACCAGGCGCTGGGCCGCGATTTCACCGTCGCCCAGCTCGAAAAGCAGTACGACGCCGTGATCCTAGCGATCGGCGCCTGGAAGGCCAAGGGCCTGCGCGTCGAGGGCGAAGACCACCCGCGTGTCTTCGGGGGCATCGACTATCTGCGCGAGGTGACGCTGGGGCGTGAGGTCGACCTCGGGCGCAAGGTCGCCGTGGTCGGCGGCGGCAACACGGCGATCGACGCCGCGCGCACCGCCGTCCGCCAGGGCTGCGATGTCACGCTGGTCTACCGCCGCACCCGCAACGAGATGCCCGCCGAGGCGTGCGAGATCCACGACGCCGAGGAAGAGGGCGTGAAGTACGAATTCCTGGTCGCTCCGATCGGCCTGGAGTTCGCCGGCGACCGCCTGGTCGGCATGCGCTGCCTGCGCTGCGAGCTGGGCGAGCCCGACGCGTCGGGCCGCCGCAGCCCCGTGCCGATCGAGGGAAGCGAGTTCCTGGTCGAGGCCGACGCCATCATCAAGGCCATCGGGCAGGACATCGAACCGGGCGTGATCCCGGTGGACGCGGTCGACCAGACCAAGTGGAGCACGGTCAACGTGCACAAGCCGACGTTCCGCACCAGCCGCGAGAAGGTCTTCGCGGCGGGCGACCTGGTCACCGGCCCGCAGCTCGTGGTCGACGCGGTCTACATGGGCCGCAAGGCCGCCGAGGGCGTCGATCTCTTCCTGCGCGACCTGCCGTACGTCGAGGAGTTCGACATCGTCTCGACGCGGGTCGACGTGCCCGATTCGCTCTTCGCGCAATATCCGAAGGATCCGCGCCGCGAACCGATCCTGCTCGAGCCCGCCGAGCGCATCAAGAGCGACGTGGAGGTCGATCCCGGCCTGGGCGAGGCGCCGTCCGTCGCCGAGGCCAGCCGCTGCCTGAGTTGCGGCTGCCAGGACGTCTTCGAGTGCAAGCTCAAGAAGTACATGGACGACTACCAGGTGAATCCGCTGCGCTACGCGGGGGCCACGCACGACTATCCCGTCGACGAGAGCCACCCCGATGTGCGGCGTGATCCGAACAAGTGCGTCAAGTGCGGCAAGTGCGTCGAGGTCTGCGATCAGGGCCGCGGCCTGGCGATCTTCGGCTTCACCGCGCGCGGCTTCGAGTCGAGCGTGGGGCCGGTGCTCGATCTGCCGCTGGCCGAGACCCGTTGCGAGGCCTGCGGCGACTGCGTGGCCGTCTGTCCGGTGGGCGCGCTCACCGAGCGCACGCCGCTCACCAAGCCGGGCCCCTATCCGACCGAGCCGGTCGGGTCGGTCTGCACCGCCTGCTCGCTGGCGTGCGATGTCGGCGTGCACGCGTTCCACGAGAAGATCATCCGCGTCACGCCGCGCGAGGACGGCTGGAACGACGTGCACATGTGCCGCAAGGGCCGCTTCGAGTGGAGCGACGCCAATGCCGCGGCGCCGCGGATCGATCGCCGGGCGGCTGTCGCCGCGCTGGCCGAAAAGCTCGCGGGCGGGCGCATCGTGCTGGGGCCGGACTGCACGAACGAGGAGGCGCTCTTCGCCCGCGCGGTCGCGGCCAAGCTGGGCGGCGAGGCGGCGTGGCTGGTGCCCGACGGCATCGCGCACGCGGCGCAGAACGCGGCCCTGGCTGCGGCGGCCGGCACGGTCCGGCTGAGCGAGCTGCCGCAGCAGCCGGCGATCCTCGTGGTGGGCGCCGACCTGGGCGTCGAATTCCCGGTCGCGGGAGTGCTGCTGCGCAAGGCGATCCTGCGCGGCGCGCGCGTGGGCTACGTCGCGTGCGCCGACCACCGCGCGGGCACGTCGCGCGAGATCGCCGCCGGCGATCGTGCGGCGATGCGCGAGCTCCTGGAGACTCCGGGCGCCGTGCTCGTGGTCGGGCCGCGCGCGGGAGAGTGCACCGATCTGGTGAGCGGAACCGGCTGCAAGGCGCTCGCGCTGCGGCGCGGCGCCAACGCCGCCGGCCTCGACGCGCTTGGGCTGTCGCCCGTCGACGTCGGCGCGCTCGCCAATGGCACGCCGACGCTGTTGCTGGGCGACTTGCCGGCGGGTCAATTGGCCGGCCTGCCGAGGCCCCGGGCCTTCTTCGCTGCGCAGAGCGTGGTGGCGGCCGCGAAAGTGCGGGCCGATCTCCTGTTGCCGCGGACGCACTACCTGGACGACAGCGGCACCATCATCGCGACCGACGGGCGCGTCTGCGAACTGAAGGCGTCCGTGCGCAAGCGGCCGGCGAACTGGGAGCTGCTGCGCGACCTCGCCGTCGCGGTGGGCGCCCGCGTCGACACCGACGCCTTGCTGGCCGAAGCCCGCGCGCTGTGCTAGCTTGCTGACAGGTCGATCTTGGCGCGGCCAGGCGCTGCCGCGCCACCCGATCTGCGGCGGCGCTGGTGCACGACGGTCGACAGGGGCCCGGCGGACCATGTTCAGCATCGCTTCGCGCAATCGCAGCTGGGGATCTCTGGTGCGGCGCCGCGTCGCTGTCGCGTTCGTCGTCCTGTTGGTCATCGGGAGTCTGTCGGCGGTCTGGTTGAACGCCAGCCAGGCACGCGGCCGGCGGGCGCAAATCGTCAATCAGGCCCGGGCGGTCGCCAGCGCCCTCGACCACACGCAACTCGCCGCCCTCGCGCAAGCGCCGCCGGCGCCGAGTTCTCCGCAGTATCGCCGGCTCCAGCGGAACTTGACGTGCCTCGTCGACAAGATGCCGCGGAGCAGGTTCGTCTCGATCTTGGCGATCCGCGGCGACGGTCATTGCGAGTTCCTCGTGGGCAGCGAGGGTCATGGACCGCAGAACGAGGCTCGCCGGCAGCAGATCCACGCCGAGATCGCGGCCGACGTCCGCCGGCTGCTCGCGAACGGCGCGTCGCGTACGGTGGTTCTCGACCAGGCGCACGCCGAGTCGCTCGTCTGCGTCATCGCGCCGGTATCGGCGCCCGGTACCGACGGGTTGCCGATGTTCGTGGCCGTGGGGTTCGCCGTCGAAGCCGATGAATCCGGGTTGGCGGCATCTGCCCTGCCGCCCGCGCTGTTCACCGCGGCGGCGATCCTGCTCCTGTTGGCCGGCGCCGTCGCGCTGCAGCGCCGGGCCCTTCGCCGCGACGAGCCCTCGTACGCGTGGTCCCATCTCGAACACGCCCTGAGCATCGTGGTGGTCGGCAGTCTCCTCAGCGTGTCGCTGTTCTGGATCTCGCGCGATGTCGAACAGCATAAACGCCACCAGCTCTTCTGGGAGCTGGCCAGCGAACGCGTCGAGGCGATCGATCGCGTCCTGCGGATCGCGCAGGGAGTCAAGCTCGAGGCATTGGCGCGATTCTATGCCGCCAGCGAGTACGTCAACCAGCGCGAGTTCCTCGATTTCACGCACTTTCTCCTGGCCGAGCCCCTCGTCGAGTCGTGGCAATGGATCCAGCCCGTCGCCGCGGCGCAGCGCGACGCGTTCGAGGCGGTCGGCCGCGCGGAAGGCCTGGCCGACTTCGCCGTCTGGCAGCGAGACGAGCAAGGCGGGCGGACAGCTTCCACCGGGCGCTCGACGTACTATCCCGTCACGCGCGTCGCCCCGTATCCCGACCGGGGCGATGAGCTGGGGTTCGACCTCGGCTCGGAACCGCGACAGGTCGCGGCGCTCGCGGAGGCGATGCAAAGCGGACTGCCTGTCTTCACCGATGCGCCGGCGGCGACGGTCCGGGACACGGCGCTGCCGAGGGCCGCCATCTACCGGCCGGTCTTCGCCGATGCCCAGTCCGGGCGCGTACTGGGTTTCGCCGCGGCGATACTTCCCCTGCGATACGTTCTGGATTACGTGCAGCTCAATGATGCCGCCGTGCTATCCATCGCGCACGGTCGGATCGGCGAACCGCCGCGGCCGCTGGCCACGACGTGGAACGGACGCGACCCCCTGCATCGGGATTTCGCGGCGGTGCAGCCGGTCCTGGCTTTCGGCGAGACGTTCTTCGTCGAAGCGCGCGCGTCGCGGGAATTCGACCGTCTCTATCCGATCCAGACGACCATCCTGGTGCTCGTCGCCGGACTCGCGCTCACGGCGTTGCTGGCCTCGCTCAACGGATACTACTTCCAGCGCCGGGTCAGGCTGGAATGGCTGGTGCAGGAGCGGACGGCGGAGCTGGCCGTCGCGGAGCACCACACGGAACTGGCCATCCGCGGCGCCGATCTCGGCACCTGGGACTGGAACGTGGCCACCGGCGAGGTCGCGCTGAATGAACGCTGGGCCGAGATGCTCGGGCTACCCGCCGCCGAGTTGCCGCGCCGCGTCGAGGACTGGCTGTCGCGGTTGGAGCCGCAGCAGCGTGCCACGGTCGAGCGCGGGTTGGCGGATCTGCGCGCAGGTCGCGCCGCCGCCTACGAGGCGGAGGTCCGCTTGACCCACCGGTCCGGCGATCCCGTCTGGGTGCTGGTCCGCGGCCGCACGATTCAACAGCTGCCCGACGGCCGCCCGGCGCGCATCTGCGGCACCGGCCTGGACATCACGCCGCGCATCATCGCCGAACAGGAGCGACGGCGCCTGGAGGACCAGCTCCAGCAGACCCAGAGGACCGAAGCGATCGGCCGCCTCGCCGGCGGCGTCGCGCACGATCTGAACAACCTGCTGTCACCGATCATCGGCTACGGCGAGCTGCTGCGCGAGGATCTGCCGCCCCAGGACCAGAAGCGGCAGTACGCGGACGCCGTGCTGCGCGCGGCGTTGCGGGCGCGTGAACTGATCGCGCAGCTGCTGGCCTACGGCCGCAAGCAAGCCCTGGACATCAAGCCGACGGATCTCGACGGGATCATCGCCGAATTCGCGCCGTTGATGCGCAAGGCCGTGCAGGAGAATGTCGCGATCCGCTTCGCGCCCGCGCCGCGTCCGTGCGCGGTCCTCGCCGACGCGAGGCAGATCGAACAGGTGCTCATGAATCTCGTGGTCAATGCGGCGCAAGCGATGCCCGACGGAGGGACGCTCACCATCGAGACCGCGCAGCGGGCTCTCGACGCGCGCGACGTCGCGGCCTATCCGGACCTGCGGCCCGGGCGCTACGCCATCCTCACGGTCCGCGACACCGGCATCGGCATGGATCAGACGACGCGCGAGCGCGCCTTCGAGCCGTTCTTCTCGACCAAGGGCGACAAGGGCACGGGAATGGGGCTGGCGACGGTCTACGGCGTCGTCAAGCAGCACGGCGGCAGCGTCTGGTTCGACAGCGAGCCCGGGCGAGGAACGACGTTCGAGATCGCCTTGCCGGCGGCCTCCGAGACGGCCCAGCGAACGAGCGGCGAGCATGCCGGCGCCGCCGACGTGTCCGGCACCGAAACGATCCTGCTGGTCGAAGATCAGGAGGAGGTGCGACAGCTCGCCGATTCGATCCTGTCGCGCCTCGGGTACAAGGTCCTCTGCGCGGCGAGCGGCCGCGAGGCGCTGGCGGTCGCCCGGGCGCGAGAGGAGGCGATCGACCTCTTGCTCACCGATGTCGTCATGCCGGAGATGAATGGCCGGGAGTTGTTCCAGGAGATGGTCGAGCGCTATCCCGACCTCGCGGTCCTCTATATGTCCGGCTACACCAACGACGTGATCGCCAACCGCGGCATACTGGATGACGGTGTCGAATTCATCCAGAAGCCGTTCTCCGTCGAGATGCTGGCGCAACGCGTCAGGGCCGTGATCGACGCGCGGCGACGACCGCGCTGAGCTGCGCACGCGACTCGTCGCCGGCCACAGGAGGAGCCAACATGCCGAAAGCCGGGAACCTGATCGCGTGGGCGGCGATCCTGTCGGCCGCCGCGGGGGCGTATCCTGCACCGCTCTTGACAGCGACGGAGGCGACACGAGCCGCGACGGCTGCGACGGTACCGGACTCGGTCGTCGCGCTGGCCGAAGAATCCGCTGCTGTCGCCCAGGTCGAGTACCTCGAGGCGCTCTACGGGCTGCTGCGGATCCACTGCGAGCGAGGCGATCGGACGCGGGCCTACAAGACGCTCGACGCTCTGCTCGCCGCGGGTTGGTGGGACCACCGGCGCTTGCGCGCGGATGCCGATCTGGCGCTCATCAGTCAGGAAGACCGATTCCGGACGATGGTGCGCAAAGCCTGGAGCAAACAATACATCGGGATGCTCGAGCGCGAGAGCCGCGACGTCCTGCAGAAGCCGGCCGAGGTGATGGCCGCCCTCGCCCTGCGCCCAGGCGAGCGCGTGGCGGATATCGGCGCCGGATCGGGCTACTTCACGTTGCGGATCGCCGAAGCCGTCGGCGATGACGGGCGCGTCATCGCCATCGATATCCGCCAGGAGATGCTCGACCATATCGCGGACCGCCTAGATCGGAAGAGCACACGTCTGAACTCCAGTCACCGCTCATTATC
>CAZJWO010000001.1:0-106648 GCA_964549735.1 uncultured Fibrobacteraceae bacterium | reverse complement strand
CTACACCCTATCCTACACTCTTTCCCTACACGACGCTCTTCCGATCTGAGGTGCCTGGCCAGCGCGTAGACCTGGGTCTTGTACAGGTGGGCGATCGGCTTGATGTCGGCGGCGCCGTCGCCGTTCTTGACGAAGAACCCCTGATCGTACTCGAGGCGGTTGGGCGTGCCGGCCACCGCGTAGTTCAGACGGTCGGCATGGTAGTACTCCAGCGTCTTGCGGATGCGCTGCTTGAAATTGGTGGCCGCCACGAGGTGCAGGTAGGGCTCGACGGGCAAGCGCGCCTCCTGGCGCTGGCCGGCCGGATCCTCGACGACCAGCCGGTAGACGTTCATGCGGTCGCTGTCCAGCAGATCGCCGGGCAGGGCGATCTTGGATCTCCAGCCGGGGCCGTACGCCGGGAAGACCTGGCGGACCGCTTCTTCGAACCGGCGGTAGCAGCCGATGGCCGCGAGAGTCGGCTGGATGCTCTCGGTCGTGTACGGCACGCCCAGATGTTCGCAGACGAGCACGCCCAGTTCGACGCTCTCGTCGCTCGAATCGCGCTCCGGCATGAGCAACCCGAACACCTTGCGCGTGCCGAAGGCCTTGACGGCCAGCGCGAGCGTCACGCTGCTGTCGATGCCGCCGCTGACGCCGACGACCACGCCCCGCCGCCGCAAGGCCGTCGTGACGATCTCGCGCATCGCCACGGCGATGTCGTGGACCTCGCGCTCGGGATCGATGCGCAGGACGTCGCGGTTGAACATGCTTTCTCCTTCGCTTTTCGCCGGCGGTCGCCGCGCGGACCGGAGGCCAGCTTAGCCACAGTCGCCGCCGCTGTCCAGGCGCGATGGACAAAACCGGCGGCGCCGCGTATCGTGTCCGTCCCCGAAGCATCGCCGCAACTGGAGGCGGATCATGACCCCGCAAGATCGGCGCGATTTTATCCGTACCTTGCCGCTGGCGGAACTGCACCGTCATTTCGACGGCGCCTGCCGCCCGGCCACGCTGTGGGAGTACTCCGAGAAGTATTATCGCGCGGTACCCGGTCTGGACTACGAGGAGTTCTGCCACTACCTGCAGTGGGACGACCGCAAGGACCGCAACCTGCTGGACTACCTCAGCAAGTTCGATCTGCCGCTGCAGTACACGCAGTTCTACGAGAACATCAACCGCATCGCCTATGAGATCGCGGCCGACGCGTACGCCGACGGCGTCCGCCTGCTCGAGCTGCGCACGAATCCGCTCATCCATCGCCGCGCCGGCCTCTCGACGCGCCAGGTCGTGCACGCCACGCGCAAGGGTCTGGCACGCTTCGGCGAGGAGCACCCCGACTTCCGCGCCGGCATCAACATCATCGCCATGCGCAACCACGGCGGGAACATGGCCCGCATCTTGTTGCGCGAGGTCGTCGGCGAGAAGGCCGAGTTCCACGCCGGCCCCGGGGTCATCGGCTTCGACATCGCGGGCGCCGAGCCGCCGTTCCCGCCGATCCTCTTCGTCAAGGCGTACGAGCTGGCCGGCAAGATGGGGCTCGGCAAGACGGTGCACGCGGGCGAGGCCGCCGGCCCCGAACGCATCTGGGAGGCGATCGACCAGCTGGCGCCGCACCGCATCGGCCACGGCACGAGCGCCGGCCGGGATCCGGCCCTGCTCAAGCGCCTGGCCGCCGACGGCATCGTGGTCGAGTGCTGCCTCACATCGAACATCCACACCGGCGCGATCGACCGCTACGCCGATCACCCCTTGCCGAAGTTCCTCGAGGCCGGGGTGAAGGTCGCGCTCTGCACCGACAATCCGACGGTGTCGCGCACGAGCCTCGCGCGCGAGTACGAGCTCGCCATGGAGGTCTTCGGCTTCAGCGAGGACGACATGCGGCGCATCGCCCGCATGGGTTGGGAAGGCAGCTTCCTGCCGGAAGCGAGGAACTGGCCGCATGAGCGGCGCGGATCCTGAACCGATCGAGCTGAGCCAACTGCCAGCGAGAGGACCGAGATGAGCCGCAAGATCCGACGCATCGCCATCATGACCGGCGGCGGCGATGTCCCCGGCTTGAACAACGCGATGAAGCAGGTTTTCTACCGCGCCATGAAAGCGGGGATCCAGGTGGTCGGGATCCGGCGCGGTTGGGCGGGCCTGGTGAACTACAGACCTGGCGACGCGCTGCACAACGAGCAGTGGATCATGGAGCTCGACTGGCCGCACGTGCGTCCCATCGACCGTTCCGGCGGCACCTTTCTGCACACGTCGCGCACCAATCCCGCCCGCCTCCGCGAAAAGGACATGCCCGAGCACCTGAAGGCCAAGTACGGCAAAGGTCCGTTCCCGGTCGACGTGACCGAGACCGTGATCGCCAACCTCGAGGACCTCAGGATCGACGCCTTGATCCCGATCGGCGGCGACGACACGCTCAGCTACGCCGCCGTCTTGAACGAGGCCGGCTTTCCCCAGATCGCCATTCCCAAGACGATGGACAACGACGTCTACGGCACCGACTACTGCATCGGCTTCTCGACGGCGATCACCCGCGCCGTCGACGGGATCGACCAGCTGCGCACGCCGATCGGCAGCCACGAGCGCATCGGGGTCATCGAGGTCTTCGGCCGGCACAGCGGCGAGACGGCGCTGATGTCGGGCTACCTGGCGGGAGTCGACCGGGTCATCATCAGCGAAGTGCCCTTCGACGTCGAGAAGCTGGCGCGCTTCCTGGTCGAGGACAAGCGCAGCAATCCCAGCCGCTACTCGGTCATGACGATCAGCGAGGGCGCGACCGAGCTCGAGGGCAGCGTCGTGCAGCGCGGCGAAGCCGACGCCTACGGGCATCAGAAGCTGGGCGGCATAGGCCTTCTGCTTTCCGACCAGATCACCGAGCTGACCGGCATCAACACCACCTACCAGGAGCTCGGCTACATGATGCGCTGCGGCAAGCCGGACGCCCTGGACCGCATGGTGGCCATGAACTTCGGCAATCTGGCGATGGACATGCTGCTGGACGGCGCCAGCGGCTTGATGGTGGCGCTGCAGGAAGGCAAGTACACGACGGTCGGCTTGAACTCCGTGGTCGCCGGCAAGAAGCACGTCGACGTCGACCGCTTCTACGACCGCGAGAACTACCGGCCCCACGTTACGCGGGTCGCCAACCTGCCGATGTTCCTGCGCTGACACGGCGCGCGGCCAAATGGCGCTAGGAAGCGGCGCGCGGCCGGATTATGCTCTGCCGTCGGTCCGCACGCCTGACGGCCGGAGGCACGCATGAACGCTCTCGGCGCCCGCCACCACAGCGCCCGGCTTCTGGTGGGCCTGCTCATCCTGTTGGCTGCGCACCTGCTGCTGCGCGGCTACGTCACCGACGATACGTACATCCATCTGCGCTACGCCGAGAATCTCGCCGGCCGCGGCGAATTCTCGTTCAACCCCGGCGAGAGCACCTACGGCGCCACCAGCCCGCTGTGGATCCTCGGCCTGGTCGCGCTGTTCAAGCTGGGGCTGTCCGGTCCGGCGGCGACGTGGGTGCTGGGGCTGGTGTCGGGCATCCTGGTGATCGTGCTGCTGGCCGGCCTGATTCGCCGCCTCGCGTTCCCCGAGACCTGGCGCTGGTGGCTCTTCCTGCTCGGCGCCTGCGACGCCTGGTTCCTGCGCTGGACGATGTCCGGCATGGAGACGCCGCTGGCGACCGCCAGCCTGCTCCTCCTGCTCTGGCCATTCGTCATGACGCCGGCGGTCAGTCCCGAGCCGCTGCGGCGTCGGCCGCTCTGGCCGCGCTACCTGGCCTGGGGCGTCGCGGCGGGACTGGCGGCGCTCGTGCGGCCCGAGTTCCTGCTGCTGGCGCCGAGCGCACTGCCCTGGCTGCTGATCGCCGAGTACCGCGAGGGCGATCAGCTGGCCGGGTCTGCGGGTCGCCATCAGGCGCGGCCCCAGGCGCCGCTCCTGGCCGCCGGGCTGGGCTGGCTGGTCGTGGTCCTGCCGTGGCTGCTCTACGCGCAGCACGCGTTCGGCCGCTGGATCCCCGGCACGGCGGCGGCCAAGAGCTACGATCCCGCCGGCGGACTGGGCGCGATCGCCGCCTCGCTCGGCCGCTCGCTGCAGCAACTCGGATTGACGCAGGGCGTGCTCTGGCTGGGGTTCGGCGCGCTGATCGTCTACGTGCTCGTCGAGCGCTGGCGGCAGGAGCGCCAGGGCCTCGAACCGGACGCCAGGGAGGCCGACCCCGCCTGGCGCTACTGGCCCGCGGTCGGACTCGTGCTGGTGGCGGTGACCTGGACCGCCATCCTGCTCGGCGGCTATGCCGTCAACCGGGTCTGGACGATCAGCCGCTACCTCTGCCCGCTGTCTCCGGTGCTGCTGCTGGCCATGGGCGTGCTGGCCTACTGGCTTCTGGACGTCACCGCCGCCTACCGCGGGCGCGCGGTCGTGCGCCGCTGGCTGGCCGCGGCCGTCTGCGGCCTGGCGCTCCTGGGCAACGTCGTGTTGACGGTGGCGTTCGTACGCCCGCACGCGCGGAGCTTCACGGCCGGGGTCGTGGCCTGCTACTTGGACAAGGGCGTCTGGATCGGCGAACACTCGCCGCCGGATGCCGTCATCGCCGCGCTGGACATCGGCGCGCTGGCCTACGGCAGCGACCGTCGCGTGCTGGACCTGATGGGGCTGGTCAGCCCGGAGATCATGGCCATCGGGCGCCAGGTCGGCTTCCAGGAGATGGTCGCCAGCGGACTGTGGCTGCGCAACGACCTGCGTCCGGGACGGCCGCCCGACTGGTTCGTGGACCGCTGGGAGGGCGCGCCGCGCTGGGCCGGCCGCACCGTGCACGGCGTGTTCTTCGAGCTTGTCGATACGTGCGTGATGCGCGGCGTGGGGCTGCGCGAGGGCCAGGACTGGACGATCGCGACCTACCGCCTGCGGCCGGCGCCCTGAGCGCAGACGTCGCCGGCGGCGTCAAGCGGGCGGCGGTTGCGGAGCTGACGGCAGACCGTCGACGTCCAGGCTGATCGGCGTCAGCGACTCCTGCTGATGATCGCCGCTGAGCGCCAGCCGCTTGACCGCCATGACCGTCACGTCGTCCTGCAGCGGCAGACCGCCGCCGAAATCACGCACCGCCTGCACCACCGCCTGCACCAGGTCCTGCGACGACCCGTGCCGGTGCGCCAGGCAGAGCCGCACCAGGTTCGCGAGGCCGAACTCGCTCGCCTCCCGCTCTTCGTCGGCCTCTTCGCCCGGCGCGGGCCGTTCCAGCACGCCGTCGGTGAACAGCACGAGCATCTCGCCCGGGCGCAGCGTCATGTAGCAGCGGCGATAGACAGCTTCGGGCAACGGTCCGAGCACCGGCCCGCTGGTCTGCAGCTGATAGACCTCGCCGGCCGGGGTCAGCAGCAGCGGCGGACAGTGTCCGGCGTTGACGTACGTCAGGTTGCCGGTGTCCTCGACCTCCGCGTAGAAGAGCGTGATGAAGCGGCTGACCAGGATCGTCCGGTGGACGACCTCGTTGAGGCGCTCCACCTGGGCGGTGATCCTCTCGCTGTGCGACTGGGCCATGCGCATGCCGACGATGACGTCGCGGGCCTGCAGCGCCGCCGGCAGGCCGTGGCCGCTGGCGTCGGCGATCAAAAGGCCGAGCATGCCCGGCTCCAGCGGCTGGACGTCGTAGACGTCGCCGCCGACTTCTTCGGCGGGCAGGGTGACGGCGGCGATCTCGAAGCCCGGCAGCTCCGGCAAGCGCTGCGGCAGCAGCGACAGCTGGATCGCCTGCGCCTGCCGCAGCTGGTTCTCCAGGGTGCCCTGGCGCAGCTTCAGCCCGATCGCCGCGCGGATCGCCTCCAGCATGACGAGCAGGTCGTCGCGGTCCTCCTGCTCGACGCCGAAGCTGAGGATGTAGGAGGGGTTCTGGCCGACCACGATCGCGGCGTTGTTCATGTGGCTGAACTGGGCTTCGAGCTCGGCGTCGTAGCCGGGGCTGTCGGGCCGGAACAGCCAGAGCCGCTGCTGCAGCAGATGCTGCACCGGCGCGTAATCCTTGCCGATGGTCTTGCCTTCGATGGCCTCGCCGTATTCGCCGACGCTCTCGATGAGCACGTAGTCCAGCGCGCGTTCGCGGTAGACTCGACCGCTGGCGATGCCGAAGAGCCGCGCGTTCTCTGGCGCCACGAGCACCTGGACGACCTTGTGCAGCATCTGCTCGTCGCCGGCCGAGGCGTCGATGTTCCGCAGCAGCTGCTCGAGCGCGCGGTAGAACTTCTTGTGCAAGAGCGACCTCCCGTCGGCAGCAGAATAGTGAGGAACTTCCAGGCGGCCAAGGCAATTTCCCGTCAGCGACCGGGCCGCGCGCCTGGCCGGCGCGTTTGTGTCTGCAGCGGGCTTGGCTTAGACTGCTGGACGCGCGCCGCATGCCGCACGCGCCGTTGGCCGCCGCCACCATCGACAGGGAGAATGCCGTGACCGACCCCGCCCGCCTCGATCAACTCCAGATCGCGCACCAGGCCATGCGCCAGGAGATCGCCCGCCGGATCATCGGCCAGGACCGGGTCGTCGAGGAGATGCTCATCGCGCTGTTCGCCGGCGGCCACGTGCTGCTGGAGGGCGTGCCCGGCCTGGCCAAGACGCTGCTCATCAGCAGCCTGGCCCGCGTCATGGACCTGCGCTTCGGCCGCATCCAGTTCACGCCCGACCTGATGCCCGCCGACATCACGGGCTCCGAGGTCATGGAAGAAGACCCCGGCACGCGCCGCCGCGACTTCCGTTTCATCCGCGGGCCGATCTTCGCCAACGTGATCCTCGCCGACGAGATCAACCGGACGCCGCCGAAGACGCAGGCCGCCCTGCTGCAGGCCATGCAGGAGAAGCAGGTCACCGCGGGCGGTCAGACCCATGCGCTTGAGGCGCCGTTCTTCGTGCTGGCCACCCAGAACCCTATCGAGCAGGAGGGCACCTATCCGCTGCCCGAGGCCCAGCTCGACCGCTTCATGTTCAACGTCCTGATCGGCTATCCCGAGCTGCGGGACGAGATCCGCATCATCGAGGCGACGACGGGCGTGGCCGGTCCCGAGCCGCAGGTCGTGCTGTCGCGCGCCGAGGTCCTGGCCTTCCAGGATCTCGTGCGCGAGGTGCCGCTCCAGGAGCAGGTCACGCGTTACGCGGTGCGTCTGGTGCGCGCCACCCGCGCGGGCACCCGCGAGACGGCCGCGGCCGCCGCCGAGTTCGTCGCCTGGGGCGCCGGTCCGCGGGCCGCGCAGGATCTGATCCGCGGCGCCAAGACGCGCGCGCTGCTCGACGGGCGAGAGACGCCGTCGCGCGAGGACGTCAGCCGCCTGGCCCACCCGGTCCTGCGGCATCGCCTGGTGACCAACTTCCACGCCGAGGCCGAGAGCATGGCCAAGGACACGATCATCGACCGCATCCTGGCCGAGGTCGGCGAGTGAGTGCGGCCGTCGAACTCATCACGCCCGCCCTGGCGAGCCAGCTGGACCGCCTCGACCTGCTGGCGCGGCTGCTCGTCGAGGGCTTCCTGACGGGGCTGCACCGCAGCCCGTACCACGGTTTCTCGGCCGAGTTCGCCGAGTATCGCCGCTACCAGCCGGGCGAGGCGACGACCCATCTCGACTGGCGCGTGCTGGCACGCCGGGACCTCGCCTACCAGAAGGTCTTCGCCGAGGAGACCAACCTACGCTGCACCCTGCTGCTGGATTGCTCGGCCAGCATGCGCTTCAACGGCGATCCCCGGACGCGGGCCAGCAAGCTCGATTACGCGCGGATCCTGGCCGCCTGCCTGGCGTACATGCTGCTGCGTCAGAACGACGCGGTCGGCCTCGTGGCGTTCGACGAGCGGCCCCTTCTGCGCGTGCCCGCGCGCTCGGTGCGCCGCCAGCTCTTCCAGTTGCTCAAGGGTCTCAAGGAGGCGCCCCAGGGCCTGGGGACCGACCTGGGACCGGTGCTGCACGCGATGGCCGAGCGCTTGCCGCGACGCGGGCTGGTCGTGCTGCTGAGCGACCTCTTCGACGATCCTGCGGCCGTGCTCTCGGGCCTGAAGCATTTCCGCCATCGTGGCCATGAAGTGCTCGTCTGCCAGATCCTGGATCCCCGCGAGGTCGCGCTCGACTATCCGGGCGAGGTCGAGTTCACCTCGCTCGAGGAGCCTGGCCGCCGGGTGCGGACCGAACCCGCGCACGTGCGTGCGGACTACCGCGAGCGCTTCGAACTGTGGCGGCGGACGCTGCGCCACGAGTGCCGGCGGCACCTCGTCGATCTGGTCGAGATGACGACCGACCGGCCCGTGGCCGCCGCGCTCGGCGCCTACCTCATGAAACGCGGAAGGCTGCATTGATGCCGCTCAGCTTCCTGAATCCGGCCCTGCTGTTCGGCATGCTGGCGGCGGCCGTTCCGGTCGTCATCCATTTCCTGAGCCGGCGCCGGCGGCGCCGGATCGAGTTCGGCGATCTGCGTTTCCTGCAAGCCGCCGAGACGCGGCAGGCCCGCCGGCGCGGCCTGCAGCGCTGGCTGCTTCTCATGCTGCGCATGCTCATCGTCTGCTGCCTGGCGCTGGCGGCGGCGCGCCCGCATTGGGGCGGTCTGCCCGGGGGAGGCGGCCGTGCCGTGCTCTTCCTGCTCGACGCGAGCGCCAGCATGCAGGCCCAGGAGCCGGACGGACGCTCGCGCTTCGAGGTCGCGGTCGCCCTGGCCGGGGAGATGATGGCCGCGCTGCCCGCCGAGGCGTCCGTGCATGCCCTGCGGGCGGGCGCCGCCGCGCAGCCGATCTTCGCGGCGTGGCTGCCCGCGGGCCCGCCGGCGCGGGCCGCTCTCGCGGGTGCCGTGGCTACGGACGGTCCCGGCGATCTGGCGGCGGCGTTGCGCGAAGCGGCGCGGCTGGCGCGCAGCGCGCCAGCGCGGCCGGTCGAGGTGGTGCTGCTATCGGACCTCCAGGCGGTCGTTCACCCCGGGCTCGAGGCGGCCGCCGCCGAGCTGGCCGGCGCCGGCGCTCGACTCCTGATCCATCGCGTCGGCGACGGCGTGCCGGGCGGCGGCGTGCTGGACGTCCGGTTGCCCGGTCGCGTCGTGCGTCCGGGCGAGGTCGTCGGGATCGAGGCCGTCGTGCGTCCGGAGCGCGACGGGCAGACCTTCTGGTTGGAGCTCGACGGCCGCCGGGTGGCGGAGGTCCCCGCGACGGCCGCGGACATCCCGTCCGGCGCGGTCACGGTGACCTTCCCGCTGGCCGTGCCGGAGCCCGGCCTGTACCTGGGCCGGATCGGCAAGGATCCCGACCGGTTGCCCGCCGACGACGTGCGTCCGTTCGTCCTGACGGTGCCCGCCACGCTGCGCGTCCTGCTCGTCCACGGCGCGGACCGCGACCCGCTGGGCCGGGGGGGCTGGCGCTACCTGCAGCGGGCGATGGATCCGGCGGGCCGCGGCGATGGCGCGCTGCGCGTGCGGAGCGTGCCGGCGGACAGCCTGCTGGCGAGCGACCTGGCCGGCACCGACCTTCTGGTCATGGTCGACGCGGGCGCGCCGGGGCGCCGGCTGGGCGGCGTGTTGCGCGAGTGGCTGACCGGCGGGGGCGGCCTGCTGCTGCTGGTCGGCGATCCGACGCTGGCCGAGGAGCTGCGCGAGAGCGTCCTGCCCGTCGTGGGTCTGCCTCGGCAGGCCGAGTGGCGCGCGCGGGCGGCCGACCAGGCGGAACGCGCGCGCGAGGTCGATCCCGGTCATCCGCTCGTGGCGGACCTCGACGAGACGGCGCTGCGAGGGCTGGCGACCATCCGCTGGCACCGCTACTTCGCCGTGGCCGAGGGCGAGGCCCGGGTCGTCCTGGCCAGCGACGCGGGCGCGCCGTTGCTGCTCGAGGGCGAACTGGGCGCCGGACGCTGGGCGTTGCTGCCGTTCCACCTGCGCCGCGACGCCACCGATCTCATGCTCCATCCGCTGTTCCTGCCTCTGGTGCAGCGCTTGGCGGCCCGGCTGGCCGCCGGCAGCGATCAGGAGGCGAGCCTGGACGTCGGACGGCCGCCGGTGCTGCCCCTGCCGCCGGAGCGCCTGCGCCTGAAGCCCGGCGACAGCGCCGGCAACATCGAAGTGCTCCTGCCGCCTCGTGGGCGGCCGGCGCCCGCGACGCTCACCTGGCGAGGCGCGGTGCCGGTGCTCGTCGGGCCGCCGGCCGAACGCGCCGGTTTCCACGTGTTCCGGGCCGGCGGCGATACGCTCGGGGTCGTGCCGGCCGTCGTGCCGGCGGCCGAGTCCGAACCCGCGGTGCTGCCGCCCGCGGAGCTGGGCCGTCGCCTGCGCGCCGCGGGTCTCGGCAGCGTCGTCGACCTCGGCGACGGAGGCGTAGCGGGTCTCGGCCGGGCGCTGACCGGGCGCGATCTGACCCGCGGACTGCTGGCGGCGGCGTTGCTCCTGCTGGCCTTCGAACTGTGGTACGGACAGCGCGTGCGTTCGCGATCGGACCCCGCTTGATGAATCGATCAGGACACTTACATTGGAGTTGGACCGGTGGATGCCTCGCGGGCTTGAGGGGTGAGCCATGTGGAACTATTCCGAGAAGGTGATGGACCACTTCCTGAACCCGCGCAACGTGGGTCAGGTGCCGGATGCCGACGGTGTCGGCGAGGTCGGCTCGATCGCGTGCGGAGACGCGCTGCGCCTGAGCTTCCGGCTCGACGCCGACGGCCGCATCGCCGATGCGAAGTTCCAGACCTTCGGTTGCGGCAGCGCGATCGCGTCCAGTTCCATCCTGACGGAGATGCTCAAGGGCCGGACCCTCGAGGAGGCGGCGGCGATCACCAACGAGGACATCGCGCGCGAGCTGGGCGGCCTGCCGCGCGAGAAGATGCATTGCTCGGTCATGGGCCGCGAGGCCCTGGAAGCGGCGATGATCGACTACTACAAACGCCTCGGCCGCGGCGTGCCGTGCCACCTGCTGAGCCAGGGCGTCATGGTCTGCCATTGCTACTCCGTGACCAAGGACACGATCCGTGACGCCGTCCTGCAGCACGGCCTGGAGACCGTGGAGGACGTGACGAACTACACGAAGGCCGGCGGCGGCTGCGGCGATTGCCATCACGACATCGAGCACATCATCGAGGAATGCCGGCAGGAGCGGGCCCGCGGCGGCAGGCCGCGCCTCGTGCAACTCGCCGTCCAGCCGCGCGCCGAGAGCGCGGCCGACCGCGAGATGGTCCGGCGCATCCAGGATCTGCTGGAGAACGACATCGCCGTCGCCCTGCGCAACGATGGCGGCGACATCGAGCTGGTGCGGTACAACGAAGGGAAGGTCTTCGTGCGCCTGACGGGCGCCTGCGCGGCCTGCCGCGCCGCCGACGTGACGCTCAAGGACTACGTCGAGGCCGAGCTGCGGCGCCACGTGCGCGAAGATCTGCAGGTCATCGAGGTCACTTCGTGAGCGGCGCGTTCGATCTCCTGGCGGGCCTGGCGCCCGCGCCCGCCGAGGGCATCTACCTGGACAACAACGCCACGACACGGGTCGCGCCCGAGGTCGTCGAGGCCATGATGCCCTACCTCGTGGAGCACTACGGCAATCCGTCGAGCATGCACCGCTTCGGGGCGTCGGCCGGCCGCGGGCTGGCTAGGGCCCGCGAACAGGTGGCCGCCTTGCTCGGCGCGCGCCATGAGAGCGAGATCATCTTCACCGCCGGCGGCAGCGAGAGCGACAACCTCGCGATCTGGGGCACCTTGCGGGCCTATCCCGACAAGAAGCACATCATCACCTCGGCCGTGGAGCATCCCGCCGTGCTCGGACTCTGCCGGGACCTCGAGAAACGGCATGGCTACGCTGTCGATTTCCTCGGCGTCGACGGCGAAGGACGGCTCGATCTCGACGAACTGCGGGCGAAGCTGCGTCCCGAGACGGCCATCGTCTCGATCATGATGGCCAACAACGAGACCGGCGTGATCTTCGACACCGCGGCGATCGCGGCGATCGTCAAGGCCCACGGCGCCGTGTTCCACGTCGACGCGGTGCAGGCGGTCGGCAAGCTGCCGCTGGATCTGCAGGCCCTGGCGGGCGTGGACATGCTCGCGCTCAGCGGGCACAAGCTGCACGCGCCGAAGGGTGTCGGCGCGCTCTTCGTGCGCCGGGGCACGCGGCTGCGGCCGTTGATCGTCGGCGGCCACCAGGAGCGCGGCCGGCGCGCCGGCACCGAGAACGTGGCCTCCTGCGTGGCATTGGGCGCCGCTTGCGAGCTGGCCGATCGGCACCGCGCCGAAGAAGTCGTCGCCGTCGCGCGGCTGCGCGATCGCCTCGAGGCGCAGATCCTGGGCGCCGTCGCCGATTGCCGGCGCAACGGTGCCGCCGAGCCCCGCCTGCCGAACACGACGAACCTCAGCTTCGACTACATCGAGGGCGAAGGCATCCTGCTGCTGCTGGACCGCGCCGGCATCGCGGCGTCCTCGGGTTCGGCCTGCACGAGCGGGTCGCTGGAGCCGTCCCACGTGCTGAAGGCGATGGGCGTGCCGTTCATCGCCGCGCATGGTTCGATCCGGTTCTCCCTCTCGCGCTTCAACACCGAACGGGAGATCGATTACGTGGCGCAGGTCGTGCCGCGGATCGTCCAGCGGCTGCGCGAGATCACGCCTTTCAACCGCGAGCGGGCGACGTTCTAGGCCGGCTTTGCGGAGGGATCGCATGAACGGCAACGGTATGCGGCAGGGAGCGGTGGCGTGCCTGGCGTGCGTCTGCCTGCTCGCGGGCTGTTCGGGCGACAGTTCCGATCGGCCGCCCCAGGCCGAGATCGTCTATCCCGAACCGGGACATCACGCCACGAGCGCACCGGACTCGGTGGTCGTCGAGGCGCTCGACGACCGCGGCGTCAACCGCGTCGAGATCTTCCTGAACGACGAATCGCTATCGACGATCCGGCAGGCGCCGTACATCACCCGGCTGCCGCTGGGCATCTACGCCGACGGACGCCCGCTTGTGATCAGCGCGCGGGCTTATGATACGCGCAGCCAGGTCGGCGAGGCGCAATCCGTGACGATCACGATCGATCCCTCCCTGCAGACCGTGCCCCAGATCACCTCTCTGCGGCCGTCGCTCGAGGATCCGCTGCAGATGCGCCTGGCCTGGCTGCCGTGGCCGGACGCGCCGCGCGAGTTCTCGTGGCAGGTCGCCTGGGATGATGGCTTCGCGCGCATCGCCGCCAGCGGCAGCGTCGCCGACACCACGGTCCTCGCGCCCCGGGACCACGGCGTGTTCTACGCCCGGGTCCGCGCCGACGGCGCCGGCGGCGAGGCCGGCGGCTGGAGCCGCACGGCGCGCTACGTCGACCTGCAAGCGTGGCGCACCGCGCTCGTGCTTGCCGGCTCGCAGCTCGGCGCCGCCATCCATGTCGCGGCCACGGGCAGCCTCGCGATCCTCAGCCACGGCGCGGCGGGGCACGCCGTGGTCCGCACCGCAGTCCAGATGGTGACGACCTCGGCGCAGGGCGATCTCCTGCAAGCGCGCGACATCCTGCCGCCGGCGTACCTGCCGGTCGCGAGCCTGTGGCCGCGGGACGATCTGCTGCTGCTGGCGGGATGGCGGGAGGCGCACGTCCCCTTCCTCGCCGGCAGTGAGGGCGACGGCGGCCAATGGATCGTCGAACCGACCCCGCTGGCGATCGGGGCGCTGCTGCAGACGGCGTCGGGCGAGGTGCTGGCTCTCGGCGCGGATCATCGGGCGGACCGGTCTGGCGCGGGCGGACTCATCGCGACGGTCGGCGATCAGGGCGTGTTGACGATCGTCGCCAGCTTCCCGCTCGCCGCCAATCGCGAGGTCCGCCGCGCCTGGCCGCGGCAGGATGGCGGTTTCGTGCTGGCCGGCCAGGTGCTCGCCGACGCCGGCGACGAGCCGGCCGGCATCTGGGCGCTGGGCCTGTCCGCGCCGCGCGACGCCGCGCCGCAGGCCGTGTGCGACGTGCTCTGGAATGTGCGCCTCGGCTCGGCCGATCGCTGGCTGCTGTGCGGCGCGGGCGACGATCAGCGAGGCAACTTCGTGCTGGCCGGCCTCGCGATGCTCGCCGAAACGGGCGGTCGCTACGGCTTTCTGGCCGGCCTCGACGATCTGGGGCGCGTCCGCTGGCAGGTCACCGACCGCGACTGGCATGGTTTCGCCGCGGTGGCCGCCGACGTCGATGGCCGCTGGGTCGCCGCGGGAGCGCGCCGCCGCGCGCTGGGCGGCAACCGCTTCGAATTCGAGACGGCCTTGCGCGGCCTCTCGCCGTTCGGCGCGACCCGCTGGGAAGCGGTGCACCGCGCCGGCCCCGACGCGCGGGCCTGGTCGCTGGCCGCCCATCCCGGCGGCGGCTGGTACGTCGCGGGCGCGCGACGCGACGGGCAAGGCGTCTACGACATCGATCTGCTGCGCGTGGACGATCGCGGCGCACTTCCGTGACGGCCGAACCGGCAACCGCCGCCGGACGCGCCGCGGGCGAGCCGCTGCTTGATGTGCTCGCGGCGCGGCAGGGACCGGCCATCCTCGCGGCGCTGGCCGACCGTTTCGCCGGCGCGCTGAGCCCCGCGCAGGCCACGGCCGAGGAACCGGTGCTGCTCAGCGGCCTGCGCGCCAGCGCGCCCGCCGTGCTGACGGCGGCCTGGTTCCGCCGGCACCGGCAGACCGCGCTCTGCGTGGTCCCCACGCGGGAAGGCGCGCTGCAACTCGCCGATGACCTCGAGACGTGGCTCGGCCGCGACCAGGTCGTCTATCTGCCTCAGCCCGAGGTGCTCATCTACGACCGCAAGTCTCCGGACCCGGCCCTGGTCGGCGATCTCCTGCTGGGGCTGGACCGCCTGCGCGACCAGGAGCCCGTCCTGGCGGTGACCAGCTTGTATGCGGTGCGGCAAAGAGTCATGGCGCCCGCGGTCTTGGACCGCGCCGTGCTGCGCTTGGCGACCGGCGAGCGCCTGGATCCGGACGCGTTCTGCGCCGCGTTGGCGCGGCGGGGCTACCGGCCGGCCGGCATGGTCGCCCGGCCCGGCGATTTCGCCCGCCGCGGCGGCCTGCTCGACGTCTACGGCCCTGGCGATCTGCCCCTGCGCATCGAACTCTTCGACGAGCAGATCCAGAGCCTGCGCACCTTCGATCCGGAGAGCCAGAGCAGCGATCGGGCGCGGCGCCTGCAGCGCGCGGCGCTCTATCCGGTCAGCCACCTGCTGCGCGAGGACGACGCGGTGCTGACCTGCCTGCAGCGGCTGGAGGACGAGCGCCGGCGCGGAAACCTCGACCAGGACGAGTATTGGGATCTGGAGGCCCGCCTCGAGGAAGGGCGCGCGGACGACGGGCTCGAGAGCTTCCTGCCCTGGTGCGGGCCGACCGCACGGACGCTGGACTACCTGCCCGACGGCGCGGTAGTCTGCTGGTTCGAGCCGGTCAAGCTGCAGCTGCAGATGGAGTTGCTGGCGGAGGAGCTGCCGCGCCTGCGCGAGGCGCGCCTGAAGCGCGACGCCGTGCTGCCGCGCGAGGACGAACTGCTGTGCGCCGAGCAGGACCTCGCCGAGCGGCGTCTTCGCCACGTGTGGATGGCCGAGACCTGGGTGCGCGGCGACGCCGCCGGGCGATTCCTGGCCCGCCAGCCCGCGGCGGTCAGCGACCACGGCACCCTGCGACCGGACCTGAAGGGCGGCGACATCGATCGCCTGCGGCGCTACCTGCAGGAGCAGGAGCAGAGCGGGGCGACCGTGCTGCTGCTCTGCGACAATCGTGGCCAGGCGTCCCGGCTCGGCGATCTGCTCGACGAGCACGCGCTCGGACCGCCGGCGGCGCGTCCGCTGGTCGGGCACCTGACGGGCGGCTTCGTATGGCCGCAGCTGCAGCTGGCGGTCATCACCGATCACGAGTTCTTCGAGCGCTACCGCCGCCAGGGTCGCGTGCGCCATCGCGGTTCGGGCCTGGTCAAGGACCGCGCCAGCCTGCAGCCCGGCGAGTTCGTCGTGCACCTCGAGTACGGGATCGGTCGTTACCGCGGCTTGAAGCGCATCACCGCCGAGGGGACCCCGCACGAATGCCTCGAGATCGAGTACGCCGATCAAGGCAAGGTCTACGTGCCGGTGGCCAACATCGGCCAGGTGGAGCGGTTCACGAGCGATTCGGACGCGGCGCCCAGCCTGGCCAAGCTGGGTTCGGCGAACTGGCTGCGGGTGACGCAGAAGGCGCGCAAGGCCATCCGCGCCATGGCGGCCGATCTGCTCGAGCTCTATGCCGCGCGCGAGGCCATGCCGGGCCTCGCCTTCCCGTGCGACGGGCCGCTGCAGCGCGCGATGGAGGACAGCTTCGTCTACGAGCCGACGCCGGACCAGCTGACCGCCATCGCCGACGTCAAAGGGGACATGGAGCGGCCGCGGCCGATGGACCGTCTCGTCTGCGGCGATGTCGGCTTCGGCAAGACCGAGGTGGCGATGCGCGCGGCCTTCAAGGCGGTCATGGCCGGACGGCAGGTCGCCGTGCTCTGCCCGACCACTCTGCTCGCCCATCAGCACGGCGAGACCTTCGCCGAACGCATGCGCGATTTCCCGGTCGCCTTGGGCGTCCTGAGCCGCTTCCGGACGCCTGCGGCGGCGCGCGAGCTGACCCGCCGCGCCCGCGAGGGCGGCCTGGACATCCTCATCGGCACCCACCGGCTGCTGTCGCGCGATGTCCGTTTCGCGCGCCTGGGCCTGTTGATCGTCGACGAGGAGCACCGCTTCGGCGTCCGGCACAAGGAGCGGCTCAAGGAGCTCAAGAAGAGCGTCGACGTCATGACGCTCACGGCGACGCCGATCCCGCGCACGCTCTACCTCGCGCTCATGGGCGCGCGCGACATGTCGCTGATCAACACGCCGCCGCGCGACCGGCTGCCGATCCACACCGAGTTGTGCGGCTACAGCGACGAGATCCTGACCGAAGCCGTCCTGCGCGAGATGCATCGGGGCGGCCAGGTCTTCTTCGTGCACAACCGGATCGAGACGATCGCCGGCGTGGCGGCCCGCCTGCAGCAGCTGCTGCCTTCGGTGCGCGTGGCTTTCGCCCACGGACAGATGCCGGAGCATCAGCTCGAGGACATCATGAGCCGGTTCCTGGCCCACGAGTTCGACGTGCTGGTGACCACCACGATCATCGAATCGGGGTTGGACATGCCGCGCGTCAACACCCTGATCGTCGATCGCGCCGACCGCTTCGGACTCGCGCAGCTCTATCAGCTGCGCGGCCGCGTCGGCCGCGCCAACCAGCGCGCCTTCGCCTACCTCATGACCCCGCCGGGCGAGGCCTTGACCGCCGAAGCGCGCCGCCGCCTGGCCGCGCTCGAGGAGTTCCAGGCGTTGGGCTCGGGCTACCACATCGCGATGCGCGACCTCGAGATCCGCGGCGCCGGCAATCTGCTCGGCCAGGAGCAGTCGGGCCATCTGGAGGCCATCGGCTTCGACCTCTACTGCCGGCTGCTCGAGGAGACGGTGGCGGAACTACGCGACGGCCGCGGTATTGCACCGCTCGACGTGAAGGTCGACCTGCGCATCGCCGCGTACCTGCCCGACGACTACGTGGGGGATCCGCAGCTGAAGATGGACCTCTACCGGCGCCTGGCTCGCCTGCGCGACCCGCGGCAGGCCGAGGCCCTGCGCGACGAGTTCCGCGACCGCTACGGACCGGTGCCGGCCGTGGCGGACAATTTGTTGGCGGTGCATCGGATACGCATCTTGGCCAGCCGCAATGGCGTGGAGGAGTTGCGGGCCGGTCGGGCGGGTCTGGATCTGTTTTTTTCTGGCGGACGGGAGCCGACTCAGCCTATAATCCGCGGTTTGATGGCCAGTTCCCTGCAGGGATTGCGTTTCCGGGCCTCCGAGCAGTTCAGCCTGCACGTCCCTGTTCCCGGCGACCAGCATCTGGCTGCTGCCGTCAATGTCCTCGAAACCCTGGAGAAGCTGCGGCTTGAAGCCTAGGAGTTGAAGATCATGCTCGAACGGTCACGCTTGCGTTGCCTGGTGTTCGTGTTGCCGTTGATCGTCGCCGCGTGGGTGATCGGCTGCGGCCAGAAACGCGACGATGCCGCGATCGTCCTGGCGCAGATCGGCGATCGCCAGGTCACCGCCGAGTACTTCAAGGATCGCCTCGGGCGGCTCAAGCAGGTCAACCTGCCGCGGGGCGAAGACGGCCAGGTCCTGGACATGGCCGGCAGCGAGGGCAAGCGCCGCTTCCTCGAGATCATCATCGACAAGGAGCTGATGGTGGCCAAGGCGTTGCAGCTCGGTTATCTGCAGGACGAGATGATCGAGAGCGCCCGCAACTACCTGACCGAGTACAACGGCATGATCTATTTCTGGCAGGATCAGATCGGCAATCCGAGCCGCTTCGTATCCGACGCCGACCTCGACCACTACTACTCCCGGCTGGGCGAGAAGCGGCTCTGCGACTACCTCATCACCGATACGCGCGAGGAGGCTCTCGCGGCGCGCCAGGCCGTCATGGACGGCGCGCCGTGGTCCGAGGCCGTCGCGCGCTACCACTATGCGCCCGCGCCCGACACCCGGCGTATGCAGACGACGATCGCCTGGGGGCATTTCCGCGATGATTTCCAGCGGCCGGTCTTCGCGGTGGAAAAGGGCGGCATCTCCGACCCGATCGAAACCGAGTACGGCTGGTGGCTGGTGCGGGTCCAGGATGTCATCATGGACTCCAAGCCGGAGCTGGAGACCATCAAGACCAGCGTCCTGGCGAGCATCGCCAAGCGCAAGGAGCAGCAGCTGCGGCAGGAATTGATCGACGATGCGAAGCGCAGGCACAACTTCATGCTCGACGAAGAGGTCCTGCGCGTCGTCTTGGCGGGCCTGCCGGAAGGCGAACAGATTCTCGACGAGACGACCAAGCAGCCGATTCCCCGCGAGCAGCTCAAGCCGCTGGACGTCGCGTCGACCGACTACGACAAGGTGCTCTTGAGCTACGACCTCAGCGCGGGACCGATCACGGTCACCGTGCTCGATTACAAGACCTTCTTCGAGCGGCAGAGCGTGTTCGACCGGCCCAAGAAGCACGAGGGGCTCGGGTCGTTGCGGACCAAGCTGACCAACAGCGCCGAGCGCGCCATCATGATCGACGATGCGCGCCAGCGCGGGTATTGGCAGGATCCCCGCGTCGAGAAGGACACGTTCGCCAAGATCGAAGAGATGCTCGTCGAGCGGGTCCACCGGGATCTGGTCACCTTCGAGGAGTACGTCTCGGCGGAGGAGATTCAGTCGTACTACGACGAGAACCGGGAGTCGTTCCGGCGGCCGGAGCGGCGCACCGGCACGCTGCTGCGCTGTCAGGATCGCGACAAGGCCGAGCAGGCCGGGCAGGCCTGGCGGGACGGCGCGCTGGCTTGGCGTGAACTCGTCCAGCGGTTCGGTATCAATCCCGACCAGACCGAGGAGTCGGCGAAGGTCGGGCCGCTGGCCGCCGATCCCGCCCAGCCGCTGCATACGACGCTCTTCGCTCTCGGCGAGGGCGCGGTGAGCGAGCCGATCGAACTGCCCGAGGGTTGGGCCGTGGTCCGCCTCGACGGCATCACCCCGCCGGAGCTGCCGGGCCTCGAAGACGTGCGCGATACCATCTCCCAGATCATCAAGGCGCAGCGGCAGGACGACGCTCTGCGCGCGCTCCTGGACAAGTGGAGCCAGGAGTTCGGAGTCACCGTCTACGAGGAGCATCTACAGAAGATGCCGTCCTGGCAGGAGGCTGTCGACGCCCTGACCGCCGCGGCCCAGAAGCCGCTCGGAGCCTGAACGGACGCCGAAGCCGAGGCGCCGCCGCGGCGGTGATCGCGCAGCGAGGTAGCGATGAAACGCGGATTGTTGCTGGCGCTCGCGCTGTGGCCGGCCGCCTGGTCCGCTCCGGCGGCGGGTTCGACGCCGCCGCGCGATCCGGTGCTGCTGGAGCGCATCGTCGCCATCGTCGACGAAGAGATGATCCTGCAGAGCGATCTCGACCTCGCGCTGGAGCTCTATCAACTGGACCGGCAGATCTCGGGCCTGCCGCCGGAACCGGTCACCACGGAGCTGCGGCGGCGCGTGCTGGACAGCCTCATCGAGAACAAGCTGATCATCGCGGCGGCCAGACAGAGCGACATGGTCGTCGAAGACGAAGAGATCGAGAAGAAGGTCCAGGAGCGGGTCGACCAGCTCGTGGCGCAGTACGGTTCGACGGAGGCCTTGCAGCAGGCCTTGGCCGCTTCGAATCTCACGCTCGACGATTTCCGCTTCCGTTACGGTTCCCAGCTGCGCAACCAGCAGTATATGCGGCTCGTGGTCGGGCGGTTCATCCGGCCGAGCATCGAGGTCATGGCCAATGAAGTCGAGGCCTACTATCTCGAAAACCTGAATGAAATGCCTGCGGAGCCCGATAGTTTGACGGTCGCCAGCATTCTGGTCCGCATCCAGCCCTCGACCACTGCCCGCCGCGAGGTGCAGGAGAAGGTAGCCGCCTCACAGCAGGCGCTCGCGGCGGGGCAGGACTTCGCCGAGGTGGCGCGCGCCTTCAGCGAAGGTCCCAACGCGCGGCGCGGCGGGCGCATCGGCGCCGTGCGTCCGGGCGATCTCTTCGATCGCGTGCTCGAACAGACGATCGCGCAGCTCGCGGTGGGCGAGGTCAGTCAGCCCGTGGTCAGCACGCGCGGCGTGCACATCCTGCGGCTGGACCAGATCGAGGGCGACAGCGCGCGCGTCATCAGCCAGATCTTCTTTCCGTTGGAGGTGACGCCGGAAGATGTCGCGAGCGGCCGGCAGCGCATCGCCGCCGCGCGCGAAAGGATCCTGGCGGGCGAGGCCTTCAGCCTGGTCGCCGCCGAGGTGAGCGAGGATCCCGTCTCGGCCGCCGCCGGCGGCCTGCTCGGCACCTTCCAGCTCGATGAACTGTCCGGGGCTTTCCGGGAGGCACTCGCCGCGGCGCGGGTCGGCCAGGTCACCGAGCCGGTGCAGACGCCGGCCGGCTGGTACATCTTCCAGGTTCTGGATCGTGTCGAGGGCCATCGCTACACGTTCGAGGAGCTCCGGGAGGATCTGCGGCGCTTCGTGGAGAGTCGGAAGATCGAGATCGCGCTCGCGAAGTACATCGCGGACCTGAAACAGAGATTCTTCGTCGACATCAAGGACTGAATGCCGGGGAGGGGCCGTGACCGACGCCAAGTCCGCGCTCAAGGGACCCCTGGATCCGCGGATCATCATCGCGTTCTACCACGTCGAACTGCGTTATCGCGATCAGATCGCGCTGGCTGACGTCACGTTCTCCATCGGCAACGGCGAGTTCGTCTGCATCACCGGGCCGAGCGGCGCCGGCAAGAGCAGCATCTTGCGGCTGATCACGATGGACCAGTTTCCGACCCGGGGCCAGGTCATCGTGCGCGGACTCGTCTCGACGCGCGTGCGGCGCCGCCAGATTCCACGCCTGCGCCGCGAGATCGGCTTCGTCTTCCAGGATTTCCGCCTCCTGGAGGACCGCAGCGTGCACGACAACGTCGCTTTCGCCCAGCTCGTCGTGGGGGTGCCCCGGGCGGCGATCAAGAAGAACGTCATGCGCGTGCTGACCCAGGTCGGGCTCTGGGACAAACGGGATCGCCTGCCGCACCAGTTGTCCGGCGGCGAGCAGCAGCGGGTCGCGATCGCCCGGGCCGTGGTCAACAGCCCCAAGATCCTGCTGGCCGACGAACCGACAGGCAATCTCGACCCGGTGACGGCGCAGGAGATCATCGACCTGCTCTTTCGCATCAACGACGGCGGGACCTGCGTGCTCTTCTCGACGCATGACCATGAGATCGTCAAGACGTTCGGGCAGCGCGTGATGGTCGTCGACGGCGGGCGTCTCGTCTCGGATCAGGAGCGCCGGGTACCGGAGCGCGATCGCGCCCCGCGCCTCACCGATCGCATGTATCAACCGGACGGCGGCCATGCTTAGACCGGAGCAATCCGCATATCTGTTGCGCGAAGCCGTGGCCGGCTTCGCCCGCCGGCGCCTGACCACGGGGGTCACGATCCTCATCATGGGTTCGGCCCTGCTGGTCTTGGCGCTTTTCGTCCTGGTGGCTCTCAATCTCGGAGTCATGCTCGAGCAGGCGCGCGCGGGCGTCGACGTGCGGGTCTTCCTCGTCGAGGGGCTCGACCCTGCGCGCCAGGGCGCGCTGCAGCCGCCGTTCCTGGCCATACCCGGCGTGCAGAAAGCGGCCTTCATCGGCAAGGAGCAGGCGCTGGCCGAACTCCGCGCGGAACTGGGCGAGAGCGCCGACGTGCTCGATGCCCTGCCGGACAATCCGTTGCCGGCATCGTACCACCTCGAGCTGGCGCCCGGCCATCGCCATGCCGCGGCTGTCGCGCAGATCGCCGCCGAGTTGCGCCGCTGGCCAGAGGTCGAGGACGTCGTCTTCAGCCAGGCGTGGATCGCCGCGCTGGAGAATTGGAGCGAACTGTTCCGCTGGGGCAGCCTGATCGTCACGCTCATCGTGCTCGCGGCGTCGGTCTTCGTCATCAGCAACACCGTGCGTCTGACCATGGCCGCCTCACGACGCGCGATCGAGATCCAGATGCTCGTCGGCGCGACCGATGGTTTCATCCGCATGCCGTTTCTGCTCGAAGGGATGCTGCACGGGTTGCTGGCCGGTGCGCTGGCCATGGGCACGCTGGTCATCGGTCATCGTCTGCTGGCCATGCGCCTGGAGGGCTTGATCTTCTTCGCTCCCGGCCAGATCGCGGGTTTCATCCTGTTCTGCATCGTCCTGGGACTGCTCGGCAGCCTCGCGGCGATCGGCCAGTACCTGCGCCACAGGGCCTACGCATGAGCAGACGCGCGGCGGCGATCCCGGCGCTGGCCGGCCTGCTGCTCGCCGGCGGCCTGCTGAACTCGGCGCCGGCCGCCGGGAGCGACCAGCCGGCTCCTTTCGGCCGCGAGGTCGAAGGCAGCAGCCGTCAGCTGCAGAACGTGCGCCAGCAGATCGCCGCGCTGCGCGACGAGCTGTCGTCGCTCAGCAACCAGCATGAGGATGCCGAAGTCGCGTTGCGGCAGGTCACCCGGGAGATCGGATTGGTCAAGGAGCTGCTGGCGGGCCTGGACCAGCGCGAGCTCATCCTCGACGCGCAACGGGACAGCCTGCAGGCGCATCTCGCGACGCAGCGCGAGATCTACGAGCTGCGCCGCGGCAATCTGGCGGCACGCCTGCGGGCGATCTTCAAGCAAGGACCCCAGCGCGACCTGCAACGGATCCTGACCGCCGAGAGCGTCTCCGCCCTGGTGGCGCGCTGGCGGTTCCAGTCCATGCTGGCCCGGCTGGACGCCAGCCTCGTGCAGCAGACTCGCCGTCAGGGACAGCTGCTCGAGGCGCAGCAGCAGCAACTGCAGGCCGCGCTCGCCGGAATCTGGGAAGCCAGGGAAGAGGCGCGCCGGGAGCGCGAACGCCTCGAATTGCTCGAAGCCGAGCGCCGCGGCCTGCTGCGGGAGCTGGCCCAGGAGCAGGATCGGGCGACGAGCGAGCTGGCGCGCCTGCAACGCCAGGCTCGCCAGCTGCAGGATATGCTGGCCCGCTTCGAGGCGCGGCGGGAAAGGGAAGAGGCGAGCGGTGAAGCGCCCCCGCCGTCCGGCGCGCTCTTCGTCGACCGGCGCGGCCAACTGCCCTGGCCGGCGGCCGGGGCGATCGTGCGCGACTTCGGGCGCAGCGTGCACCCCCGTTTCGGCACGGTCACCATGCACAACGGCCTGAGCCTGGCGGTGGCTCCTGGCGCTCCGGTGCAGGCGGTCGCCCCCGGCAAGGTCGAGTTCGCGGATCATTTGCCGGGGTTCGGGCGCTGCGTTATCCTTGACCACGGGGCCGGCCACTACACGCTCTATGCTAACCTGGCGCGGATCTTCGCCAGCCGCGGCGAACAGGTGGGCGAAGGCCAGATCCTGGCCGAGATGGGCGCTGCCGGCGAGAACGGTCGTCCCGAGCTCTACTTCGAGGTTCGCGAGGGGCGCGAGGCCCGCAATCCGCGAGAGTGGCTGCGTCCTGCGCGTTGACAGACCTCGACGGTCCCCATCGCGGGAGACAGCCTTGCCCGAACACGTCTATCCCGGCACCCGCGACGTCGCCGACCGTCTGCTGCGCCTTGTCGGCGGCGGCCGTGTCGGCCAACCCTTCCTCTTCATCGGCCCTGAAGGCAGCGGCAAGGAAGTCACCGCCCTCGACGTCGCCCGTCGTGGCCAGTGCGGCGGCGCCCGGCCGTGCCGTCCCGGCGACCTCTGCGAGAGCTGCCAGAAGGCCGTCACGTTCCAGCATCCGGACATCCGCTGGTTCGGTCCGGCGCCCGCGAGCCTCGAGGACCCGCAGAAGGCCGAGCAGGTCCGCCGCATCTTCGAGGCGAAGATCGAGGATCCGTTCCACCGGCCGGATTTCGCGGCGAGCTGTCAGATCCTGATCGGCGACCCCGATCAACCCGGACCGCTGACGGTGCGCAGCCTGCAGCAGTTCCTGCGCCGCCGGACGTTCCAGAGCCGCTGGAAGGTCGCGGTCGTGACCGACGCCAATCGGCTCAATCCGGCGGCCGCCAACGCCTTGCTCAAGACGTTGGAGGAGCCGCCGCCGTCGTCGCTCATCATGCTGCTCGCCCACAGTCTCGCCGGCCTGCCGCCGACGATCATCTCGCGCTGCCAGCAGATCACGTTCACCCCCTACAAGGAGCCGGAAGCGCTGGCGGCGATCGCTCGCTTGCGGCCGCACGTGGCGGAGCCCTTGCGGGCGGAGGCCGTCCGCTGCGCCGCGGGCAATCTGCGCCAAGCGCTGGACATGCTCAGCGACGAACACCTGCGGTTGCGGCGGTGGACCGAGGACCTCTTCGCCGATCTCTGCCGCGGGCGGGCCGGCCGGCTCCAGCTGGCGGCCGAACGCCTGCACCAGGGCGACCTCGCCGAAGACGGCGGCCAGAATCTCGACATGCTCGCCCGGCGCCGGCAGGCGCTGCAGGTCTGCGACCACCTGGCCTGGCTGCTCGCCGAGACCGTGGCTTGCCGCGAGCAGGGCGCCGCCTGGCTGCCCAGGCTCGCGCAGGCCGCCGGTGTCGTGCGCGAGGCCGCCGCGGCCCGCGGCACGCCGGTCCTGCTGCGGGACATCGTGCGCGTGGACCAGGCGAAGCAGCGGATCGAAGGCAATCTCAACCTCGGCCTGGTCATGGCCGCGCTGTTGCAGGAGCTCTACGAGCATGACGCAGCCTCGTGACCCGCAACGCCGCCAGCGCCCGCGGCGGTCCGCCCGCGGCGACGGCGGCGACCCTGCGCCGGGGCGCGGCGGCGCCGCCGGACCGCCGGTGGACGAGCCGCTGGTCATCGTGCGCTTCAAGGGTCAGCGCAAGGGCTACTTCCACAATCGCAACGATGTCGAACTGCTGGTCGGGCGCTACTGCCTCGTGCAGGCCGACCGCGGCTGCGACCTCGGTCAGGTCGTCTATTACGGGGCCGGCAAGCCGGCCTGGTGGCAGGAGGCGGCCCAGCAGGGCGTGCTCGCGTTGGCGGCGCCCGGCGATGTGGCGCGCCTGTCGGAGCTGCGCCGCGAGGAGCGCGACGCGAAGGGCATCGCCCGGCAGCGCATCGCGGAGCACGGGCTGCCGATGCAGCTCGTCGGCGTCGAGAGGCGCTGGGATCGCAACAAGCTGACGTTCTACTTCCTCGCCGACGGCCGCGTCGATTTCCGCGCCCTGGTGCGGGATCTGGCCGGCATCTTCCGCACGCGCATCGAGCTGCGGCAGATCGGGGTCCGCGACGATGCGCGGCTCAAGGGCGGCCTCGGCATCTGCGGGCGCGGCTTCTGCTGCGCCACCTTCCTGGCGGATTTCAACTCCGTCGGTCTGCGCATGGCGAAAGACCAGCAGCTGCCGCTCAACCCCCCGAAGCTGTCCGGACCGTGCGGGCGGCTGCGCTGCTGTCTGGCCTACGAGCACGCCGCGTACAAGGAGCTCCAGCAGCGCATGCCGCGCCTGGGCAGCCTCGTGGTCTGGGGCGACCGCAGCGGACGCGTGCGCAAGGTCGATCTCCTGCGCGGCGTCGTGGCGGTCCAGCTCGCGGACGATGATCCCGCATTGGTCGACGTCGCGGTCGGCGAGCTCTCGTTCGCCAGCGCGCCGCCGCCGGAAGAAGGCGTCGGCGTTGGTGACGGGACGCGGCAGGCGCCGGTCGCGGATACCGAGCCGCGCCTCAGCCGGCCTCGACGCCGCGGCCGCAAGCGGCGGCCGAACGCGCCGCCGGCGAAAGACCGCGAGGCATGATCGACAGCCACGTGCACCTCTACCGTCCGGAATTCGCCCACGACCGACACGCCGTTTTGATGCGGGCCGCAGTCGCCGGCGTCCAGGGCTTCCTCTGCGTCGGCTACGATCTGGCGAGCAGCCACGAGGCGCTGGCGCTGGCCGCGGCGAACGATCGCATCCTGGCCACCGCCGGCGTCCATCCCCATGATGCGTCGGCGCTGGCCGACGCCGGCGGCGAGTTGACGGCCGACGGCCGCCGCACCCTGGCTGCGCTGCGCGAGGCGGCCCGCTCGCCCCGGCTCGTGGCGATCGGCGAGATCGGGCTCGATTTCTATCGCGATCTCTCGCCGCGGCCGGCGCAGCGCGTCGCCTTCGCTGCCCAGCTCGAGCTGGCCGTCGATCTCGACCTGCCGGTCGTCCTGCATATCCGCGATGCGTACGACGAGACGCTGGCCGTGCTCGACGCCGTGGGATTGCCTCCCCGCGGCGCGGTGCTGCACAGCTTCGCCGGCGATGTCGCGCACGCCTGTTGGGCGCGCGAACACGGCTGCTTGCTCGGCATCGGCGGACCGGTGACCTACCGGCGCAGCCGCTTGCCGGAGGTGCTGGCCGCGGCCGGCGTCACGCCCCGGGACATCCTGCTGGAAACCGACGCGCCCTGGTTGCCGCCGGTGCCCTGGCGAGGGCGGCGCAACGAGCCGGCCTACCTCGTCCACACGCGCGACGAGCTGGCGCGGCTGCTGGACATCGCACCTGCCGACCTCGCCGCCCAGACGACCGCCAACTTCCACCGCTTGTTCGGGCGCGCGGCGGGCGCGCTTGACGCGGCGACGGACCGGTCGCTAGAATGAGCGACCGAGAATCTCTCCGCGCAGGAGGACATCGCCGCGCCGCCAAGCTCATGTCCTTGGATTTCCAGTCGATCCCGTGCGGGAGAGCCCCGGGCGAGGCCCGCGCCTCGCGGCGGTTTTCCGGCGCCGAGGCGCCGGGTCGATCCGGAGTGACGGTGATCGAGAGCCAACGCGCCCTGTTGCGACGACACGAGATCCGGCCCGTGAAACGGCGCGGGCAGCATTTCCTGGTCGACGGCAACCTGGCCCGCGCCATCGCCGCGGACGTGTCCGCTCTCGGCCCGCGCGTCCTGGAGCTCGGGGCCGGCGGTGGCGCTCTGACCCTGCCCCTCTTGGATCTCTGCGAGCACGTGACGGCGCTGGAGGTCGACCGCCGCCTCTGCGCACTCTTGCGGGAAGAATTCGCGGCGCGGTCGGGGTTTGCGCTGCTGGAGGGCGATCTGGGGAGGCTCGATTGGCCGGCGGTGCTCGCGCAGGCCGGTCCCCGGCCGGTCGTCGCCGGCAACCTGCCTTACGTGTTGACGAGCGAGGTCCTCTTCGCCTTGGCCGAGCAGCAGACCGCGATCCGGGGAGCCGTGCTCATGGTCCAGAAGGAGGTCGCCGATCGGCTCACCGCGCGGCCAGGCGGGCGCGACCACGGGGTTCTGGCCGTGATCATGGGATCGCTCTTCGAGGTCACGCTCCAGCGCACGGTGCCGGCGGAGGTCTTCTGGCCCCAGCCGGACGTGGCATCGGCCGTGGTCCGCCTCGTGCCGTCTTCCGCTTGGCCGGCCGCCGAGTATCGGGCCTTCCTGGCGACGGTCAAGATGCTGTTCCAGCACCGGCGCAAGCAGCTCGGCACGGCCCTGCGCCGCCAGTTCGGCCTGCAAGACGCCGAACTGGCCGATCTGATGCGCGCCGCGGGGTGCGAGGCGAGCCAGCGGCCGGAGCAGCTGGCGGCGGCGACCTGGCGCCTGCTGGCTGGGCAGCTGGCCGCAAGGCGGCTGGTATGAGGGCGCCAGCTGGCCGCAGCCTGCGCTGGGCCGGGCTCGGAGCCGCCATCTGGCTGGCTGTCGCCACCGGTGGTCGGGCGTTGGCGTCGGCGCCTGCCACCGCGCCTCCGGATACCTCCGCCGCCGCGCCCGACACGGTCACGGCGCCCGCGTCCTCGCTGGCGGACCTCGCCCGCGGCGCGCGGGACCTGCAGCTGACGGAGATCGAGATCGAGGAGCGCCTGGCCGCCGTGGCCGACAGCATGGCGGCCGACGGCTACGATGTCGAAGAGATCATCGCGGTGCAGGCGGCCCTGCGCGATTCGCTCGAGGCGCTGCAGGAACAGATCGAGATCCGTCCGGGCCCGGCGCCGAGCATCTTCTACGATCTCAGCAACACGGTCGACGGCGGCGTCCAGGCGACGGTGACCAAGGTGAACTACAAGGGCGGCTTGACCAATTCGGTCAGAGTCGCCGGCGGCGGCGTCTTCAGCGACAACCTCGCCTGGAGCTACGACAGTTTTCGGCGCCAGATCAAGACCACCGAGTCGCGCAGCGCCCGGGGCAACTACGAGAGCGGCTATCTGCTGCCGTTCCGGCTGAGCATGCAAGCCGGTACGAACTGGTCCGAGGACCTGACGACCAACGCCGCCGGCAACACGAACGTCAACCGGCGCGAGATGCGGCGCGCCGGCATCTCGGCGAGCAAGTCCGAGGCGATGACGGGACCCGTGCGCCACAACCTGCAAGCCGACTGGTTCTTCAATGACCAGAAAGCGATCAACCAGCAGCAGCGCAACGACTTCCAGGAAGGGGAGCTGTCCGGCGCCGTGCGCAGCGGCGTGGCGGTGGCCGAAGGACTGAACCTGGCCACGCGCCTGTACCGGATCAGCCGCGACGGCGAGAGCAACCTGGCGGATTTCGTGAGTCCCTCGTCCGCCACCGGCGACAGCCTCGGCGCGGGAGCCTACTACAACCGTCCTCCCCTGCAGGGGCAGTTCACGATCACGCGCGCGAGCTTCGACAAGCGGTACCTCGATTTCCGCCGCAACAGCAACGGTCTCATCGACACGACGAACCTGCCGGAGGGCGTCAGCAAGATCGTGCAGGAGCTGGAGGAGCAGGACGCGCTCAGCCTGAACTGGGACAACACGATCAAGCGCGGGCGCTACCAGGCCTCGGCCCGGCTGCGGCGCAGCGTCGACAGGCAGCAGTATGCGCGCAGCCTGGTCGGGCGCCGCGAACGCAGCAACGAGGCCATGGATCTGCAGTTCATCGTCCCGGTGGGCCGGGACTCGTTCGCCATCGGCTACATCTACGAATGGAACTGGGACGACCAGCGGTTCGCCGACGCCACGGCCTTCCGCGGCCGCCAGTATCGCAAGCGGCGCGATGTGAGCCTGGATTGGCAGCGCCGTCTCTTCCAGCACACGACGATCAGCGGCCGCTACCGCACCGAACTGGCCCAGGACATCGCCCAGAACATCTTCAACGAGAACGACCGCGATCGTCTGACCGAGGAAGGTCGCCTGCGGCTCGAGGCGTTCTGGCGCCAACGTTTCCGGGCGATGCTGGTGGCGGAATACCAATCGATCCACGACGTGAGCATCCGGGCCTCCCGCTCCGCCAACAACGATCGCAAACGGACCTTCGAGGTGGCTCCCGGGTACCGCTATTTTTTCAACCCGCGGCTCGAACTGGCGCAGACCTTCCGCATGTACATCCAGTTCCAGGATTTCGACTATGCGGATCTGCCGACGGTCAACAAGAACGACAGCTTCAACAAGCGCGGCAGTCTGGCGACGAGCCTCAAGATGACGCCGAACGACCGCCTCGAGGTGACGATCAAGCACGACCACAACGAGCGTTACAACGGCACCCGCACGGTGCGCGACGCCGCCGGCAACAGGTACTACCGCCGCGATCAGGATCAGACCATCAGCCGCGTCGAGCTGGGCTTTTCATGGACGGCAGCTTCCTGGTCGCCGCGCGAATACCTGAAGTTCCAGACGGCCACGTACCGCACGCGCGACACCGTGGAGCGTTTCGGCCCGACGTCGTCGACGACCACCGAACGCTACAGCGGGGAACTCTGGATCGGCGCCGTGTTCAATCGCCGCTGGGGCCCGCAGGCCAACCCCTTGCATGTCGACGCGAGCGTCCGGCGCTACCTGGCCTACGGTCCGAACGTGACGGATACCAGCAAGGATTACTGGCAGGCCGACGTGAGCTTGAAATGGTCTTTCTGAAGGAGGACCGGTCCATGAGCGGAGTCCGCCGCCGCGATCGCCGCCGCCACCCGCGCCGGCGCGCCGCCTTGCTCTGCGTGGCGCTGGTGCCGCTGCTCGGCGGCTGCATCTTCGACGTGCGCGATCCCGAGCCGCCGACCACGCAGGCCATCGACTACCTGCCGCGCTCGAACGCCGCCAACGTCTGGGAGAACTGCCGCCTGGCGCTCGTCAACCGGGATGCCGGCGGCTGGGACACCGCCCTGTCGCAGGATTTCGTCTACGAGCCGGACAGCGAGACTGTCCAGGCCTATCCCGGCATCGATTGGTCGCAGTGGGGCAAGAGCCAGGAGATGAATTTCATCAGCAGCTGGTTCGCGAGCGGGGTCCAGATCCAGGCCAACCTGCGCGACACGGACATCAATACGCCCGATGGCGCCGGCGGCCTGGCAGAATGGGAGATCATCTACCTGTTGACCATCACCGACAGCCAGACCGGATCGCAGACCCGCTACCGCGCCTCGGCGGTCTTGCAATTTACCCTGGAGGGCAGCTACTACTACCTCTCCTACTGGCGAGATCAGCAAGGGGAGGAGGACCCGGTCTCGGGCGCTACCCTCGAGACCATGGGGCGTCTGCGCGGCGCGTTCGGTTCCTAACCTGTTCGGAAAGCGAGGGTTGGCGTCGGCGAGGCGGCGGTGATCGATTTGGGGCTAGCGCCGGGGGCGTATTTTTTGCTATCATGATGGACGGGGTCGATAACGCGAGCGACATCCTACGGGTCGGGAGGACGGCGCGATACCAGGCTAACGTGTTGCAGAATAGCGCTGTTTTGGTGTCGAGGACCGTTCGGCGGTCCGTGGCGCCGGCCCCGTGCGGGTCCGACTCGAGGAGGACGTCCATGCTCATCCGCTCGCTGGTCCTGTTGGCGTTGATCGGCTGCCTGACATCAGGCTGCATCTTCTCGCCGCCGAAGGACGACAACCCGCCGCCGCCGCCGCCGCCGATCGATACCTGTCCGGAGACCGCCGACGGACTCATGCAGGTCTTCCGCACGGTGTACACCGCGCGCAACATCGACGCGTACCGCGAGATCCTCAGCCGGGACTTCATCTTCGTCACCGAGGATCGCACCGAGACCTATGGCTACGACGAAGAGATCAACCGCACCTACAAGATGTTCACCGGTCTGGCGGGCACCGATGGCATCTCGATCAGCAACATCACGATCGACCGGCTCGATCCGCAGGGCGTCTGGCAGAGCACCGATCCGAACGACGAGAACTTCGGCGGCCATCCCAACAGCCTCTACCGGGACTACCTGGTCGATTTCAACTTCTACGTGGCTGGCCAGAACCTGCGTTTCCGGGTCCAGGGCCCCGTCCGCTTCTACGTCAAGACCGAGACGGCCGACGGCGAGACCTGCTTCCGGTATCTCGGCATGGAGGACTACACGTTCGGCGGTTCGTAGTTCGCCGGCGGGCGACGCGGCGCGGCGCCGCCTCGCCGGACCGACGCGAGCCCGTGTGTGGGAGGGATCCCCTGGCCACCGTTCGCCGCCCGCGCAGGGCATCATCCCGCCGCCGGCGCTTCGTCTTCTGGGCGGGCCTCGCCGCCCTGGCGGCGATCTGCGCGCTGCTCTGGCTCCGCACCGGCCGCGAGCGGACCGCGCGGCCGCCGTCTATGACCACCGAGAGCTACGGCGACGTCCAGGCCGCAGTCGAGCTGGCCCTCGGCGCGGCGCTGCCCGATCTGGCGGCCGCCCTCGTGGCGGCCGACGCGCAGGCGTGGCCGGTGGACGGCACGGGGCCCGCCGGCGCGATCCGCTGCGCGGTCGTGCCGGTCGACGATGGGTCGACGTGGTGGGAGGTGCAGCGGCGCGTGGCCGTCGAACTGCAGGCAGCCGGCGGCGAGGTGCTGTGGGGAGAGCGCCTCGCGCGACGCGCGGGCGCGCGCGACGCGCGACGACCCGCCCATGGCCGCGACCTGCTGCGGCTGGATGTCGGCCGGTCCGGGCGCGCGACGCACACCCTGGTCCTGTACAACCGGGCGACGGCGCGTCCGGAGGTCCGCTGGGGACAGGATCCGCAGACCAACGCCTGGCGCCAACTCCGGGCGCAGGCTTCCGGGCCGGTGGTCGCTCTGGTCATCGACGACCTGGGCTACCGTCAAGACGGGACCAGCGGCGGGTTCTTGAGCCTCGACGCGCCGCTGACCCTCTCGGTGCTGCCGGGGCTGGCGTACTCGCGGCGCTTCGCCCTGGAAGCGACCGAGCTCGTCCTGCCACCGGGCATCGGCGACGGCGGGCGGCACGAATCGGCTGTCGCCGAGCGGCTCGCCGCCGGCTGTCCCGTCACGCTGGGCATAGGTCCGGATCCCTCACGTTCGCCGCAGCGCCGCCGCGAGATCCTGCTGCACCTGCCGATGCAGCCGGACGGCTATCCGGCGGTCGATCCGGGATCGCGCGCGGTCCTGATCGGCATGTCCGGCGAGAGCATCGGGGCTCTGCTGGACGACTGTCTGCAGTCGTTGCCCGGCGTGCGCGGGGTCAACAACCACATGGGCAGCGCCGCCACGGCCGACGAGCCGACCATGCAGGCGCTGATGGCCGAACTCAAGGCTCGCGACCTCCTGTTCCTGGACAGCCTGACGACCGCCGCGTCGGTCGCGTACCGGACCGCCCGCGCGGCCGGGCTGCCGGCGGTGCGCAACCGCATCTTCCTTGATCACGACCACCAGGACGATGAACGGATCCGCCGTAATCTGCACAGCCTGGTCGAGAGCGCCAGGACGGCCGGATTCGGCGTGGGGATCGGCCATCCGCACCCGGCCACGCTGCAGGTCCTCAGCCAGGAGCTGCCGCGCCTGCAGGCCGCAGGCGTCGTCTTCGTGACGCTCTCGGAGCTGCTGGCGTTGCAGGTCGACAGGGGCCAAGGCGGCGGTTGACGGCAACCTTCAGCTCGTTCTGGCACGGCGACGGGCGGTGTGTTATCATTGCAGCCGGCTTTTTCGGCGTGGTCCGGCTGCGGTCGCGGCCGGGCGTCGGCGCGCCGGGTTGTTTTTTTTTGCCCCGAGCCGGCTGCCGGTTCGGTCCGAAAGGTGCCGGGAGATCCGCTATGAATCGATCCCTGCAGATCAGGGCCGCCCTCTGCCTCGTCATCCTCCTGTTCTCGGTGTACCTGCTGTTGCCGACGTTCAAGGCCGCGTCGTACTCGGGGGAGCAACGCCAGGCCGCCTTGGCCGACCCGGAGCTCAAGACGAAGATCGACGCCGCGGACGCCAAGGCTATCCGCCGCGGACTCGACCTGCAGGGCGGCATGTACCTGGTGCTGGAGATCGACACGACGGACATGGGTGCCGAGCAGATCCAGGACGCGCGGGCGCGCGTTCGCGAGATCCTCTCGAACCGCATCGACCAGTTCGGCGTCAGCGAGCCGGTCATCCAGGCGGTGGGCGAGAGCCGCATCATCGTCCAGCTGCCGGGCCTGCAGGACCCCGAGCGCGCGAAGGACCTCATCGGCAGCACCGCCCGGCTGGAATTCCGCCTCGTCAAGAAGCCGGAGGACACCCAGGTCGTTGTCGGCCGCCTCGACGACGCGTTCCGGCGGCTGGCCGATGCGGCGGCCGCCGGCGTCGAGTCCGAAACGGACGTCGCCGCACGGGAGTCCGCGTCGCCGGACGAGACGCTGGCCGGCGCCGAGGCCGACACGCTCGACGATCCCTTCGCCGACCTGGAGGCCCTCGAGCCGCTCGCGGACGGCACGGTCGACGAGCGGGAGGCGCTGCGCAAACAGCATCCGTTCAGCAGCCGGCTCATCCCGACGTCCTGGCCGTACTTCATCGTCCTGGAGAAGGACGTGCCCGAGCTGCAGCGCATGCTCGCGGCGCCCGAGGCCAGGCTCGCGGGCCGCGACATCGAGTTCCAGTTCAGCATGGACCGCGAACTCATGCAGGACGGCACGCTGGCGCGTTTCCTCTATCCGCTCGAGACGACGGCCTCGCTGACCGGTGATCGGCTGACCATGGCGCGCGAGCGCCCCGACAACCAGCGGCCGGGCAACTGGATCGTCGCCTTCGAGATGGACCGCATGGGAGCCCGCCAGCTCGCGAAATTGACCGGGGACAACGTCGGCGGCTTTCTCGCCATCTCGCTCGACGGCCGCGTCAAGAGCGCGCCGCGCATCAACAGCCGCATTCCCGGCGGCTCGGGGGTCATCGAGGGCACGTTCTCCAGCAGCGAGGCCTTCGATCTGGCCTTGCTGCTGCGCGCCGGCGCCCTGCCGGCCGACGTGACCATCGCCGAGGAGCGCACCGTCGGCCCCAGCCTCGGCTCCGATTCGATCCGCCAGGGCGTGCGCGCCGCCGTCTACGGCTCGTTGCTCGTCATGCTCTTCATCCTGATCTACTACGGCATCTCGGGGCTGATCACGAACTTCGCGTTGATCAGCAACATCGCGATCCTCATGGGCGTGCTCGCCCAGTTCGGCCTGGTGCTCACGCTGCCCGGCATCGCGGGCATCATCCTGACGGTGGGCATGGCCGTCGACGCGAACGTGCTGATCAACGAGCGCATCCGCGAGGAGCTGCGCAAGGCCAAGACCGTGCGCGCCGCGGTGCAGTCGGGCTATCAGAACGCCACGAGCGCGATCGTCGACGCCAACATCACGACGCTCATCGTGGGGCTCGTGCTATGGAACGTGGGCACGGGCCCGGTGCAGGGGTTCGCCGTGACCCTGTCGATCGGCATCGTCACGAGCATGTTCACCGCCCTGGTCCTGACCCGGGTGATCATGGAATACATGACCCGCAAGCAGGGTCAACGCAAGGTCAGCGTCTGAGCGCGGAAAGGCTGTAACCGACCATGGAGTTCTTTCGCGATCCCAAGATCAATTTCGTGGGGGCGATGCGGCCGGTCTTCGCGATCTCGGCCGTCCTCTTCGTGATCACGATCGTCTCGCTGATCCTGCACGGCGGGCCGCGCCTGAGCATCGATTTCACCGGCGGCTCGATCCTGCAGGTGCGCTTCGCGCCGGTGCCGGAGATCGGCCAGCTGCGCGGGGTGCTCGAGGGATCCGGCTTCGCCGGCGCGCAGGTGCAGGAGTTCGGCGCCGAGGACGAGTTCCTCATCACGTTCCCGCGCCTGGAGGCGGGAGTGCTGGACGCCAGCCAGATGATGCTGGACACCCTGCGCGAGCAGATGCCGGATTACGAGATCGAGATGCGGCGCGAAGAGACGGTGGGTCCGAAGGTCGGCGGCGAACTGCGCGCCGCCGCCACCAGCGCCGTCGGCCTGTCGCTGCTGCTGATCGTCATCTACATCTCGTTCCGCTTCGTCTTCCGTTACGGCGTCGCGGCGATCCTGGCGCTGGTGCACGATGTGACCCTGACGCTCGGCATCTTCTCCTTGCTGGACCTGGAGATCTCGCTCTCGGTCATCGCCGCGTTCCTGACGATCATCGGCTACTCGCTGAACGACACCATCGTGATCTTCGACCGCATCCGCGAGAACATGCGGCTGCGCCGCAAGGAGAGCTACAGCGAGGTGATCAACCGCTCGATCAACGAGTGCCTGAGCCGCACCTTCCTGACCTCGGTGACCACGTTCTGCGTGGCCCTGACGCTCTACCTGGTCGGCGGACCGGTGATCCACGATTTCGCCTTCGCCCTGACCTTCGGGGTCGTCATCGGCACCTATTCGTCGATGTTCATCGCCAGTCCGATCCTGGTCTTCTGGTACGAGCACTTCATCGCCGACAAGAAGCGCGCCGCCACCGCCTTGTGAGCGGTTCGCCCGGTCCTGAGCGCCGCCCCCGGTCCGCAAGACCGGGGGCGTTCGCGCGCGTGGGCCGGTCGTGGTGGCGCTGGCGTCGGGCAGGCGGGCTGTCTCCGGCGGAGGTCGTTTTGCGGCCGCCGGCGGACACCGGACTGGCTTGCGGCGCGGGCCTGCGGTACAATGGATCGCGGCCGCCCCTGGCATGGCGATTGCGACATCCACCCGGGGGCGCAACGCGGGGGTGCGCCCCGCCGGCGAGGTCGAGGCAGGGGACATGGTTCGCACGCAGCCGCAAGCGCGAGCACGCAGCATCCACGGCCTGGCGACGGCGCTCGCGGCGCTCCTGGTGTCGCTCGCGACGGGGTCCGCCGCGGCCAGGGTCGTCATCGCGGCCGATGACGTGCCGGCCGACGTCGCGCCCATACTCAGCCGCCTGAGCCTGGCCTTCACGAGCGGCGACCACGAGGACCTCGTGGCGCTCATCCACCCTGATGGGATCGTCGTCAGCCTCGGTCCGCAGGTCGACCGCACCAGCGTCATGACGCCCGCGCAGGCCCACTACTACTTCAAGAACCTCTTCCAGCTGCGGCGCACGCTGCGTTTCAGCTTCATCAGGCAGCAGATGACGGGTCCGGATCGCCTGCACGCGGTCGCGGTCTGGCACTGGGAACGCTCGGATAGCGGGCGCGCCGGCAGCCATCGCCTGCTCTTTACCGTGGTCCGCGCCGAGGGCCAATGGCGGGTGTCCGAGATCACGGCCCTGCGCGGCGGTTGACCTCGCGAAAGGACCCGGCCTGATGGGGCGCTATCGTTTCCGCCCGCACCGGACGGCCGCCGCCGCGACCATCCTGGCGCTCGTGGCGATCGGCGTCCGTCCGCAGACCGGCGTCAACCTGGGGACCTACATCCTGCTCGGCGCCGCCCTCGGCGGCGCCTTCCTCGCCGCCGCGGCGGCGATCCGGCCGGAGGCGCGGCGCTGGCTCTGGGCCCTGCTGGCCGGTCTCTGCGGAGCCTACGCGGCGCTCGTGGCCGGGCCGCTGCTGGGGCGTTCGGCCGACGATGCGACCTGGGTGCGCTTGCAGGAGGAGCGCGCCCGCCAGGAGCTGGACATCGTCGTCGCCCAGGCCGAGGCCCGCCTGACGGGCCTGCCCGAATTCGCGACGCGGTCCCTGGCCGCGCTCGCCGATCCGCAGGGGCAAGGGGATGATCCGTTCCGCCTCTGCGCCGCCTGGGTGCGCGAATGGGCGGCCGCGCACGGCGCGGGCGTCGACGACAGCCTGGGCGTGGTCCTGTGGCGTGACGGACAGCGCCTGGGCTGGGCGGGGCCGGTGGTGCCGATCGCCGAAGCGGACACGGCCGAGCCGCGCCGCCTCTTCCACGACGATCGCTGGTGGGTGCTGCGGGAACTGGCGGAGGCGCCGGACGCCGCGCCCCTGCGGCTGGAATGCCAGCTGCGCCTGGCGCGCGTCGAACAACGGCCGGCCGCACTGCAGAGCGAGGCGGCGATCCAGCGCCAGGTGGTGCGCGACGCGCGGCCCCACGGGCGCCGCAGCTGGGGCGACGCCGCGCGCGGTCTGCGGGTGGTCGAGGATCTCGTCCTGGGACCGGCCGACGGCTTCGGCGTCGCGCCGCGGCTGCGCTTCAGCGCGCAGGTTCCGCCGCGCGCGATGCAGGACGACCGTCGCGTCGCGCGGCGCGATCTCGCGCGCAATTTCCTGCTGGGCGCCATCGTCCTGGCCTGGTCCGGCGCGATGGGCGCGGCGGCCGGATTCTGGCCCGCCGCCTGGCTGGTCCGCTGGATCTGGGTGCAGACCGACCTCGTCCGCGGCCTGGCTCTGCTGCTGCCGGCCAGCCAGTTGCCGGCGGCGCCGCGGCAGGCGGCCAGTCTGCTCGACCCCGCGTACTTCGCCACCACGTTCGGCCGCGGCTGGCTGGCTTCGGGAGCGGACGCCGTCTTGAGCGCTATGCTGGCCGCCGGCACGGCGTTCTGGGTCTGGCGGAGCTGGCGGCCGCAGCAGGCGACGGCCGCTGCGCCGCGCCGGCTCTGGCTCCTGGTGTTCTGGCTGCCGGCGACGGTCTGGCTGCTGCGCGGGCTGTGGCGACTGTGGCAGGAGCTGGCGGCCAATTCCAACGCGCGCCTGATCGGCGAGCAGGTCCCGCTCGACGCCTGGACGTTCTGGGCGTTGCACGCGGTCATCCTCCTGTTCTCGCTGAGCGCGGCCCTCGTGCTGCTGCTCCTGGCGGTGCGACTGGCCGGCGGGCTGCCGGCGGGACTGCGTTCGGCGGCCCGGCCGTACTGGCTCGCCGCAGGTTTCCTGCTGGTCGTGCTGTTCAACTACGCCGCCCTCTCGCACGCGTACAGCCAGTCCGAACGGGACTGGCTGGCGCGCAAGGCCGAACAGATCGTCCAGCCGCAGGACGACTGGATCGGTTTCCTGCTCGAGGACGTGCTCAGCGAGATGGCGATGCAGGATGCCGGCGGGCAGGATCCCGCGGCGGCCGGAGGCGGCAGCGGTCCCTTGCGCCGCAGTCTGCCCGCCTACCGGCTCTGGCAGAGTTCCGCCGTGCGCGACCTCGGCCTGCCGGCGCTGGTGGAGGTGTTCGACGAGGACGGATTCCGCACGTCGCATTTCGCCACCGGGTTCCTTCGCGACACCCAGTACGAGGTCGTCGCGGCCGACCCCTGGCGCGATCTCGCCGGCGGCGACCGCTCCGCGGCCGCCGGCAACGCGGTGTTCGTGCAGAGCGAAACGCGGCGCTACCCGACGGGGCGCGAGAGGATCCTGCGCGGCGAGATTCCGCGCGCCTCCGAGCGCGGCTGGCTGCGGCTGGAGTTGCCCGTGCAATCTTGGCGCGTCGCGACCGTCGCCGGGGGGCGGCCCGAGTGGGAAGGCCCGCGCGCTGGCGGCTATCGCCCGCGCGTCGAGGTCGAGCGTCCGTTGCTCCTTCTGCTGGGCGATGACAGCGGCTGGTTGGACGCGGGTTTCGCCGAGCTGCCGGACGCGGACGCGGAGCGCCGCATCGCCGCCTTGCGCGCCGGGCAGGTCGCCTGGGCCGTCGTCGACGTGGACGGCAGCCGGTGGCTCTGCCGCTGGGCGCCGCTACCCGCGGACGGCGAGGACGGCGCTGCGGCGGGTTTTCTCATCGGCCTGCAGCGCCCGAGCGTCGTGGACACCCTGCTCGACGTCGGACGCCTCCTGTTGCTGGACGTGCTGCTGCTCGGCGGCTGCGTCGTGGCGAGCGCGGTCGTGCGCCGCCGCCGCCGCTGGCAGCCGGGCTTCCAGGGCCGCTTCCTGCTCGGCTACCTCGCGATCGGCGTCGTCCTGCTGCTGGTGGCCGGCAGCCTCGCCGATCGGCAGACGTTCCAGCGCATCGACCGCGAGGCCCGCCAGCGCGCCCGTGACGGGCTGATCACGGCGGTGGGCCAGCTGCACGGCCTGTTGACCGAGCAGGCGCGGGCCCTGGCCGGCAGCGAGTACCTCGATGAACTGCTGGCGGGCAGGCTGGCGGCCGAGCGCCCGCTCGGCCCGCAGACCATGCGCCAGAGCATGGTCTTCGGACCGGACGGCGAGCTGCTGCTCGACGAGACCCTGAGCGATCTCGACGCGGCGCAGGCGCAGCTCCTGCTGGCGGCGGCGCGCGAGAGCCCCTTGGTGGTCATGGCGCAGCCGGAGGGGCTCTACCTGGGCGTGCTCATCCCGCAGGACCTGACCGGCATCCTCGAGCCGCCCCACACGACCGGCAACCTGTTCTATCGCCAGCGGGTGGACCATCACCTGCTGCCCGCGCTGGCCGAGGTCATCGGCGGGGAGATCACCCTGCGCCTGGACGGCGAGGTCGTCGAGGCGAGCCATCCGGGACGCATCCTCAGCGGCGAGAACCCGCTGCTCGCGCCGCCGCAGCTCATGGAGTCGTTCCACCGCCGGCCCAGCCAACCCGGGCTGCGGGCCTGGCCGGGCGGGCTGGCCTTCACCGGCGGGCTGGCGCTGCCGGCGCTCACGCTGACCGCGCCCGAAGGTCTGCAGCGCCGCGCGTTGCCGGCGATCCTGGCGGTCGAATTCCCGGCGCGCGAACGGGACTACATGGCGCAGCGGCGCTACATGGCGCTCTTCCTGGCCGGCCTCATCACGCTGCTCCTGCTGGCGGCCTTCGGCCTGGCGATGGTGCTGACCTGGAACATCTTCGAACCGCTGCGCGTGCTGCTGGGCGCGACCCATCAGCTGGCCGCCGGCGACTACGGCGCGCCCCTGCCGCCGGCGGGCGCCGACGAGGTGGGCCGGCTGGCCGGCGGCTTCGCGACGATGCGCGATCGCCTGCGCGAGGCCCAGGCCGTCCTGGCGGACCGGGAGCGGTTCCTGCAAGCCGTGCTCGACCAGGTGCCGGTCGGCGTCGTGGTCTGGGATGCGGGCGGCCGGCTGGCGGCCTGGAATCCGGCCGCGGCGACGATCCTGGCGCGCTTCTATCCGGAACTGCCGGCGGCCCACGACCCCGCCGATTGGGCGCTCCGTTTGCGTTCGGACGTGCGAGGGCAGCTGGCGCCCGACGGCGGCGCTCTGACCAGCGGCGACGGGGAGCGTACGCTGCGCGTGGGGCTGGCGCCGCTCGAGCTGGGCGACGCCTCGCCGCACGAGTTGCTCGTGTGCGAGGACCTCACCGACTTCCTCGCCGCCAAGAAGTCGGCGCTCAACGCCGAGCTGGCGCGCCAGGTCGCCCACGAGATCAAGAATCCCCTGACGCCCATCCAATTGTCGGCGCAGCTGCTGTTGCAAGCCTACCAGGACCGCCATCCACAGCTGGACGAGATCGTCGCCGACGCCGTCCAGAGGATCGTCGAACAGGTCGAGCTGCTGCGCTCGATCGCAGGCGAATTCATGCTGCTGGGACGACCGGGCAAGCTCGCGTGCGCCGCAGTCGACCTGCCCGGCCTGGTCGGCGAGGTCGTCGCCGGCTATCGGGGAGGGATCGCCGCGACGGCGCCGCTGCGCGTGCGGATCGACGGTCAGGGCGTGCCGCCGGTCCTGGGCCACCGCGAGTCGCTGATCAAGATCCTCGGCAACCTCATGCAGAACAGCCTGGACGCCGTGGCCGCGCCGGGCGATCTCACGGTCGACGTCGCCTGGCGGGTCGCGCCGCAGGCGGTCACCCTGCTGTGGCGCGACAACGGCAGCGGATTGACGCCCGAGGTGGCCAGCCGACTTTTTGACCCCTATTTTTCCACGAAGAGCAAAGGCACCGGTCTGGGGCTGGCCATCTGCCGCAACCTGCTGAACATGATGGGCGGCGGCATCAGCCTCGCCAACCGGGACGATGGCCCCGGTACGGAGGTGGCGGTCGTGCTGCCGCGGGCCGACCGGGTGGACACTGCGGCCGAGCCCCGGGGCACCGCAACGGATCCGTGAGAGAACGCATGCGATCGTTTCCGGCATCGATCCGCCGGCTGCAGCCCGGCGGCAGGCTGCTGATCGCGCTGGTCATGCTGGCCCCGGCGCTCGGCGCCCGGCCGGCGAGCGCCCAGCTGCCGGGCGGCGGCGAGGAGCCCGAGGTGCGGCTGGCCCGCCTGCGTTACGGCGGCGGCGGCGACTGGTACTGCGATCCCAGCAGCCTGCCCAACTGGCTGCGGGAATTCCAGGCGCGCACCGGCATCCCCACGGCCGCGACCGAAGCGGTCGTCACCCTCGACAGCGAAGACCTCTACCGCTATCCGCTGCTCTACGTCTCGGGGCACGGCCGGATCGGCCTGAGCGACGCCGAGGTCGACGAGCTGCGCCGCTACCTCGAAGCGGGCGGCTTTCTCTACGCCGACGACAACTACGGGCTGGACGCGTCGTTCCGCGAGCTCGTGGCGCGGCTATATCCCGAGCTCGAGCTGCTGCCGATCGGCAGCGAGCATCCCATCTACTCCGCCTTCTACGAGCTGCCCGGCCTGCCCAAGATCCACGTGCACGACGGACATCCGGCGCAAGGTTTCGGGATCCAGCGGGGCGGTCGGCTTGTTATCTACTACAGCTGGTCCAGCGACATCGGCGACGGTCTCGAAGACCCCGAGGTGCACGGCAATCCGCCGGAGGTCCGCGAGGCGGCGATCCGCATGGCCTGCAACATCCTGATGTACGCCCTGACGCATCCTTGAGACGAACCGGGCGACGGACCCCGTAACGCGAACGAGGCGCATGGACCGCGAACTGCAGCAACGATGCGACGAACGCTTCCGCCGCGTGCAGCGCGCCGCCCGCGGCCGCTGGCTCGTGCACGGCCTGGTGGCCGCGCTGGCGGTCGGCGGCCTGGCGCTGCTCGTGTGGCTGGTCGTCCTGGGGTGGTTCGCGCCGCCGCGCTGGTTGCGCTGGGGGCTGCTGCTCAGCGGCGGGGCGCTGGCTGTCGCGGTCGTGCTGCCGGCGCTGCGCCGCGCCTGGCGGCTCCTGCGTACGCGCACGGCGCTGGCCCGCCACTGCGACCGCGCCGGCGGCCTCGCCGATACCCTGGCCGCCGCCGAGGAAGCGCTGCGCCGTCCCGAGCGCTGGCGCGCCGACACGCCCGTGCGCCGGGCGCTGGTCGATCGCCTGCTGGCGCGTGGCGCGCGGTTGCTCGACGACCTCGATCTGCCGCGGCTGGTGCCCGTGTGGCGTCCGGCGACCATGTTCGGGCTGCTCGTCGTCGTGCTGGCGGCCGGAGCCTGGCTGGACCTCGCCCGGCCGGAGATCCTGCAGCGCGGCTGGCAGGCCGTGCGGCACCCCTGGCGGGACGCCGACGCCGTGGCGCCGGGCAGCCTCCGTCTGGCGCCGGGCCCGCGTCAGCTCGTCGCGGGCGAGGATGTCGTGGTGGCCGCGCTCGACCTGCACGGCGGCAGCGAGCCCGTCCATTGCGAGGTGCGGGCCGGTTCGGGCCTTTGGCGCCGTCAGGTGGCGCTGCCGGTGGTGGCGGCGGCTGACGGCCTTGGTGCGGGCGCGCCGTACGAGCGCTGGGAGGCGTCCCTGCGCGACGTGACGGAGGACCTGGTCTACCGGTTCCGCCGCGGCCAGCGCGTCTCGGACGAGCGCGCGCTCCTGGTCATGCACCCGCCGCTGTTGTTGGACCTCGCCGCCCGCATCGCTCCCCCCGCCTACACGGGACTGCCGGCGCAGGACCTCGCGCGAATGCCCGCCTACCTCGAGGTGCCCCACGGCAGCCGGCTCGAGCTCAACGGCCGCGCGAACCACCCGCTCGCCGCGGCCGCGCTCGCCACCGGCGCGGGCGACACCCTCGCGCTCGCCGTGCGCGCCGATGCGCTCCAGGGCGCCTGGACGGTGACCGAGCATCTGCGCCTGCGACCGGTCCTGCGAGACACGTTCGGTCTGGTCGGTCGCAGCGAGCTGGAGTACGACGTCGCCGTCATCGTCGATCGCGTGCCGAGCGCGAGCTTGCAGCGCCTCGGCGGCGGCGATCAGTTGCCGCTGACGGCGAGCCTCGAGCTGCAGGCGGCCGCGCAGGACGACTACGGCCTGGTCGCCGTCGATCTGCTGTTGCGCCGCGGCTGGGATCGCGGCGCGTCGCGCCGCGGCCAGGGGGCGGCGGCCGAGCGGGAGCCCGATGACGACGGCGGCTGGCAGCGCATCGCGTTGCTCGACGCGGCGGGCGCGCCCCACGGCGGCCGGCGCGAGATCGCCACGCACCTCGGCCGGCTCCCGCTGGCGCTGTCGGCGCGGCCCGCCGATCCCGCCGCCGTGCTCGTGGATCTGACCCTCGAGCCCGGCGGCCTGGCGCTCGTGCCGGGCGATGTCGTCGAACTGCGGGTCGAGGCGCTCGACAATCGCGAGCCGGGGCCGCCGGGCGTGGGGCGTTCGGCGATCCTGCGCCTGCGCGTGCCCTCGAGCCTCGAGCAGCTGCGCGCCCGTGAGGAGTCCCAGGCGGCCAGCCGCGAAGACTTCGCCGACATGCTGCGCAAGTCCACGTCCCTGAGCGACGAGCTGGAGCGGTTGCGCCGCGAGCTGCTGCGGCATCCCGTGCCGCAATGGGATCGCCGCCAGCTCCTGCAGGCGACCATCCAGCGCCAGCAGGATCTGCAGGCCGAGCTCGCGCGCCTGGCGGAGACCATGCGGCAGGATCTCGAGGCGCTGGGTGACCAGCGTCTGATCACGCCGCAGCTCATGGACCGCATGGACCGTCTCGCCGAACTGCTGTCGCAGCCGCGCAACGAAGGCCTGCGCGAGGCGCTCGAACGCATGCGCGAGGCGCTCGCCGAGATGACGCCGCGCGAGCTGATGACCGCGATGGACGAGCTGCAGCGCAACCAGGTCGACCTGCTGCGCCGCATGGAAGCCGCGCGCGGGCTGCTGCGGGATCTGGAGCGCGAGCAGCAGATGGAGGGGTTGACCGAGCTGGCGGCCGAACTCATCCGCAAGCAGCACGAGCTCGCGGAGCAGCAGCGGCAGCTGGCGGCTGGCGCCGAGGCCGAGAGCGGGACAGAGACCGGGACCGAGCCGGGGAGCGAAGCCGAGAACGAAGCCGAGAGCGAAGCCGAGGGCGGGGCGGACTCGGAGCAATCGGGGCAAGAGCAGTCCCGCGATGCCGAGGAGGCGGCCGCGGACCTCGCGCGGCGGCAGGAAGCGCTGGCGCGCGAGCTGCAGGAACTCGAGCAGCGGCTCGAGGAGGCCTTGGCGGCCCTGCAGCAGAGCGATGCCGACGACAGCAGCGCCGCGGCCGAGAAGATGCGCGAGGCCCTGGCCGACGCGCTGCAACAGCTCCAGGAGCGGCAGACGAGACAGACCATGCGGGAGGCGAGCGAGAACCTGACCATGATGTCCGACGAGGCCCTCGCCCAGATGCAGCAGGCCCTGACCGATCTGGCCGGACTGTACCACGTCCTGTTGCGCACGCAGGTCGCCATGCAGATGGCCATGCGCATGGAGCAGGGCCAGCAGTTCCGCGACCTCGCCGCCGATCTGCTGGCCCTGTCCGAGCGCCAGGAGCGGCTGGGCCTGGAGTTACCGACCACGCTGCGCGACGTGCGCAGCGACGACCTCGCCCGCCGCCAGCACGTGGTGTTGCAGGGGACCATCAGGCTGCACGAACGCCTGCAGGCCGCCGCCGCCGCCGCGCCGCGGGAGGTGCTGCGCATGCTGGAGCAGCTGGACGAACTGGTGCGGAAGGTCGGGCAGAATCTCCAGCAGATCCAGGAAGGCCGCGTGCAGCCGGCCCGACAGGGGTCCGACGCGGCGCTCGGCGCCATGAACCACCTGGTCATCGGTTTGCTGACGCAGGCGCAGATCAACACCCAGGGCGGCAGCGGTGGCCGACCCCAGCCGCAACTCAGCCAGCGGCTGCAAGACATGGCGCAGGAGCAATCAGGCCTCAACGCCCTGGCGGAGCAGTTGCGCCAGCAGCAGAACCGGCTCAGCCAGGAGCTGCGCGCCGGCATGCAGCGCCTGCAGCAGGACCAGATGGGTCTGGCGGGCCGCGCGCGCGAGCTCGCCGAAGAGCAGCGGCAGCAACAGCAGCAGCAGGAGGGTGGCCGGCTGCTGGGAGACCTCGACGCCCTCGCGCGGGACATGGAGCAGGTCGGCGACGAGCTGGCCGGCGAGTTGGTCACCGAACAGACGCTCCGCCGCCAGGAGCGCATCCTCTCGCGCCTGCTGGACATGCACAACGCCTCGCGCGAGCGGGACTGGGCGCGGCGGCGCGAGAGCCGCACGGCCGACGAGGTCTATGCCCGCCAGCAGGGCGATCCGCAGCTCGCCGATCCCGAGTCGGCGCCCGCGCAGGCGCGACGTTGGCGCGCCGTCGAAGAGGCGCCGCCGGCCTACCGTGAACTGGTGCGTGAATATTTCCGCGAGATCCAGCGGCTGCATGAGGCGACCGGTCGCGCGCCCGACGGCCAGCGCCTGGAACGCAGGGAGCTGCCGTGAACGGCCGGCGGCGGCATTCGGCGCGCCGGCGCGCGATTCTCTGGGGTCTCTCGGTCCTCTGTGGCGTCGTGTCGCTGGCCGCGCAGGCCGGCGCCCAGGCGCTGCCCGAACGCGAGCGCCCGCCGCGCGCGTTCCTGCCGCAGCAGGCGGACCAGCGATTCCTGCTGCAGCTGGCGCAGATCGATCAGCTCATCCTGTACGACTACCACAGCCGCGCGTTCGCCCTGCTGGAGGACCTCGAGCGCGCGGGCGCGCCTCAGGACGAGGTGCGCCGCCGCCGCATCCGCATCGCCCAGGCCGTCGGCGACCACGCGCAGGCGGCCGCGTTGTGCCGCGAGGCGCTCGGCGGCGCGCCCGCCGATCCCGGCCTGTGGCGGGAGCTGGCCGCGGCCCTCTTCGCGATGCGGGAGATGGACGAAGGACGCGCGGCCCTGGATCGCTACCTCCGCTTGGTCGACGAGCCGCGGGGCGGGTTCGCCGTGGCGACCGATCTGTTGGTCAAGGCCGGCCGGTGTCAGCTGGCGGTGGCGCTCGTCGATTCGGCCCGCGCGTTGCTTGGCGACCGCGCCTACCTGGCTCGCGAACGCGCCGTCTGCCTGCTCGCGCTGGACCGGACGCAGGAGGCCGCGCGCGAGATGCGTACCGATCTCGCGCTCAACCCGCACAACCTCCAGCTACTGCGCCGCGACCTGCTGGCCGCCGGCGCGCCGCCGGTGTCGGAGGCCTTCCGGCGGGAAATCGGCGCGCTGGCCGCCGCCGCCGAGGCGCAGCCCGAGATCGTGGTGCTGGCCGCCAATCTCGCACTGGCGCGCGCAGACGGTTCCGGCGCACAGGGATTGGTTTTGCCGCGGCTGCCTGGCGTCGCTTTCGCCGGCGCGGTCCTGCAGAACGCCGGCACCCTGACGCGCGAGATGCCGCTGCTCTCTGGACGCGCCGAGCAGCGCGCGGTCAGCGATTACCTGCAGGCGGTTCTGCCGGTGCTCGCCGAACACCAGGCCCTCGGCCCGCGCCTGCGCCAGCGCGCCGGCGACCACCTGGCCGAGAGCTGCCTCTTCGCGTTGCAGAACGACCTGCTGGCCGACGATCCGCAGGCCGCCGCCGACCAGTTCGGCGGCCGGCTCGCGCTGGTGCAGCGCGTCTATCCCGAGTCTTCGCATCTCTACGCCGCCCAGATCCAGCTGGCCCGCTTCACGCGCGATCGCTTGCGCGATCCGCAGGCCGCCGCGCGGAGTCTGGAGCAACTGCTGCAGCATCTCGACTTGCCGGTCGAGGGACTGGCCCTGGCGCGCCTGACGCTCGGCGAGTGCTATATCGCTGCCCGCGACACGGTCCGCGCGCGCCAGGTATTGACGGCGCTGGGTCGCGACCCGGAGTTCCGCGAACCCGCCGGCGGTGCGCACTTCCTGCTCGCGAAGCTCGACCTCGCGCAGGGGCATTTCGGCACCGCGCGGGATCGTTTCGCGGCCGTCGCGCTGGACAATCCCGCGGCGCCGTACGCGAACGACGCGCTCGAGCTGGGCCTGCTGGTGGCCGAGGAGCTGCTGAACCCCACCGGCGGCCTGGATCTGCTGGCGCGCTACGCGCGCGCCGTCTGGTGGCAGCTCGCCGCCGAGCCCGATTCGCAGCGCGTGGCTCTTGAGCGGTTCATCGAGCGCGCCGCGCGCCAGGTCGACATGACGGCGCCGCAGACGCTGCTCGAGCACGCCCGCCTCGAACTGGCCGACCTCAACCGGCAGGCCGGTCGCGTCGACGCCGCGCTGGCGCAGCTCGAGCGCGTCGTGCTCGAGCTGCCTCACGGCCGTCAGGCCGCCCGCGCGCTGGCCCGGCGCGGCGAGATTCTCGCCGTCGCGCGCGGCGACAGCGCGGCGGCGCGGCGCGAGTACGAGCGGCTGCTGGTCCAGTATCCCGACTATCTCTTCGCGGCGGAGATCCGCCAGCGCCTGAGGATGCTGCCATGACGAGACGTTTCCTGCTGTGCTGCCTGTTGGCCGCGCCGGTCGGCGCCGGACTGCCCGCGGCCTCGCTCGCCGATTACCTCCTGATCCCGATGGATCTCTCCCAGTCGCAGCACCTGAAGGCCTACGGCCATGCCTACGCGGCGCTGCAGGCCGGCGAGAAGGTGACGTGGCTGCTGAACTACCGCGGCGGCAGCTTCCTGATGCGCGACACCGCGCGCGCGCGTACGACGGCGCGGCTGCGCGGCGTGGATTTCACGCCGCTCGACGCGGCCGCCGTCGAGGAGATCCACCGTGTCGTGCAGCAGGAGAACATGGAGGCGGTGCTGCTGGAGAAGCCGCCTCGGATCGCCGTCTACTCGCCGCCCGACATGCCGCCATGGGACGACGCGGTGACCCTGGCGCTGGAATTCGCCGAGATCCCCTTCGACACGGTCTACGACCGCGAGGTGCTGCGCGGCAAGCTCTACGAGTACGACTGGCTGCACCTGCACCACGAGGACTTCACCGGACAGTACGGCAAGTTCTGGGGCAGCTTCGGCCTGCAGCCGTGGTACCTGGAGCAGGTCGAGATGCTCGAGAGCCTGGCGCGCGAGCTGGGCTTCGCCAAGGTCTGGCAGCTCAAGCACGCCGTCGCGGTCGCGATCCGCGACTACGTGGAGCAGGGCGGCTTCCTGTTCGCGATGTGCTCGGCCACCGACACGCTGGACATCGCCCTGGCCTTCAATGGGGTGGACATCGTGCCCGAGCCCATGGACGGCACGCCCATCGATCCCGACTGGCGCCGCAAGGCCGACTATACGGCCACCTTCGCCTTCGAGAACTTCAATTTGACCACCAACCCGATGATCTACGAGTTCAGCGATCTCGACACCAGCGACTACGCGAACATGCGCGGCGCCGAGGCCGATTACTTGACCCTCTTCGACTTCGCTGCCAAGTACGATCCCGTTCCGGCTATGCTCACGCAGAACCACGTCGCGGTCATCAACGGTTACATGGGCCAGACCACGGGTTTCTTCGAGCGTTTCCTGAAGCGTTCGGTCATCCAACTCGCGCGCGTCGAGGGAACCGAAGAGATCAAGTATCTGCACGGAAAGCGCGGGCAGGGCACGTTCACCTTCCTCGGCGGGCACGACCCGGAGGACTACCAGCATCGCGTCGGCGATCCGCCGACCTTGCTCGATCTCTTCCCGACCTCGCCCGGCTACCGCCTGATCCTGAACAACGTGCTGTTCCCTGCGGCGCGCAAGAAGCCGATGAAGACATAGCGCCCTGCCGGACTACCCAGTGGGGTGTTCCTGGAAAATGCGCGCTCTGCGGTGTGCTCATGCGTAAGGATCGTGTTCCGGTACCGATCGCCGATCTGCACAGATCGAAAATCCGATTTTCAATTTGCACCAAGTGCGCGCCAGCCACTCTGCCCGCCTATCCGAGTCATTGTCCCCAAATCTCTAAAAAATCTCACGTGACAAGGGAGGCGGAGCCGTCGCTTCACGCAATCGCCCTCGGCTACGGCGGCAGCGTGCCGCAGCCACCATCATCGCTGAGGCTGCTCGATCGCCTCCAGGCTGCGTAGCACAGCGGGATGGTTCGGGTGCAGCGCGCGGGCCCGCTGCACGGTGGCGATCGCAGCGTCGGTGTCGCCTTCCTGCTGCTGCAACGCTGCCAATAGCAGCAGCGGTTCGAGGCGCCGTGGCTCGCTGTCGATCAAGGCGGCCAACTCCATGCGCGCGGCGACGAGCGAATCGGCTTTGATCAAGGCCCGCGCCAGAAGAAAGCGCAGTTCGACTGTCCACGGATCGAGCCGCGCGGCTCGGCGCAACACGGGCGCCGCTTCCGCGTTGCGGCCCGCGGCCTCGAGCAGCTGTCCAAGCTGCGAGAACAGGAAGCCGTCCTCCGGCAGCAGCGCCGTCCACGCGGCGAGCGCGGCGGCGGCCTGGCTGACATCGACCGCGCTCGACGCCGCGACGAACCGCTGGATTGCGGCGGAGCTTGCGTCCGCGCCCGGATCATAGCGGCTGCCGTACCGCGCAATGACGTGGTCGAGCCCGGCGCCCTGGCGCGCGTAGATCACGGCGTTGCGGGTGAAGAATAAGCAGACCCAGTCGGGGTCGGTGCGCAGGCGGCGGCGTAGCCCGTAGTCGCCCCGGGGTCCGGGGTTGTTGTCTACCGCCGCCAGCGCGATGCACCAGCGCTCGCAGAGTTCGTTCCACCCGTCGCCCGTGCTGAGCAGCGCGCCGTACGCGGCGAGAAAGCCGGGCGGGTAGATGTCGAGGCGGCCGTCGATGAACACCGAGCGCTGCGGCCAGAGGTCGCGGATCAAATAGCCGCCGAAACCCATCACATTGAACAGGCGGCCGTCGGGTCCGATTTCGCGCAGGAAGCTGGTCAAACCTGCCAGCGACACGCGGTCGGTCACGCCGAAACCGGCCCGGCGCACATGGTCCGGGCCCATCGGTACGCCCGACCGCAGCACGGCCGGTGCGCCGGCCAGGACGGCGGCCAGGACTAGCACGGGCGACACGAACGCGCCCGCCTTGCGCCGCGCGAGCCAGGCGCCGTGCCAACCGACGAGTGCCGGTACGAGGACCGCGAACTCCGATACGCCGCGCAAGTTGCGCAGCGAGAGCGCTGCGAACACCACGCCGGGCACGAGCACCGCCCAGACGAGCGAGCGGCGGCTTCCCGCCAACAGCACCGCCATGACCGCAGCCACGAGCACCAAGACGAGCCGGAAGAGCGCGCCGTCGTAGTAGGCATGGAAGATGGGCCGCAGTTCCTGGATGCCGCCGCTGATCTCGGCGCGGGCCACTAGGTGCAGCGGATACAGCAGGGCGTGCACGTGGTTCGGGTTGAGCAGAGTGACAAGCAAGAGGGCGGCGAGGGTCGCCAGGCGTTTCTTGAGCAGCGCGGCGCGGTCGGCCGCCGGGATTTCGCGCAGCGCGCCCAGCCAGAACAGCGCCACGAGAGCGAGTCCGAGCACGAACCCCGCGTGCAGGTTGGCCCAGGTCCAGAAGACGGGCACGAGCGCGACCACGTACGCGCGCCGGCCGGTCGCCCGTTCGCGGCAGAGCAGCCACAGAACGAGTCCCAGCAGCGCGGCGGTGAACATGTGGGGGCGGGCGAAAGCGCGGGTGGCGAGCAGGGGCCCGGCCAGCAGCGCACCGAGGGCGGTTGAGCCGAGCCGCTCGCGCCAACCGGCGCCGGTGAGGGCCGCCGCCGCGGCGAAAGCCAGCGCGGTTATCGCCAGGAGGGCCTTCAGGATGATGAGTGCGTCGAGGCCGCCCAGTCGGTCGACCGCGAAGAAGATCACCTCCGCGAGCCACTCGTGGGTTACCCAAGGCCGGCCGGCAGCGGTGAAGGTGAAGGGGTCGGTGGTCGGGATCCGCTTCTGCCCGACGATGACTTCGCCCGCCGCGAGGTGCCACCAGATGTCGCAGTCCGGCGGGTGCGGAAAGACCGCCAGCAGACCAGCGCCGAGCAGCGCCGCCACGAGGGCCGCGAGGCCGACGCGAGCGGCTGCGGGGGAGACCGGCGGCGCGGCGTGGCGATCGGACGCTGGGGCGATGCGGGCCATACGTTCCTCTGGAAGGGAAGAAGTTGCGGCAACCCGCCGCGGCGCCGCCGATGGGGCGATCCTAGCGTACGGCGCGGGCAGCGGCAAGACGGTCGCAGAGGTGGAGCCTCGAGGCGGCCGCTGGCCGCCGACGCCGCGATGCGCGGTTGCGCCGGAAAGCTAATTGCGGGAATCGGCGCCGGCATTACCATTCAAGGCCCAGTATCCTCTGTCCGAGGGCTCCTGAGGAGCGGCGATCCCCGTAGAACTGCCGTGCATCCCTCGCACCCACGCGCGTTCGTCTGGGCCGGTGTCAGATCCGCGGGCCCAGGTGGAGGTGCAACCATGCGAATCCGCAGGTCTATTCGCGGCCTACTCGGCGGCGGCCGTCTGTCAGCGCTGGATCGCGAAAATGCGACCCGTCTCCGTGCCGTCGGCACAGGCCTGACGCCGACCGGCGAGCAAGGGGGCTCCACGAAGGGCGCCCTGCGTTTCGCGGTGTTGTATTTCCTGCTGCCGGTCGCGCTCCCATCGCAATGATGCAGGACCCATGGTTTTGATCGCTCCAGGGTGAGCGTCGCGATTCCCAAGTCGCAACGGGACAACGGGATAGCCTCTTATGATCGTGGCGTGGGATTTGCGGAGTCCCGTGGAGTGAGCAAGCACAGGAGCATGGGAAGCCAAGCCTGTGGATCAGGCGGTCCGTGGTTCGGATGAACCGCGACTGTCGAGCAAACGACGAACAGGAGGATCACTCCATGCAATACAATCTGCCGGCATCCCCCCTGACCAATGAGAACGGTATCGTCTCGGGAGGTTTTTCCCCATGTTGAATCTACGCTGGTTCGCAGTAGCCGTCGCCTGCTGCGTTCTGATCTCTGCATCCGTCAGCGCTCGCGATGACGCGAAGATCTTCATGTTGCACAATTCTGTCGGCTTGGGTCTGATCGAACAAGGTGGCATGCGCGACTACCTGATCGATCACAACGCCCGGGATCAAACCCATCTCGCCTTCTGGGACCACCATTATCCCTACATCGGACTGACCGATCCCTCCGGCGAGCTGCTAGGGTACCCCTACGGCAGCGCTTGCGGCTTCAACACCAATCCCGACGGCCTGGCAGACCAGTGGCTGGGTACGGAGTCACACGTAGCTGCCGCCCGGGATTCCATCATGACTCACGACGTGATCGCCTTCAAATCGTGCTACCGCTCGTGCGACTTCGCCGGCGCGAGCACTGCCAGCGAACTGGCGGCGGCCCTGGTCCAGTACCAGACCTATTACCTGAGCATGCGCACCTACTTCGACCAGCACCCCGAGAAGGTCTTCGTGGTCCTGTCCCCGCCGCCCCGGCACCGTCTGCACGAGGAGCAATCGGTGCTGCGCGCGTCGACTGCCCGCCTGTTCGCCGCGTGGCTGATGAGTCCCGACTTCCGGGGGAGCCCGCCGCGCCTGAACATCCAGGTCTTCGACCTCTTCGATCTGCTGGCCGCTCCGGACGACGGCTCGCCCGCGGCCAACATGCTTCGCTATGAGTTCGAACGGGGCCATGCCGACGGGGACAGCCATCCCAACGTGCAGGCCAACGTTCTGGTCGGCCCGATCCTGATGCAGGCGCTCATCGATGCGGTCGCCCCTGTCGTCACCGCGGTCGACCAGCCCCCCAGCGCTCCGGGCCTGGCTTTGCGGGCCTACCCGAATCCCTTCAATCCCTTAACGACCCTGCGCTTCGAACTGCCGCGTGCCACGCTCGTGATGCTGGAGATCCTGGACTCACGGGGGCATCGCGTGGCCTTGCTGGCCAGCGGGACCTTTGACGGTGGTTGGCACGAGTTCACCTGGTCGGGGCGCGACCAGAGCGGACAGCCGGTCGGTAGCGGGGTCTATCTCTGCCACCTGCGCGCCGGTACCGACGAGGCCTTGCAGCGCTTGACCCTCGTGAAATAGGGGCTACTGCGGGCGTGTCTTCGTACGTTCAGGTCTTGGCCTGCTGCCGCGCCCAGGCGCGGAGCAGGCCTCCTTTCGGAGCTTTCCGATATCCCCGAAATTGCCGCGATCGCGCCCTCATCGCAATGATGCGGTGCCCATGGTTTTGATCGCCCCCGGGTGAGCGTCGCGATTCCTATGTCGCAACGGGACAATGGGATAGCCTCTGATGGTCGTGGCGTGGGACTTGCGTTGTCCAGTGGCGTGAGCAAGCACAGGAGCATGGGAAGCCAGGCCTGTGGATCAGGCGGTCCGTGGTTCGGATGAACCGCGACTGTCGAGCAAACGAAGAACAGGAGGATCATTCCATGCAACGCAATCTTCACGAAAGCTGGCGCCGCAAAGGCACGCGGTGCGGCATCGCCTTGGTCGTGGCGATGTTGGTCGGTCTGACGGGCTCGGCGATCGATGCGTCGGCGGCGGGGCAGGCCGGCAATTACCTGGCCCTGAAGGGCGGCATCTACTCCCCCAGCAAGGATTTCGACCTCGGCAACATCAATGTCGAGAACACATTCGATGCGGACACGAAGTCCGGTGTCGCCGGCGAGATGGCGTTCGGGCGCTTCTTCTCGCCCTCCTTCGCTCTCGAGCTGGGCATCGGCTACTTCAAATCCAAGGGCACCTTCGCGGACCAACTCGCCGCACGGCGCGAACTCGAGTTCAACGTCATTCCCGTGATCCTGTCCGCCAAGGTCTTCGTACCGGTCGGACCGGTCTACCCCTTCGGCGAATTCGGTGTCGGCGCGTACTTCTCGGAGTTCGAGGTGAGCGACAACGCCAACACTTTCGAGGGCACCGCGACCTTCGGTATCCACGCCGGCACCGGCCTCAACGCATTCGTCTCGTCGCGCATCTTCGTGGGGGCCGAGGCGAGGTACGTCTGGAACGATCCCTCCTTCGGGGACCAGGCGATCAACCTCAATGGCGACGACTATTCGTTGCGCGGCTTCAAGCTGAATGGTTTCACCACCTTGGCGGTCCTGGGACTCGTCTTCTAGAACCGGGAACCGTGTTGTGGGAACCAGACCCAGGCTCCGGACCCGCCAGGCGACCGCTCGATCTGCTGCGAGACCAAGCGGTGTCGGCGGGTCCACGGGAATCAGCCCCGGCCCCGCCGGCTCGGTGAAGTGCTGGAGGGGCGTCGATATCGGTGCCGAAATCGATCCGAGTGCGGTTGAGGCGTCGCATCGTTCCGCTCGGACGACCTCTATACCGGCGATCTCCTGATGATCAGGAGATCGCCGGCATGAAGTCCTGGTGGCAGGCGGCCGGGTATCATGATCCTGGCGTCGCCGTCGACGGAACGTCGTGTGTCCAGCGACACGATCCTGGCGGGAATCAACGAGACGAGTTACGACGGTCCGGGATAGGGAGCGCGTAGACCTCGTCTCTGTCGGTCAGGCCATACTGGCCGAACACTCCCAGCTGGATCGTCGTCACCAGCATCTCTGGCCGGTCGTAGTCCTTTTTCATGGTTCTTCTCTCCTCGATGGTGTGTTGCGGTCGCGACGATCGAAAGCAGCGGCGAACTGGATCCTGATGCCGTCCCCTGCAACTCGCAGGGCGTCCAACGCGATCGTTCTCTGTTCCAGACTCGCCGCCGCTTCCCGTGGCGACCAGCCTCCGCTCGTCTCCACTCCGGGCCTCCTCGAGACCTACGGCTGTTGGTGGCTGCATGGTCTATCAGCCATTCCCGTGCCACGTTCGAACTGATTACCAGGCAATCAATTGCAGCGACACCGGTTCTTGCCGCACCGATCAGAATGTGGCGCGGCTGATCGAAATGGAGGTTCCGGTCATGGACCTCGATGACCGGACATCGGCGAATCGCTGGGGCTCGCGGGCGAGAGGAGATCAGAGGAGATCCTAGCGACGGCCACGCGGAGCGACGCCGCACGTTCAACCGGAATCAGCATTCACTCGATCCCGAACCAGGCCTGCGCGGCGACGTCGATTCTGATGGACTCCGACATCATTCTGACAGCCATCGGACGCCGTCCGGTCAGGTTCTCTCAGCCGATCCAGTAGTGGACGCACGCACTTACCTCAAGACGCGTAACTGGCGCACAAATTGCCGTCTATGGTTCGTGGTGGTTGAGAGTTCCAGTAACCAGAAGGAGTACGATATGGTGACGACTAGAAAGCCACAGGAGATGTACGGTGTCGTATCGGCATCGAAGATCATCGGCGAGGCGGTCATCAACCGCCAGGATGAGAAGCTCGGCAAGATCCATGAACTGGTGATCGATGCCAATGCGGGTCGACTGGCCTACGCGGTTCTGGCCTCCAGCGGCAAGTACTTCGCCATGCCTTGGAAGGCGTTCGAGTTCGCCAACACCGAGAACAAGCTCATCCTCGACGTGGACAAGAAGAAGCTCGAGGCTGCTCCCGGTTTCGACAAGAACGACAAGTGGCCGAATTTTTCGGACAAGTCCTGGGGTGATGACATCCACAAGTACTACGGCCAGAAGCCATATTGGGACGCGTAGGTAGAACGCGTGGACGTTCGTCGATGCGCAGATGTCTGGACCGGAGGGCGTGGACCCTGGTGGGGTAGCGCCCTCGGTTCCATGGACACGCGGTCGGAGATCATCGCGTCGGCGTTGGGACCACGAGCCGGGAGGTGCTGATGATGACCGATCCCATCCTGCGACGACTGCTACCGGCCGGATTCGGTCTGGCCGTGCTATTCATCTGTCTGATTGGTTGCTCCGATTCGCAGAGCCCCGGTACCGCCACCGGTACGCTGCGCGTGCATCTGGTCGACGCGCCCCCCTTCATCGGGACCGTGGAGTCCCTGGAGGTGGTCTTCGCGGAGGTGCGGGTCCACCGCAGTGATCGGGCCGAGAACGAGGATGGCGGCTGGATCACGGTGCTACCGGGCACGCTGCCGATTGCAGAGCGTACGTTCGATCTCCTGCGACTTGTCGACGGAGTCTTCGTCACGCTCGGAGAAGTGGAACTGACCGCGGGGACCTACACCCAGGTGCGCATCATGCTCGTGAGCGCCACGCTCACGATCGATGGTTCACCGCAGAATCTCTTCATCCCCAGCGGGTTCCAGTCCGGGATCAAACTTGTCGGCACGTTCACGATCAATCCCGATGCCATCACCGACCTGACCGTGGACTTCGATGTGGCCCGGTCGCTGCACGAGGCTCCCCCCGGCAGCGGGAACTTCATCTTGCGCCCGACGATCCGCCTGGTCCAGACGGTGCTCTCGGGGAGCGTCTCCGGTACGGTGGAGCCTTTCGGCATCGGAGCCGTGGTCTATGCTCTCGCGCCGGTCACGCGCGATACCGTGGCCACGTGCCTGCCGGATCCGATCATGGGGGGCTACGTGCTCCACGCGTTGCTGGCGGGCACGTATGACCTGCGAATCGACGCCGCCGGCTACGAGACGGCCACCAGGGACGGCATCGTGGTCGTCGCCGGGCAGAACGTTGCGGACATCGATGTCGTGCTGGTGATCGAGACCGATTGAGACGTTGCTGCGCGACAAGTCAGCGATCGGAAGGGCGACGGGATGGTCCGTCGCCCTTCCCATTTCCAGTGGACAGTTCCCTGATCCGAGCCCCGGCGTGCGAAAGGTCGGCGGGATGACAGCCGATGTCGCGGATTGATGTCCGGGCGATGGGTGGTGGGCCATTCTGATGGACGCCGCGAGCCGTCATAGATTGCGGCGTCGGCGTAATGGTCTGTCATATAACACCATAGAACGGCGGCCCGCCGTTTGCTCTGATACGCTCGTGGACGTGGAAGCGATGTCGGAACTGGCGAAGGAGAGATCCATGGGCGAGCACAGTGACAAGGCCAAGGGCAAGATCAAGCAAGCGGCAGGCATCTTGACCCGTGATGCGCAGCTCAAGCGGGAGGGCGAGAGGGACGAGGCCAGAGGTCTGGCCAAAGGCGCGGCCAAGGATATCAAGCATGCCGCGAAGGACATGAAGAAATCGGCCAAGAAGGCTTCCAGATAGCAAGGCGCACATCATCCGGACGTACGTAACCTGTCTCGGCTGTTCGGCCAATGGAAAGGAGAGGATACCATGAGTTCAGGAACGCTCATCATCGTCATCTTGCTCTTTATCGTCCTGTTCGGCGGCGGCGGTGGCTACTACTGGAGCAGACGTCGGCGCTAGGGACGTGGCGTGTCGCGGTTACGCCGAATCGGGGCGCAAGTCTCTATGGCTCGGGGTTGGTGACTCGAGACAGGTCGTTTGCTGCATAGGGCTGCAAATGTTCGTGCATCGCGTCGCCGGCCCTGGATCGCCAATTGGCGCCGGTGCGATGGATCATCAGGTCGTTTTCGATGGAAGGCGGCGGCATAGCCTATTCTTTACCGAGCGCTTGCCGCACCTTGACGGCGAGTTCCGACATCGTGAAAGGCTTCTGGATGAAATGGACACGGGCGTCCAGCATTCCGCCGTCAGCAATGACATTCGCGGAGTAGCCGGACATGAACAGGCAGCCCAGGTGTGGATGTTGGGCCAGGAGCTTCTTGGACAGATTCCGGCCGTTCATCTCGGGCATGATGACGTCGGTCAAGAGCAGATTGATCCTGCCGGGGTAGGCCGCGGCCAGGCGGATGGCCTCGCCAGGAGTCGTTGCTGTCAGCACGGTGTAGTGAAGACGCTCGAGTATGGTCATCGTCATGCGCAGGATCGCCGGTTCGTCCTCCACCAGCAGGATGGTTTCGCTTCCTGGTACCTGCGGCGCTGCCGGCTCTCGTATCTCGCGCATGGGCATTGCCATGCCCTCGTGCCGGGGCAGGTAGATTCTGAAGGTGGTTCCGTCGCCGAGTCTGCTGTTGACGATGATGAATCCGTTGTTCTGCTTGACGATGCCGTAGACCATGGCGAGGCCCAGTCCAGTGCCCTTGTCCACGTCCTTGGTGGTGAAGTAGGGCTCGAACAGCTTGTTCATCGTCTGCCGGCTCATGCCGCAGCCGTCGTCGCTCACCTCCAGCAGGACGAACTCGCCGGGGACATAACCGGCGTGGCTCGCGCAGTAGCGCTCATCAAAGGAAACATTGTCCGTTTCGATGGTGATCTTGCCTGCTGCGGCGATGGCGTCTCGTGCATTGACACAGAGATTGGCCAGGATCTGGTCTAGCTGCGCCGGATCGATCTTGACCGACCACAGTTGGCCTTCCGGAAGCCAGACGATGTCGATGTCCTCGCCGATCAACCGGCGGAGCATCTTGAGCATGGCTTCCATCGTATCGTTCAAGCAGAGCACCTTGGGCGCGACGGTCTGCTTGCGGGCGAAAGCCAGCAATTGACCGACAACCTCGGCGGAACGTCTGGCTGCGTCGAAGATCTCCTGGAGCGTATCGTGAAGCGGATCATCAGGATCCACGCTGTCCAGGACCATTTCCGTGTGACCGATGATCACGCTGAGCATGTTGTTGAAGTCGTGGGCGACCCCGCCGGCCAGCCGGCCCACGGATTCCATCTTCAGGGCCTGGTTCAGCTGGGCCTGCAACTCCTCGTGTTCGGCCTCGATCCGCTTGCGTTCGGAGATATCACTCAACACGACGCGGAAAACGGCTGCTTCGTCATCGCCAGGGGCGACCGTCGCGTGCAGTCGCGCCCAGAACGGCGGACCATCCGGCCTTACCATGCGGAGTTCGCAATTCTGCGGATCGCGGGTATCGACGAGTTGCTTGCGAAACCGATAGTAGACGTCCTGGTCCTCCGCCAGGATGAACCGGAAGATCGGTTGCTTGACCAGCGCACCACGGTTCACCCGAAGCAAGGTGGCGGCGGTGAGGTTGGCCTCCAGGATCAATCCCGTGTCGGAAATGGTGCAATAACCAACGGGGGCGATGTTGTAGAGGTCGAAATATCGTGCCCGTGAAGCGTCCAGCTCCGCCTGCGCGTGGCGCAACTCCTCGTTCTGCAACTCCAGTTCGATCTGGTGAACCCGCAATTCGTGCAGGACCCGGCGGCCCTCATCAGACGGTAGCGACAGCAGGTCCTCCGGCGATCGAGCTGTGTCCTGTCTAGCCCGCGCTTCGGCCCGGTCGCGCAGTTCAGCGGCGTTGAAGGGTCGGTCACCATCACCGGTCATCGTGGCTCGCCTTTCCTGCTACTGCTGGGTGATGTCCTCGATCGCCAGCAAGACGAATCTTGGCTGGCCGGTCTCGCTGACCATTCGGGCGTTGAGCCGCAACGTGCGCATACCGATCTCCTCGAAATCGTGAGACATCACGTAGTCATCGACCTCCAGATCTTGGGGCAGGATCTCTTCAAGTAGCTTGCGCGAGGCCGGGAAGTCCCACTGTCGATGACCCAGCTCGAACAGCGATAACCCGATGGCGCAATCGGGCGACAGCCGGAAGGCGTGATAGAAAGCGCTGCTGGCCGAGATGATCCGCAAGTCGGCTGCCAGTACCAGCAGCGGTTCGCGGACGGTGGCGACGATCGCCTCCGTCGCCCGGAGGTAGGCATCCTGCAGCGCTTCCTGCGCCGCCTTCGCCAGGCCGATGTTCACGAAGGTGATCACGGCACCCTCGATCACGTTGTCTAGCGTCCGGTAGGGCAGGATGCGCATCGTGTGCCACACGCCGGCCCTGGTCTGGACATCCAGTTCCATGGGATCCAGGGTATCCAGGACCGACTGCGTGTCCGTTGCCAGCTTGTCGTAGCCAGCCAGGTTGGAGACGATATGGTCCACGGGTCGCCCGACGTCGCCCTGGATCAGGTTGATGATTCGCGTGGCACTGGGGGTGAAGCGCAGGATGCGCAGGCTGTGATCCACGAAGACAGTGGCGATACCGGTGCCGGCCAGCAGATTGTTGATGTCGTTGTTGGCCCGCGTTAGGTCAGCGACCTTGGTCTGCAGTTCGGCATTTACCGTGGACAATTCCTCGTTCACCGATTGCAGCTCCTCCTTGGAAGTCTCGAGCTCCTCATTGGTGGACTGCAATTCCTCATTCACCGATTGCATCTCTTCATTGGAAGACCGGAGTTCCTCGTTGGTGGTCTCCATCTCCTCGTTCGTGGCCTGGACGTAATCTTCCTTGGCCCGCAACTCCTGCCGCAGAGAAACGATCAGCGTCTGCACGGCGTCGCCCGCGGCCTGTTCGGCGTCGGCTTCGATCGTGGCATGGGGTGTCGCGGCGAGCTGATCAGCCCCCTGGATCGCGGCCGGTTCGAGAACGACCAAGAGCAAGGGCGTCTCGGAGTTCCCGGCGAGTGCGGACGGTGCGTCGTTAGCGAGGCGGGCCGGCACGGCGTGGACAGTCAGATTGACCGTCGTGACGTCGCCGTTGGACTTGACCCGCAGACCCTGACAGCGCACGACCTCCCGGCTCGCCGCGGCACTCTGCAGCGCCATGGTCAGATCGCGCCGCAATCCCTCGCGGGCCATCTTCAGGATGTTGTTGACGCCGGGTTCGCCCGGGGTCGGCTCCAGATACAAGCCGGTGCGGCCATGGAGGTAGAGGATGTCGCCGCTGACGTTGACGAGTGCTGCCGCAGGGGCAACATGTTGCAACAATGCTTTTTCAGCCAGTTCGCGCAGCGATGGTTTGCCGGAACTCGTTCGCTGGTGGGCGGCCTGGAGGACCGGCACTTCCACCCTCCCCGCGGGCGACAGGAAGCGACCTGGGGTGGTATGGCGATGGCCTTCCCTGCTCTGGTAAAGCTTCGATTTCCGCTCGATGGTGGTGAACAGGTTCCCGAACTCTCCGACTGTCTCGGAGGTGCCCAGCAAGAGGAATCCGCCCGGATTCAAGGCGTAGTGAAAGAGCGGAATGATCGCTTTTTGCAGTTCGGAGCCCATATAGATCAGCAGGTTGCGGCAGCTGATCAAGTCGAGCCTGGAAAACGGAGGGTCCTTGATGACGTTCTGATCGGAAAAGACCAGCAGGTCGCGAATGCTCTTGTGAATGCGGTAGTAATTGCCGCCGGGCTCCACTGAGAAGAACCGTGCGAGCCGTTCCGGCGTGACGTCCGCGGCGATGCTGGCCGGGTAGACGCCGGCGCGGGCCGTGGCGATCGAATTGCTGTCGATGTCGGTGGCGAAGATCTGCGCCTTGATGCCCTGCTTGAACGTTTCCTGATGTTCCGCCAGCAGGATAGCGAGAGAATAGGCTTCCTCGCCGGTGGAACAGCCCACCGACCACACGCGGATCACGCCGTTCGGTGACTTCCCGGCGAATAGCTTCGGGATGACCTCTTCCTGGACCGCCTTGAAGGCTTCCGGGTCGCGGAAGAAACTGGTGACGCCGATCAGCATGTCACGAAAGAGTGCTTCCACCTCCGCCGGCGTCTGCTGTAGATACCCGACGTAGTCTTCCGCGGTCTCGATCTGGTGGATCGCCATGCGGCGCTCGATGCGGCGATGGACAGTGCTGGGCTTGTACTGGCTGAAATCGTGGCCGGTCCGGGCGCGTAAAAGGATGAAGACCTTCTTCAGCGCGTTCTCGACCTTCGGCGGCGGGACGGTGGCAGGCCGGCGTGGCTTGCCGAAGACCTGGGATGCATACGCGATGATCTGGGCGGGCATCTCGGCCGGCGGCAACTCGTAGTCCACCAGACCGGTAGCGAGCGCGTTGCGCGGCATGCCATCGTGCTCGGTCGAAGCCGGGTCCTGGACCATAACCATGCCGCCATCGCCTTTGATGGCGCGAACACCGAGCGTGCCGTCGCTGCCGGTGCCCGAAAGCACGACCCCGATGGCCCGTTCGCGCTGGTCCTGGGCCAGGGATCGAAAGAAGAAGTCGATGGGCATCCGTCGGCCCCGGGGGGCCGCCGGTTGCAGCAGCTGGAGAGCGCCGCCCAGGAACGCCATGTCCCGGCCCGGCGGGATGATGTAGGCGCAGTTGGGGCGCACGACCATCCCATCCTCGACCTCGAAGACCTGCATTCTGGTGTAGCGCTGGACGAGGTCGGTGAGGATGCTCTTGTGGTCCGGAGCCAGGTGTTGTACCAGGATGAAAGCCATGCCCGGATCCGTGTCGGCGGGCATACCGGAAAAGAAAGCCTCGAAAGCCGCCAGCCCCCCGGCCGAAGCGCCGATGCCGACGATGGGAAAGCCGGCTGATGACGTCGTGGTCGTGTCCGTGGTCGTCTCTGGCGCCTCGGTTGATCCTGCGGCGTCCTCTCGTGCCTCGACGATCCCGGCCTCACGCGTCGCTTGTGACGCCTTCGCCTTGCTCTTTTTCCTGGCCGCCATGATGTCCGCCTCATCCTGAACCGCAGGGGTGCCTTATTCCAGATTTCGCGTCGAGGTGGTGCCCCGCAGTTCGCGAGAGGACCCAGCCTTGATGGCGCAGACAGGACATCGAGACCGCTGATGGATCCGGAGACTTACCCGACGATGACCGCTCGCTGTTCGTAACTCGCGGCCGCTGTCCGGCGCGGATCCTGGCGGTCGATTTCGCTTCTGAGGCGCCAGAGCGAAATCTGCGCCACATCGGCGCGTTCGGATCGCCGGAAGGCTGGCCGGACGCCGCGTCGCGGGCGGCACGGTCGGCGCGGGTTCCCGCAGCCGAGTGCGGGGCCGGTTGCGGCGCAACCGCGGGTGTTTCGGCGGTAGAACGGGAAGGCGAATTCGCGGACGCCTGGTCGAAACCAGATGCGTCGTGGACGGTCTTCGTCGCCATCAGATTGATCGACATCATGTCGTAATGAGCAAGGCGGTCGACCCGGACCGCGTCTAAGTCCCAACCCCACCATAGCCTGCAGAATGGCACGATCGTGGCTTCGAACGTCGCGGGCCTCGGCCCGGAAAGGAAGAATGTCATGAGAATAGCATCTATCGTCATGATCGCCGTGCTCATCGTCGGGTTGGCCGGCTGCGCGAGCATGAGCCGCCAGCAGAAGGGCGCCGTCATCGGGGCGGGCTCCGGCGCTGTGGTCGGCGGGGTCGTCGGCCACTACGCAGGCAACACGATCCTGGGCGCCATCGTCGGCGCCGCCGTCGGTGGCGCCGCCGGCGCGTACATCGGCAACTACATGGACAACCAGGCGGAAGAGATCGAGCGGGACATCGCCGGCGCCAAGGTCGAGCGGATCGGCGAGGGGATCAAGATCACCTTCGATTCCGGCCTGCTCTTCGACTTCGACAAGGCGGAGATCCGACCCGCATCGCAGTCGAGCCTGGTCAGGCTGGCCGTGATCCTCAACAAGTATCCCGACACCCGCGTGCTCATCGAGGGCCACACCGACAGCACCGGCCCCGATGACTACAACATGACCCTCTCGCAGAACCGCGCCAGCGCGGTGTCCGGGGTCCTGGCGAGTCAGAGCGTCGATACCTCCCGATTCACCGTTGTCGGCTACGGCGAAGGCCAGCCGGTATTCGACAACGCGACCGACGCTGGTCGGCAGGGCAACCGGCGGGTCGATCTGGCCATCATGGCCAACGACAAGTTGAAGAAGGCGGCCGAGAGTCAGACCCAATAGTTGATGCCCAGGTCGGTCGCCATTGCGCCGCAGCCCTGGCTCGGATTTCCCCCGTATTGCGCTGCGACGGTGCAGCAACGGGGCGGGTCACGGACCCCGCCCCGTTAAGTTCCACCGCCGATTGCTCGCATCCTACGGCGTCGGTATGGCGATTTCGTTGGCGTTCATGGCCACCGCGCCGATGCGCGCGAGCGCCCGTCCGTTCAGACTGGCCGCGGTGTTGAGGGTGATCGACTGGTCTGCCATGACCGTGCCCTTGATGGTGGACGTCGTTTCGAACGTCGCGGAACTGCCCACCTGCCAGAACACGTTGGCGGACTTGGCGCCGCCGCTCAAGATGATGGAACGGCCCGACGACACGGTCAGGGTCGAGGCGATCTGGAAGATGAAGACAGCGTCCCCGTCGCCCTGAGCGTCGAGCGTGAGGTTGCCGGACGAGATCTCCAGCGCCGACGTGGATTTGTAGAGGCCCGGGGGAAGCGTCAAGCCGCCCAGGTTGCCGGCGACGGTGACGGCGTCTACAGTGCGACCGGCGGCATCGTTGTAGGCCGTGGTGAGATCGGTCATGGCCGCAGCCGAGGTGGCATTTCCGGCGTGCTGCGAGCCGGTCAGAGTGCCGGGCGGGAAACCGGTGACCGACGTTCCCGGGCTGACGCCCAGGTCTCCCGTCAGCGCGGTGGTGCCGGTGCTGGTGACCGTCGATCCGGCCAGGACCACGAACCCCGCGGCCTCGCCGAGATCCGGCGCCGCCTGCGGAGTCGACGTCGCCGCGGTGGCGAAGTTCCACGTGTAGTTGGCCGCCAGGGCATTGCCGGCGACGTCCGTAACTCCGGTGGTTACCGTCGCGATGTAGGCAGTTCCGGCCGCGAGGGCGGTCGAGGGTGTGAAATGCGCCATCGGGGGGGATGATGTGTAGGTGACGGTTCCGCTCACGGCGCCCGCGCCGGGTCCGGTCAGGATCAGGGTCGAGGTCGTGATCGTCGCGGCGTCCATCGGCTCGCTGAATGAAGCATTGATGACCGCGACGCCCACGGCGTTGTGGACGGGGTTGGTGGCCGTCACGGTTGGAGCGACGGTGTCCGTCGGCGGTTTGGTCGGATCGTCCGAGGAGCACGAAGCCAGCGAGATCAGCAGCAGCGCGCAGGTGAAGATCGCGCCGTAGCGCGTTCGACGGTCGATTTGGACGTGTAACATGATGAACCCCTTTGCAACCAGGTGTGCGGTGTAAGGACCTGCCACAAGAGCGTCGGCCCCGAATGGGCAGGTGACCGCCGCCGAGGCAACAAGCTCGCAGAGCGATTCGCGTGCCACCCATAACATGATTGAAAATAATGGCTTAGTCGCCCAGCGGGGTTGGTGCGGCTATCAATACGGACCCCATGTCCATCGAAGTGAACGATAGAGAATTCCTCGCGCCGTCGCTCTCGAGGGCACGGATCATGCGAGGGATATTTGTGGCATTTGTATCGCGAGAACATGTACGACGTGCGGCCACGGCCCGCGGCGGCTCACCGTACCAGAGGAGTCGATGCCATGAAGACGTTCAGGATCGTGCTGGGGGTGAGCGGCACGCGGCGCGCGAGGTCCCGATGATGTCTGACTGGATAGCTATCGACGACGCGCAGCAGGCTGATCGGCAGACGTCGCGGACCGCGGCGACCTGGACCGAGTATCCCGCGTTCCGGCCTCGCGGAGACGCGCAAGATCGACGCGCGATCGGGGGCGGCGCCGTCTATGCGGGCGGACCCAAGCGCGGGCTCGACGTGGTCCTGTCGGTGGTGGCGCTCGCCGCGTTCCTGCCCGTCATGATCCTGGTCGCGCTGGCCATCAAGCTCGATTCCCCAGGGCCGGTCTTCTACCTGCAGTCCCGGATCGGTCTCGAGCGTCGGCGGCGGCGCGTGCCCCGCGCGCTCGTCAGTGATCGACGACGGGTCATCAATCCCGGACGCCCGTTCCGGATCTTCAAGCTGCGCACCATGACCCAGGACGCCGAAGCCGGCGGGCCGCAGTGGGCGACGCCACAAGATGCCCGCGTGACCCGCGTCGGCCGCGTCCTGCGCAAGTGCCGGCTCGATGAGTTTCCCCAGTTCGTCAACGTCCTGCGCGGCGAGATGAGTGTCATCGGGCCGCGCCCGGAGCGCCTCTGCTTCATCCGCGAGCTGGAGGACGTCGTACCCAGCTACCACGAACGCCTCGCCGTCCTGCCCGGCATCACCGGCCTCGCCCAGGTGCTCAACGGCTACGACACCGACGTTGATTCGGTCCGTCGCAAGGTCGCCCTCGACCGGCAATACATCGACAGTCTCTGTCTGCTGAACGACCTGCGCATCCTGGCCCGGACCTTCCGGGTCGTGGTCGCGGGCAAGGGCGCCTAGTGAACCGGGGTCTCGTGACGCGCGCCTAGCCGTCGTCGGGGGTAGCCGACAGGGCGTTTGTATTCTCGCGACCGGGTGGTAGTGTCAGGGCCGGCGCCTGCCGGCACCGGCCCTGTTTCCTGCGGCGACCGCCTCACCGCCCCCCGAGGCCGAACTCCAATCCCGCGAAGAAGCCGATGTCGCCGGACTTGCTGGACAGATCCGGATCGTCAAGGGCGTTCGCCAGGCCCAGATAGTAGCGGGCCTGCACCAGGAATGCCGACGTCTCGCCCATCGCCACGTTGAAGCCGATGCCGAGCAGGGCGCCGAAGGTGGTCGACTTGATGTCGTCGCTCATGTCGGTCGTGCCGCTGAGGCCCCCGGACTCGACTTCGAAATCCGCGGTGGAGTTGAATCCGAACACCGGCCCGGCGAGGATCACCAGCCGACCATCCATGCCGGGGCCAGGGGAAAGCCGCAGCAGGACCGGTATCTCGAAGTAGTTCAGCTTCAACTTGGCCTCGCCGCTTACGCCCGGGCCGCTGAGATCGAATGCGACGCCGCGGTTCATGTACTGGCCCTCGATCTGCAGGCCGAGCGTGGGAGAGAGGGACAGGCAGTAGTACCCGCCGAATCCGATCCCGGTCTTGCTGCCCTTCGCCGCCGACCACGACCCGCCGATTTCGTCCGCCAAATCGTCGCCGATGGCGTCCATGTCACCGCCCATGTTGGCGATGTTCAGACCGCCGAAAAATCCGAACCGCCCCTCGGCGACCGCATCGCCCGCACCCACCAGCGCCAGGACGCCGATCGTCAGACCGATCGCCACGACCCGGAGCGCGGTGCCATCCTGCTTGATCATGAGATTTCCTCCTGCAGTGTTGTGCCTGGATCGGTCCAGGCTGCGCGGCATTGTGCAGCCTGCCTCGAGCCGCCACGGAGCCCAACAAGGGTCCGGGCGGGGATTCCAGTCGATCGGTGCCGCTCCAGTCTCGGGCGGTGCTCGCCGGCCGGCGGCGATCGATAGGGCATGCCGCGCGAAGGAGAGGATCATCCCCAGTCGCCACCGAACGGCCGCGTGGAGTCTGTCGCGCTGACCTCTTCGGCGATCGCCGTCTGGATGGCGCGCTGGACCCACCACACCGCCACGGCGATGAAGCGCGAATCCGGCGACACGACGATGCGCCTGGCGGCCATGATCAGGCCGATCATGCCTTCCGCGAACAGATCCCGGTCGCTGAGGCCGCGGTGGCGAAATCTCCTGGCGACCTTGACCACGAAGGACAGGTTGGCGTCGATCAATTGGTCGAGCGCCACCCGATCGCCGTTCTGGACGCGCAACACCAGGTCGTATTCCTGCTCTCTCGACACCTTTTCGCGCCCGACGACCGCAAGGAGATAGCGGCGCAGACGCGGATCGGAGCGGCGGCCCAGGTCGGTTCCAATCTCGCTCATGGCTGTCTCTCCCTTCAGATCCCCTCGGTTGCCACATCTGATCCGATGCCACACGTGGTTCGGCGACCGGCCTTGTTGATCGAGATCACGCGCCTCCGGAACGGCGACTGCCGGCGAACAGGAGCGCGACGCCGCCGATCAGCGCCACGAAGCCGACGATTGCCGGAATCGGAACGTTCTTGCGCTCGGTGGCGGTGATCTCCAGCGAACCAACCTCCAGGATCGTACGGTCCCGGTTGTAGCTGATTCCGCCGTAGACCAGCGCCAGGATGCCCAGGACCAAGAGCACGACACCTATAGTCTTCACGATCACTTGTCCATTTCCGTTCGAGGACGAACTACAGGGCCCTGCGCCCCGAGATGATGCGCAGCAGTACGACGACCACGGCGATGACGAGCAGGACGTGCACGAAGCCGCCCATGGTGTAGGACGTGAGCAGACCCAGCAGCCAGAGAATGATCAGGACGACCGCGATGGTCCACAGCATGACATGACTCCTCGCTTTGCGATGTCGCCGCGATCGCGGGGGCTCTTGATGACAGCCCGCACAGGCGATCGACATCTGGTGACGACACAGGTCTCATGGCGGCCATCGCCACGGCCGTGCCAGACGTCAAATGATTGCCTCGCAATAGATTGATTTTCGTGTCCGGCGGACTTCGCTATCAGAATGACGCAGCCCCGATCAAAGTGGAGTAAGGCGGTTCTTCACGTCCTGCCAATTTCGCCTCAGGGGATCTGCCAGGCGATCGATCCGGCCAGGTTCCCGTCGGTGAACCCCCGGGCCACGTCGATCCGGAGCCGGCCGGTCAGGCCCGGACTCCGGAGCCGTAGACCGCCGCCGCCGTCCACCTGCCAGGGTGGCTGGCCGAATGGTCCGCTATCCCAGGCCCTGGCGCAGTCGACGAAGATGGCCCAACCGAGATCCAGCGGACCAAGCCGCCAGGGCCAGGCCTGCCGCTCCAGCGTCGCGTGCGCGAGCGTGCGGCCGAAGACCCGACCTGCGATGACGCCCTCGTCGAGCAGCGGGTGGGCCCGCAGCAGCTGGGCGCGGCCTTGGCCGGTCCCCGCTCCGGACCAGAGGCCCAGGGGCGCCTGGGCCGTCGCGTTGGCCAAGCCCAGGCTGGCGTGCCATGCCTCGCTTCCCGGCGTGCCGCCAGAGCGCCATCGCAGCCATACGCTGGCGGTGGCGAAGGGAGTGTCCCTGGTGAAGCTCAGCCACCGGGCGACCGCCAAGGTTGCCGCCAGACGGTCGCCCGCCCAGCGGGCCTCGACGGTTCCTTCCAGCGCGAGATGGGCTCTGTGCGCGTCCCATTTGTCGAGCGCGACCCCTATCTCGAGGCGAAGATCCGGCCCCAACCAGTCCGCGAACGAGACGCCGGTGCGGCGTCGTTCCTCCTGGTACGGGTCGGCGGTGAGGTCGCCGCCTGCCGGGGAGCCGTTCCGGGCGGCATAGGTCTGTCGCTCCCATGAGCCCTCCACGCGCCAGAGGCCGGGTCGACCGCCGGCTGCCGGCATGGCCAGCGCCAGCGAGGCGTACGGTCGCGCGGCCCACCACCGCCAGGTGGCGGTCCACAGTTCCGCGTTCCCGGTGGGGCTTGCCACATCGATGGTGACCTCGCGCTCGACGAACGCCCTGGTGCCCGCGCGGGCGAGGTCCCAGGGACTCGTACCGATGAGCGGGCGCTCCAGCACGGCCACCTGCACCTGGGCCGCGCCACCGGGCAAGGGTCTGAGGTCCAGCCGGAACCGGGTCCCGGCCGGCAACTCGGCGAGGCGCCGGCCGGCGCGACGATAGGCTTGCGGCGTCAGCAGCCGACCGGTGGGCAGACCGAGCTGATCGTTCACGGCGGCGTAACGGGTGCGGGCCAGGCCATCGATGCGCACGAGGTCGTTCCGGGGCTCGGACAGGTGATTCCAGGCGGCGAGCGCGCCCGGCACGTCGCCGGCGAGAAAGCGGCTGCCGGCGAGCAGCCGACAGGCGTGGACATCGGCCGGGTCGAGTTCCAGCGCGCGTTTCGCCAGCCTGGACGCGCCCGGCCAGTCCTCGGCGCGGAACCGGAGCCCTGCCCGCTCCCTCAGAGGAGCGCCGGCAGAGGGAAACGACGCCTGGGCGGCCGACAACACCCGCTCCGCCGCGGCGGTGTCACCCAGCGCGGCGAGGCGGATCCCCTCCTGTACCAGGTCGCCGCAGGCGTCGCCGCGGGCCGGCAGCGCAGGAACGGTGGTCTCCGACCGGAGCGGGTCCTGGCGAGCGGTCGGCGGTGGTGGTAGCACCAGGAGCGCCCAGCGATCGCTCCCGGACCAGGCGGCCGCGAACGTTTCTCCACCGAGCGTCCGGAACGGTCCCACCTGGGGATCGTGGAGGATCACCGAACTGCCGGTCCAGGCCACGAGCACGACGTAGTGGTACCTGTCGGCGCCGACCTGCGTGAGCGCGATGATCGGCCGGCCGCGGGCCAGGTGGGACGCGACGGCCGCCGGTGTGCCGGGCAAGCGCAACGCGGTCCACCCACGGTCCTCGACGGCGCTGACGAGGGCGCTGGTGCGGATGCCGACGCCGCCCGCCTTCACGAGTTGCGCGAAATCCTCGGCCATGACGCCCGTTTCGCCCCAATAGCGCAGGACCATAGCGAGCGCGGCGCCGCCGCAGAGCTGCCCGCTCTGCGGGACGAAGGGAACGTCGAGCAGCGGTTGTGTTTCGTGACGGCCGCCGGCGGCCGTGGCTGGTCCGATCGTCGCGAGATCGCTCCATCCCAGCACGGCCACCGCTAGCCAGATCCTGACGAACGATACCGGTGCCATGTACGACCGGGATCAGGTCAACAGGATGAGGATCAGCAGGATGATGATGACCGCCGTCGTCGTCAGGACGATCTTGCCATCACCGCCCACGAGATCGGTGTCGAGCGCACGCGCCTGGGCGGCCAGAGACTCGAGTGCCGGCCCCGAAAGGGTCGCCGCGGCGGCGCTGGCCTGGTCGAGATCCAACCCGACCGATCCGGCGACGCGGCGTACGTCCGGGCGCTGAAGCAGGTTCTGGATCGCCTGGCGATCGGTGTCGGCCTGGTCGACCTGCTGATCGATCCTGGCCTGGATCTCGTTCGCGCCGACCACGTGCTGCGCTGGCGCAGCGGTCAGATCGGCTCCGGACGCGTTGTTGACGAACAAGAAAAACGTCGCGCCGAGGACGATCACCGAGAGGGCGACCAGCGTGAACTTCTGGAATTCCCCGGAATATCTCTCGCAACTAGTCATGACCTGCTCACTTTCTCTGGACCGAAACCGCTGTGTCTCCGGAACCTGCCTCCCGGGGTGCCCCCGCCAAACACGGGGGACGTGATTGAGAACCACGCAATCGGTGTGCCCTGCCGGCATGTGGTTGTATGTTGTTGCGAAAGCGCAACATAACGGAGCAGGTCGCCAGGGTTTCTCGAACGGCACGACGTCTTGCCCATCGAATTGGCGCGCACCTGATCGTTTTGATGGTGCGACGTCGGCGCTCCAGCATTCAAGTTGTTGTCAATATGGATGTTACGACACGTTCGGACCGGCACGAGCGTTGCGATGTCGTTCCGTGGCGATGGAGGCGCATCCTGTGCGGATCCGCCCGGCGGCGGCCGCTCCGCCTCTGTCCGTCAACCGTTCCCTAACTGGAGGTGGGATGATGTCATCGAGGACCACCGTTTCGTGTTTGTCCGCCGTCGCGCTGTGTTTGGCGACGTGCGCCGTCGTGCCGGCGGTCGCTCCGGCCCAGACGCTGCCTCGCGCGGCATTCGCTCCCTATCTGTCGGACGCCAGGACCGACTCCATGCTCGTGGTCATGGAGTTGCGCGACGTCGCGGCCGTCGAGTTCGATCTGGACGTGGCGACCAGGAAGCGGATGGCCGCGGCGGGACGCGAGAACGTGGCCCGCGTCCTGCAGTCGCGCGCGTCCATGACCATCAAGATCAAGGATACGGAAATCACGGCCCTCAAGGCGCGGATCAGCCAGGCGAAGACCGAACGCGACGACACCCTGGCGAAACAATTCGAGAGCGAGCGCGCTCACGCCGAGTTGGAGAAGCAACTCTTGCGGCGGCGTGAGCAGCTGCGGCAGAGCGACCTGCGTTTCGCCAAGGCCGAGATCGAGTATCACGACGCCGAGATCAAGGCGTACGGACTGGAGCTCGAGCTTGCCCGCCTGCGCGCCAGGCGCACCGGCGTCGAGGGCGCCATCGCGTCCCGGGAGCGATTCGAGGCGGCCTGGCATCTCGACAAACAGATCCGCGAGACGGAGGGTCGGACGCTGGACGCCATGCGCGAAGCGGCCCACAAGCAGAAGGACCTCGCGAGCCAGGCCGTGAAGATCTTCACGGCGCGCAAGAAGGTCTGGGAGGCGCAGCGGGACCTGATCGATAGCACGGCCGGGGACCAGGATCGCTGACCGCGGTCGGCCGTTCTGGCGACGTCGACCTCAGCGCTTCTCGGGGCTCTCGGCCGCGGCTGCCTCACGAACAGCCTTGGTGGCGCCATAACTCTTGAGCTTCCGGTAGAGCGTGGCCGAACCGATGCCGAGTTCCTTGGCCGTGCGCGTCTGGTTCCCGTCGTTGAGGTCGAGCACGGCCAGGATGTAATCCCGCTCGATCTCATTGAGCGGCCGCACCGGACCGTCCAACGACGGCAGCGGGACCGCGCACCGCACCGTCTCCGGCAGCTCGTCGAGCTCGACCTGACTGGTGTGGCCGAAGGCGACGGCGCTTTCCATGGCGTTCTCCAGCTCGCGCACGTTGCCCGGCCAATCGTACCGCAGGAGCTGGTCCGCGGCGCGCGGCGTCATCCCGGTCACCGAACGTGTTCCCTTCAGCGCCGCCTCGGCGAGCAGCTTTCGCGCCAGTGGCAAGATATCGTCCCGGCGACTCCGGAGCGGCGGCAGGTGCAACTGCACCACGTTCAGCCGGTAGTACAGATCCTTGCGGAAGCGTCCCGATTCGATGTCGGCAGCCAGCTCACGGTTCGTGGCGGCGATCACCCGCACGTTCACGGGCCGGCTCTTGTTCTCGCCGACGCGGCGAATCTCGCTCTCCTGCAGGACACGCAGCAGCTTGACCTGCATGCCGGGCGAGACGTCGCCGATCTCATCGAGGAGCAGGGTCCCGCCATTGGCCGCCTCGAACAGGCCGATTCGGTGGTTCACGGCGCCCGTGAAGGCGCCGCGCGCGTGGCCGAAGAGTTCGCTCTCCAGGAGCGTCTCGGTGATCGCGCCGCAGTTGACGGCGATGAACGGACCCGATGCGCGGGTGGAGCAGTCGTGGACGAAGCGCGCGATGAGTTCCTTGCCCGTGCCGCTCTCCCCGGTGATGAGCACGGCGAAGTCCACCTTCGCGATCCGGCGGGCGAGGTCCATGATCCGCCGCATTTCGTTGCTACGGGCAACGATCCCGTCCGGACCCATCGCCTCGGGGGCCAGGCGAGCGATCCTGCGCTCCCTTTCGCGCAAGGTTTTCTCGGCCTGCTTGAGGTTTTCGGTCATCCGTTGGAGCGAGGGTGCGAGCCACTCGCCGAGGTTTTTGACACGGAAGAAGGCGAGCTCTTCGGCCCGTTCGGCGTCCCAGGCCTCGGCCGATCGCCCGATGAGGTGACAGGTGTCGTCTCCATGTCCGATGCATTTTTCCTCGAGGACATAAGTCTCTCGACCCAGCGCCCGGCTGAGGTAGCCACTCGCCAGCCCGCAGATGGTCCAGCACACGGGGGTATCGCTGATCCCGAGATGCGCCACGTGTTGCTCGGCCTCGTACGAGTCGACGAGCGTCAGCCCTCCATTCATCAGCGATCCATGAGCGTCGGGCGCCAGGCGATACATGCCGCTGAGCATGTGGATCCGTCCACAGGCGTGGTGCCAGTCCTCCTCGCTCTCCCACTGGAAGAGGTCCTGCATGGCGTCGGCAATGCGCCAGCCCTGGACGAAGCCGAACCGGGTCAGGATGGCGCGGGCGGTGGTAGTTCCGAACTGACTGATCAGTTCCTTGCGGAGGTTGCCGTTCGCGGTGGCATCGATGATGACTGCTCGCTGGCCGGCGAAACGGACGACACCATCCTCGGAATCGAATTCCAGCAGTTCGCTGATGTTGAGATCATTGAAATGCATGGTTCTCCTCCGTCATTTTGATGGACGCGTCGTCATTACGATGTGGTCATCAGTCCATCATCATTCCCCAGAGTGATCGCCTGTAAGTTCGTGTACGGCCTTCCCCATGGTACTCCGTAGCCTTACGCGCCCGATCACACCATAGTCACAATGATGGAACTCCGCCTGCGGTAGGAGTAATCAAGCACCGTCCGTGCCCGCCGGGCCGCGGACAACCGTCGCGCGCTTTCCGGGCGTCGCCCGTCCGGTCGACGTGGACCCGACTCCTATAGTCGTTACCATCGACCGCGACATCGTTTTGATGGCCCCAACGGCGGACAGGACCCCACGATTCGTTGCCAGTGAACGAGATACGACGAGGCACGAAACGTGCGCAAGGACCGTATAGCCCGACGGCGAGGCGCCACCAAAATTGCGGCCGCTCGCTCGGCCATTCGTAGCAGGCTCCCGGCGGAGAAGAAGTGGCGGAAATGACCTCCATTCATGACAGGATGGTTCAGCTCGCGATCTGGGACCAATGGATCCGCGAGCTGTCCGAAAAGGCGCAGGGGTCGGGCGCCAGGGTGAGATTCGCGGATCTCCTGTTCATCGACGAATTGAAGGCGTTGTATGCGATCGCGCAGACGAAGTTCGACGAGCTCGGGGCCGCGACCGGCCCGGAGCGGGAGGCCATCGAGGTCGAGGCGCAGAGCGCGTGGGTAGACCTCGCCGCGGCCTTCGATCGCCGTGAGAACCGGCATCAGGAAGATTGATGGATCTTTTCGTGACGATCCTCACCGGAAGTGAGGGCAAGCAGAAGGTGAACGTAATGACAAACCAGCGGATGATGGTGACGATCGCGGCGCTTGTCGTGACGCTCGGAGCGGCGGTCGCGCGAGCGGCGCCGGACACGGACGTCGGTTTCGCCGGTTGGGGACCGCGGGTCGGGGCCTCTATCAATCCCGACCAGGTCTACTTCGGCGCGCATCTCGACTACGGCAACTTCGCGCGTCACGTGCGCTTTCAACCCAACCTCGAGATCGGCTTCGGCGATCACGTGAAGCTCTTCACGATCAACGCCGAGGCCGCCTATCGTTTCCAGTCCACCTGGGAGGTCTGGTCGCCCTATCTCGGCGGAGGCGTCGGGGCCAACATCAAGAGCGTGGATAGCGGGGGGAGCAACAGCTCGCAGACCGACCTGGGGATCAATCTGCTCGCCGGCCTGGAGAAGGGCTTCTACAACGGCAATCGATTCTTCATCGAGGCCAAGGTCAGCGTGAACGACGTGCCGGACCTCAAGATTGCGATCGGCTGGACGTTCTACCCGTCGCGCTGCACCGGCGCCGCGCTGGCGCCGCCGGCGCCGCGCTCGGCAGTGCGAGAGGAACGCCACTTGCGCGAATCGGCGCCGGCGTTATCGTTCTTCGCCCGGCATCCTCTGTCCGAGGGCTCCAGAGGAGCAGCAATCCCCAATGAGTTGCCGTGCATCCCTCGCACCCACGCGCGTTCGCCCGCGCCGGCCCGAGAACCGCGCGCCGTGGCGGAGGTGCAGCTATGCTTACCCGCAAGTCTGCGCGCGACCTTCTCGGTAGCCGCCTTCCGGCCGCGCCCGATCGCGAGCCCGCGACGCGTCCGCAACCTGCCGGCACAGGTCCGACGCCGACTGGTGCTCACGGGGGCTCCACGAAAAGCGCTCTACGTTTCGCGGTCTTGTATTTCGTGCTGCCGGTCGCGATACTCGTCCTGATCGCGGTTCTCGAACACCGGCGTTAGCGCTCGGAAGACGCGGCAGCACGGCGGCCTCGGCCGCCGGCGTACCCCGGTTTCTTCGTCGGCGGGCGCGCGGCATCGCGCCCGGAGGGCGGATGTGTTCCTCGTTGTCGGGGCCCTGTCAGCCGGCCTGTTGATTCTGACTGCGGGCGCGGAGGCCTTGGTCAAGGGCGGCGCGTCGCTCGCGAGACGGCTCGGTGTTTCGCCGCTCGCAGTCGGCCTTACGATCATCGCCTTCGGTACGAGCGCACCCGAACTCGTCGTGAGTCTGATGGGCGCGATGAAGGGGCACAGCGATGTTGCGGTCGGCAACGTGGTCGGCTCGAACATCTTCAATGTCGGCGCCATCCTCGGGATTGCTGCACTGCTGAAGCCGTTGCGCGTGGCGCCCGCTCTTGTCAGGATGGACGCGCCGATCATGGCGGGCGTCTCTTTGCTGGCAGCCCTGGCGCTGACGTTCGCTTTCTTGGGGCGACCCGGCGGCGTGTCGTTCGTTCTGATGCTGATCGTCTACACGACGTTGAGCCTTCGCGGCGCGCGAAACCGGATCGGGCCTGACGTGCAGCGGGAGTTCGACGTCGGAACCCCCCGTTCAACAAGGTCGCTGGGTCGCGATATCTTTCTGATCGCGGGCGGACTCGGCCTGCTCGTCGCGGGCTCGAATCTGCTCGTGAACAACGCGCTGACCATGGCCCGGCGGCTGGGTGTGGACGAGGCGGTCATCGGGCTGACGATCGTCGCCGGAGGAACCAGTATGCCCGAGCTCGCGACAGCGGTCGTTGCTGTGGTCCGAAAACACTCGGACCTCGCCGTCGGGACGGTCATCGGGTCCAACATCTTCAACCTACTGGGAATTCTCGGCCTTACAGCCGTTTTGAGCCCGCTGAAGGCGCCTGGGGTCGGCGAGCTGGATGTCTGGACGATGGTTGGATTCGCTGTCCTATTGATCCCCTTGCTCTGGTCCCACCGCACGGTGGGTCGATGGGAGGGAGCTCTCCTCCTGGCCGGATATGTCTCGTACGTCTGGTTCCGTTGGATGGCGCGATGACGGGACGTCCGCGCGCCGGCTCCAGATTCGCCGCGGAATCGGCGATCATCGTTGAACGACGGAGGGTGTTCCATGCGCCGCTGGCCTGCCGTTTCGATCGCAATCCTGCTCGCTGCCGCCGCCGTCCCGCCGACCTGTGTGGCCGAGCGCGGCTGGGCCGGCGGTCACTTCGATGTCGCCGGTCTGCGGGGTGACTTCGGCACTCAGGTCGGCCGCAACGGGTACGGTCTTTCGGGCGAGGCGTTCGTCCAGATCGGGCGCGTGAGCCCGCTGGCGCTCGGCTTCCGCGCCGGCTGGATGATCTACGGGCACGAGAGCGAACGGGTGCCGCTCAGCCCGACGACCCCCGGCGTCTGGGTGAAGCTCGACCGCGACAACAACCTCGTGCTCGGCCAGCTGCTGCTGCGCCTGCAAGCGTGGCAGGGCGACGTGCGGCCCTACGGCGAGGCGTTCATCGGCCTCAACTACCTGTACACCAAGACCAGCGTCAGCGCCGAGAACACCGGCGTCGAGTTCGCCGGCTCGAACAACTGGGACGACGCCGCGCTGGCGGTGGGCGCCGGCGGCGGCGTCCTCATCAGGATCGCGCGCGCCAAAGGCAACCCCGTCTTTCTCGATCTCGGCGCTACGCTGGTCAAGGGTAGTCGGGCCGAGTACCTCGCCGAGGGCGACGTGCGAGTCGTCGACGATCGCCTCGTCTACGACCTGCACGACTCGTACACCGACTACGTGCTCTGGCGGGTCGGCGTGGTGGTCGCGTTCTGACCGGGCGGCGAGCGGCCGTGCCGCCGATCACGCTACCCCGACGGAATCCGGTTCGAGGGCGTTCGCCGCGCTTTGCTCCAGGATCTTGACCGTCGCCGACTGCGCCTTGAGCGTCTGTTCGAGCGTCGCCTGCAGGTCGCGGGACGCCTGCTCGACGTGATTGGCGATGGTCGAGAAACCGGCGATGATCTGCTCCGCGTAAGGGCCGAGCCGTTGCGCTTCGGACCGTGACCGCTCGGCCAGCGACTTGACCTCGTGCGCGACCACCGCGAAACCATCGCCCGCATCACCGGCGTGCACGGCCTCGATCGACGCATTCAGGCTCAGCAGGTTGGTCTGCAGCGCGATCGCGGTTATCGCGTCGACCACCGGTTTGAACTGGTCCGTCACCTGCTGCATGGCCCGGGTCTCGCCCACCAGGCCGGCGAAGTCCTGCTGCTGCGCCTGGACCTTGCCGAGGATCTCTTCGAGAGACCTGCGGATCGTCTCGATCAGTGCGGTGCTCCGTTCACGCTGCTCCTCGATCGTGCGTTTCTGGAAGTGGTGGCAGTTATCGGCTCGATTCAAGCCGTTGTAGATGGCCGTGGCCATCTGCGCGCAGGTTCCGTAGCCGCAGGCCGCGCAATCGAGCTCATCGCGCCGGTCGCGCTTCTTCATCGCGTGGTAGATCGCCTGCCGTTCGGCGTGGCTCGGTTCGCGGAGGCGCGCCGTCGCGCTGCGGTCGACGTAGCGCCGGCCGTAGAGACCAGGCCGCCAGCGGGTTCGCAGCGACCGCTCGAGCGCGCGGATGCCACGTCGCCCGAGCAGGCCGCGCTCGCGGTATCGCGCCTGCGCCTGCCGGTTGCGCGCCTCGATGATGCTTTCGACCTCGTCGTGGCTGCGGTCTTGATTCAGGGTGCCGGGCCCGCCGTTGCAGCCGAGATCGCAGTTCAGGCAATCGACGATCAGCGGCGCCTTGCCGGCGTGGATCATGCCCGGCAGCGATTTCAAGTAGTCGTAGACGACATGGGGACCCTCGATCTTGCGGATCCCGTCGCGCAGCGAGGGATCCCAACGTTCGGCCGTGCGTTGCAGGCCGCCGGGCGTCGAGAATAGCACCGCTCGTTCGGCGGGCGGGTTGTCGTAGTCGACGTGCGGCTGGTTCGCGAGGCGCACGCCGCGTTCGGCCAGGCGGGTCGCGAGGTTGCGGTAGGTGACGTTGTAATCGCCGAATCCGGTGGCCTCGTACTCCCGCTTCTTGGCCAGGCAGGGACTGAGCACCGCGAACCGGCAGTCGGCGAATTGCGGGTAGTATTCGCGCACCATCTTCATGGTGTGCACCATCGGACTGTCGGCCGGCGCCAGGTAGGGCAGGAGATCCGGCTGGTAGAGCTCGATGAACGCCACCAGCGCCGGGCAGGGCTGCGCGATGACGCAGGCCGGCTTGTTGGCCTTGATGTGCTCGAGGTAGCTGATCACGGTCAGCTCCGCGCCGTAGCTGACGTCGAAGACCGCGCGCATGCCCTGGTTGCGCAGCCAGCCGTTGAGGTTCAGGTAGTGGTCCGGGAACGAGGCGGCCACCCCCGGTGCCGCGATGCCGACCATCGGCTCGCCGGCCGCCAGGTCGCGCAGGAAGCGGTCCGTGTCGTCGAGCGGTATGCGCGCGTCGTGCGTGCAGGCCTTCAGGCAGGCGCCGCAACCGATGCAGCGGTCATGATCGAGCGCGACGTGGTCACGCGACGCGTCGTTGCAGAACTTGACCGGGCAGACGCTGATGCAGCTATGGCAGTTGACGCATTTTTCCTGGTCGACGGCGATGACCGGCGACAGGCGGCGGACCGTGGGCGAAGAAGCCATGAAACCACCTCGGGCGTTGAGGCTGGAGCTGTCGGCGCGTTAACAATCGTCTGGCGGGCAGCTGACTTGAGTGCTTTTTGAAGGCCGAATTCATTTACATGTCGATCCGGCGAAATTGCTTCCGAAACGCTCTGATTGGTGGGCCGCCTCTCGGGCGGGCGTGCGCGAGAGTAGAACGGCAGGCATTGCGCCTGCAGCTGCGGGCCCATCGTGAGCGACCCGGGTCAGCCGCCGATGCCGCCGCATTCCTCTTGCAGGGCTGCCAGCCCGCGTGCGAGCGTCTCCGGCTCGGCGAGCAGGCTCACGACGACGTGGCCGTCGCGCGGCAGGTCGTAGAAATGGCCGGGATGCACCAGCACGCCGCGGCGTTCGACCAGCGCCAGGGCCAGCTCATCGTCTGGACGGGTGCCCGGTACCCGCAGGATCGCCGACCAGCCGGCGTCGGCGCGCAGGCGGCTCAGCGGCGAGTCGCCGCCGGTCGCGTCCCCGAGCACGGCCAGCGTCGCCTGCAGGCGACGCCGGATCGCCGCGCGGATCCCGGCACCGATGCTCAGGAGCGCGGGCAGGGCCGCCTGCACGGGCGTGCCCGCGGAGAGGTACGTGTCGGCGACGATCTCCAGGCGCGCCGCCGCCTCCCGCCGCGCCGCCGCCGGACCGCTCAGCGCGATCCAGCCCAGCTTGTAGTGCGGCAGCCCGAGGCTCTTGGAGATCCCGTTCAGCGTGAAGGTCAGGCAGCGGTCCTCGCCCGCCGTCGACGGCGGCGCGGCGACGCCGGACCGGTGCGGATAGTCGCGGAAGACCTCGTCCACCACGAGCGCCAGGCCGCGCTCGGCGCAGAGCGAAGCGAGCGCGTCGCGCTCCGCGGACGCGAGGTATACCCCGGCCGGATTGTGGGGCGCGACGGCGATCACCGCGCGGGTGCGCGAGGTCGTCGCGGCGCGCAGGGCGGCGAGGTCGATCTGCCAGTCGCCGCCGTAACGGAGCGGATAGGCGACCGGCCGCACGCCCGCGAGCTGCAGCAGGTAGTCGAAGAGCGGATAGCTCGGCGCCGGCACGAGGACCTCGTCGCCGGGATCGCACAGCACGGCCAGCGCCTGCGCGTAGGCTTCGCTGGTGCTGGCGGTCAGGAAGAGGTCGTCCGGATCGACCGTGACGCCGGGCGCGGCGTAGGCCGCGCTCAGGGCCTCGCGCGCGCTGCGCAGGCCGCGGGGCTCGGGCGCGTAGGGCGCGCTCGCGCCCGCGGCCAGGGCCTCGCGCAGGTCCGCGAGCGGGTACGCCAGGCCGCACGCGGTGGGGTTGCTCGCGGTGAGGTCGTCGAGCGGCAGCCGGGCGGCGCGACGCCGCGCCGTCGCGACCGCGAGGGGGTTCGGCTGCCTGGTCCAGGCCGTCCGCTGCGAGAACACGTACGACGCTCCTGGCTACGAGGGCGGAAGCGGTCCGTCATGGCCGCTCCGCGCGGTCACTCGGTCGGCCTGGCCACCGGCACGTCGCCCAGGATGGGGTTGTAGAGCGTGAAGAACGTGCCTCCCGTGGCGAGGTGCCCGGCGGCGCGCTCGGGATGTGCCTGGATATCGACCGGGTGGCCGGCCGCGTCGATCGGCTGCCCCTCGGCATCGACCGCCACGATCCCGGTCGGCGTGGTCCCCACGCCGTCGTCGCCGTAGGGTCGGCTCGTGATGATGCCGCCGGCCGGGATCACGCTGCCGCCAGCGTCGCGCGCCGTGCCGTCGGAGCGGAAGGTGAAGGGGATGTGTCCGGCCTCGCTGCCGAAGACGTCCTTGCCCAGATTGTAGCTCTGGTCCAGGACGATCTTGCGGTAGAGATGGATGTTGGCGCGCATCGTCTCCTCGCCCGGATAGAAGACGGTTCCCTTGACGTACCAGGCGCCGTCGGCGGGATCTTGCGCGAGGTAGGCGCGCCGGGCGGCGTAGTCGCGCATGATCGCCTGCCGCGCGAGCAGGCGCCCGCGGCGCTCGGCGGTCGCGGTGTCCTTGAGCGCTTCGTCGTCGAAGATCGCCTCGAGCGTCTGCGCCAGGCCGAGCCCGCGTACGAGGTCGTGCTCGCGCGCGTGCCGCGCCAGCTCGGCTGCGATCTCGCGCGGCATCACGCCGTAGAGGTCGGCGCCGACGACCGCGTGGTAGAAGAGCTCCAGCTCCGCCCGCTCTTCATCCGCGCGCCGGTAGTCGCGCAGGCGCGTGGCGTGCGGGCGCCGCGAATCGTAGCCGCCGTAGTCCATCTCCCGCCAGCCGAGGTCGCCAGGCAGCTTGCGCTGGAACGACCACACGGCGTCGACCGTGTTGCCGACATCGCCGTGGCAGCCGATGCACTGCATCAGCTCCTCGGTCGTCTGCGTGCGCAGGGCGCCGCCGCGGTCCTCGATGAAGCCGGCCAGGATCCACCCCGCCCCGTTGTCGACCCAGCCCTGGCCTTCGCGGCCCCTGACGACCTCGGGCTGGTCGCCCGCGTCCTCATCCCCGTCCGCGGCGAGGTCGGCGAGGTCGGCGAGCGTCACGTCGTGCCACTTGTACATGAAGCGCATCTCCTTCAGACGCTTCGCGCGCGTGCCCGGGAACTCGTACGCCGGCGCGCCGGCGTCGGCCACGCCGTCGAGCGCGCCGTCCGACTCGCCGTCGGCCCGCAGGTCGACGTAGTGCAGAGGATGGGCGAACTCGGTGCCGGCGGGATAGAACCCCCGCTGCACCGGCACCTGCGCGGCGTCGCCGAGGTAGAAACGCTCGACGAACGGGCGGTTCTTGATGTTGCGCTCGAGCAGGTCGAGGTTCGCCTTGTAGATATCGATGCTCTCGGCGCCGCCGTCCTGCCGGAAGGCCTGCGGCAGGCGGATGTAGATTCCGCTCACGCTGCCGCTGAGCGGGGTGAAGATCCCGTACGGGAAGAAGTTGATCGCGCGCCAGCCCGTCAGGCCGCCGGTCTCGTCACGCACGAACCCCTCCGGATCGACGTATCCGCGCGTGCCGCCGGCGGTCGGGTCCTGCGCGCGGTACGGGAAGAGATGGTTCGGGTCGAGCGCGGGAAAGAGCGCGAACGCGTCGTCGGGGCGCGCCGTGTTCAACCAGCCCGCGCCGCCGCCCACGCGCGCGCGCGCGAAAGCCGCCGTCCAGTTGTCCTGGCGCACGTAGTCGGTGTCGGCGGGATCGGGCAGCGCGACCCCTTCGGCCGCCAGGCGCGCGTCGATCTCCGCGGGCGCGATCACGTTGCGCCACAGGATGTGGTTCAGCTCCGGCTCGGGGAAGCTGTAGAGGATCTGGTCTTCGGCGAGCCGCAGCGCGTTGCCGTGGCCGCTCTCCGCCAGGTAGTCGGTGTGGCAGTACAGGCAGGCGTTCTGGGTGCCGTACCCGGTCTCGATCCAGCACTGGGCCGGGATCGCGGGGTCGGGATTGCGACTCGGCCGGTAGGGCGCGCCGGCGCGTGCCGCGAAGTCGCGCGGCTCGCGACCGGCCGCGATGTCGGTCAGGGCGATGGTCTCGGCGCGCAGGCCCTTGGCAGCCAGCGCCTGGAGCGTCGGGTCCGTGCCGGTTTGCGGCGCGCCGCACCCGGCGAGCGCCAGCAGCGTGATCGCGAGCCATGCCGCGGCCAACGCGATGTGTCCTTGCTTCATGGTCGACCCCTTTCCGGTTCGCGGACAGGGTATCGCATCGCCGCGGATCTGACCAGGATCCGCTCGCGCGGGCCCGCGGCCTGGCGATCGCCCTGCCGGACCGCTCCGAGTCCGTGCTGGGCCTTCGCGATCGGCGGTCCGGCGGGTGGGGCGATCACGGCGCGCTCGCCGGTCGCCGTAGAATTCGTGCGGCCTATCGACACCTCCCGCCTTTCTCGACAATCTGAGGTCGAATTCGGCAGTTGACATTGTAAACAATACTGATTTTGTCTTCTATATGGTCGGGATCGCACCATTACGAAGGGTTGCGCATGGCATACGCGCACGAATCGGACAACGAGCAGCGTTTGAGAGCCGCGATCGAGTCTGCGCCTTGCGGTATCCTGATGACGGATCCGGCCGGGATCATCGTGCTCCTCAATCGCGAAGTCGAGCGACTGTTCGGGTATTCGCGGGAGGAATTGCTGGGCAGATCCGTCGAAACCCTGGTCCCGCTGCTGCATCGCGAACGCCACGCCAGCGATCGCGCCGATTTCGCGACGCGTCCGGAAGCGCGGGCCATGGGGGCTGGTCGCGACCTGCGTGGACTTCGTAAAGACGGCACGGAGGTCCCGGTGGAGGTCGGGCTGACTCCCGTCGCGACGGCGGATGGGATGTTCTGCGTCAGCACGATCGTCGACGTCAGCACCCGCATGGCGGCCGAACTTGAACGCCGGCAACTCATGGAGGAGTTGCGCCAGACCCAGAAGCTGGAGGCTCTCGGCATGCTTGCCGGCGGCGTCGCGCACGATTTCAACAACATCCTGGAAGCCATCACTGGATACGGCGAACTCATCAAGGCGCGTAGCATCGATCCGGAAAGTCGCCGCGACGCGGATCAGATCCTCACCGCCGCCGAGCGCGGCCGGCAGGTCATCGCGAGCATCCTGCGGTTCACCCGCCGCCAGTCGTCCGAGCGGCGCTTGACCGATCTGGCGATTCCAATCCAGGAGGCGGCGACCTTGCTACGTTCGACGATCCCGAGTTCGATCGGCATTCAACTCGACCTGTCGCCGGAAGCGCCCAGAGCCGTCGTCGACAGCACGGCCGTCCATCTGATCCTGGCCAACCTCGGTAGCAACGCGGCCCAGGCCATGGCCGGCGCCGGCGATCGCCAGCGGCAATCGCTCCGCATTTCTCTGCAGCCATTCTACGCCCGGGACAGCTCGGTTCGCGACAATCCGGAGTTCCGCGAAGGACTGTATGCCCTGCTCGAAGTCGCCGATACCGGCAGCGGGATGACGCCCGAGGTGCTCGCACGTGCCTTCGAACCGTTCTTCACCACCAAGGCTGCCGACAAGGGGACCGGATTCGGTCTACCGACGGTCCGTTCGTTGCTGCGCGACCTGGGCGGGACGGTGATGATCGACTCGGAGGTCGCGCGCGGGACGCGCGTGCGCTGCTTCATACCGGCCGGCGAGGTCGAAGCGCCAGCGTTGGTCCAGGCGGCGCCGGAAGCCGCCCTTCCTGTCGGCCGGGGCGAGCGGATCTTCTTCGTCGATGACCACGCGGAACTCGTCGAGGTCGGAATCCGGCGCCTGCAGCAGTTCGGTTACCAGACGCGGGGATTTACCGACCCCCAGGCCGTCCTCGACACGATCAGCGCCGACCCGGGCGCGTGCGATCTCCTCATCACCGACTACTCGATGCCGGGCCTGAACGGCCTGACTCTGGCGCAGGCCGTCCTGGCCGTCCGTCCGGATCTGCCGATCCTGCTGATGACCGGCTGGACGGAAGACCTGTCGACCGAAATCATCGCCTCGGCCGGCGTCCGCGCTACGCTCCTGAAGCCCGCGACGACGGTAGAGCTGCGGACGTCCGTCCATGCGTTGCTCGCCGAGACGTCCGACCGGTGGCATCGTCCGTGAGCGGGCTGTGCCGCCCGGCGAGTGGATCGATCCCAGCGATGAACCCGGATTCCCCCGGGGCGGCCCGGCCGGTTCCAGCCTACCTTGTAGCGCTCAATGACGTCGGCTAGCGGTCGAATCTGCTTACGACCGCGTCGCCTGACCCGTCCTGCGGCGATACGGTTCCGGCACGTTCGACACGGTGCGGGCCAGGCCGCGCAGCGAAGGGGGCCGCAAGGCCATGTCCGACAGCCTCGCCCTGTTGCAGCGGCTCGCCGCCGAGCGCATCCTCGTGCTCGACGGCGCCATGGGCACCATGATCCAGGCGGCCCGCCTCGGCGAGCAGGACTTCCGCGGCGAGTTGTTGCGCCACCACGAGAAGGATCTCAAGGGCAACAACGATCTGCTGTGCCTGACCAGGCCCGACGTGATCGGCGGCATCCACGACGCGTACCTCGCGGCCGGCGCCGACATCACGACGACGAACACCTTCAACGCGACGTCGATCTCCCAGGCCGAGTACGGCCTGCAGCATCTGGTGCGCGAGATCAACCTCGCGGCCGCGCGCCTGGCCCGCGAAGCGGCCGACCGCTGGACGGCGCGCACGCCCGCCAGGCCCCGTTTCGTCGCCGGCAGCATCCCGCCGACCAACCGCACGGCGAGCCTGTCGCCCGATGTCGAGCGGCCCGGCCTGCGCAACGTCACGTTCCGGGAGCTGGTCGCGGCCTACACGGAGCAGGTCGAGGCGCTGCTCGACGGCGGCGTCGACATCCTGATGGTCGAGACCATCTTCGACACGCTGAACGCCAAGGCGGCGCTCTTCGCGATCGCGGCGGTGCAGGAGCGGCGCGGCACGCGGGCGCCGGTCTGGATCTCCGGCACGATCACCGACCAGAGCGGGCGTACGTTGAGCGGCCAGACTCCGGAGGCTTTCTGGACGTCGGTCCGGCACGCGCGCCCGTTCGCCGTCGGGCTGAATTGCGCGCTCGGCGCCGAGCAATTGCGGCCGCACGTGGCCGATCTCGCGCGCTACGCCGACACGCTCGTCGCGGCGCACCCGAACGCGGGCCTGCCCAACGAGCTCGGCGGCTACGGCGAGACGCCGGCGCAGATGGCCGCCCAGCTGCGCGAGTTCGCGCGGGCCGGACTCGTCAACATCGTGGGCGGCTGCTGCGGGACCACGCCCGCGCACATCGAGGCGTTCGCCGCGGCGGTGGCCGGCGTCGCGCCGCGGCCGGTGCCGCCGCCGCCGCCGGGCTCGGCGCTCAGCGGCCTGGAGGTCCTGCGCATCCGCGAGGACAGCCTGCTGGTGAACGTCGGCGAGCGCACGAACGTGGCCGGCAGCCGCCAGTTCGCGCGCCTGATCCGCGAGGAGAAGTTCGAGGACGCGCTGCAGGTCGCCCGCCAGCAGGTGCGCCAGGGCGCCCAGATCCTCGATGTCAACATGGACGACCCGCTGCTCGACGCGGTCGACGCCATGCGCAGGTTCCTGCTGCTCTTGGCGACCGATCCCGAAGTGGCGCGTATTCCCGTCATGATCGACAGCAGCCGCTGGGAGGTGCTCGAGGCGGGTCTCGAATGCCTGCAGGGCAAGTGCGTCGTCAACTCGATCTCGCTCAAGGAGGGCGAAGCGGAGTTCCGCCGGCAGGCCCGCCTCGTGCGCCGGCACGGCGCGGCCGCGGTCGTCATGTGCTTCGACGAGCAGGGCCAGGCCGACACGATCGCTCGCCGGCGCGCGATCTGCGAGCGCGCCTACCGCATCCTCGTCGACGACGAGAGTTGGGACCCCGGCGACGTCATCCTCGACAACAACGTGTTCGCCGTGGCCACCGGCCTGCCCGAACACGACCGGTACGCGCTGGACTTCCTCGAGACCGTGCGCTGGATCAAGGCGCACCTGCCGGGGGCGCTGACCAGCGGCGGCATCAGCAACCTGAGCTTCAGCTACCGCGGCAACGACGCGGTGCGCGAGGCGATGCACGCGGTGTTCCTCTACCACGCGGTGCAGGCGGGCCTGGACCTGGCGATCGTCAACGCCGGCCGCCTGCCGGTCTACGCGGACATCGAGCCCGCGCTGCGCGAAGCGGCCGAAGACGTGATCCTCGCCCGGCGTGCCGACGCGAGCGAGCGCCTGACGGCGCTGGCGCAGGGTTTCCAGGGCCGCCGCCACGCCGAGGTCGAGGATCAGGCCTGGCGCGCCTGGCCGGTCCAGCAGCGCCTGGCGCATGCGCTCGTGCACGGCGTGGACGACCACGTCGAAGAGGATACGCTCGCGGCGCTGGCCGAGCTGCAGGAGCCGCTGCGGGTCATCGAAGGGCCGCTGATGGCCGGCATGAACACGGTGGGCGATCTCTTCGGCGCGGGCAAGATGTTCCTGCCGCAGGTCATCCGCTCGGCGCGCGTCATGAAGCAGGCCGTGCGCGTGCTCGAACCGGCGCTGCTGGCCGCCAAGCAGGCGGGCCGCAGCCAGGGCAAGGTGCTGCTGGCGACGGTCAAGGGCGACGTGCACGACATCGGCAAGAACATCGTCGGCGTGGTCCTCGGCTGCAACAACTACGAGGTCATCGATCTGGGGGTCATGGTGCCGGCCCAGAAGATCCTCGAGACCGCGCGCCGCGAGCAGGTCGACATCGTCGGCCTGAGCGGCCTGATCACGCCGTCGCTCGACGAGATGATGCACGTCGCCGGCGAGATGCAACGGCAGGAGTTCACGGTGCCGCTGTTGATCGGCGGCGCCACGACGAGCCGCGCCCACACCGCCGTGCGCATCGATCCACGGTACGCGGGCGCCGTGGTGCATGTGATCGACGCCTCGCGCGCGCCCGGCGTCGTCGGCAAGCTGCTGGACGCTGGCGCCGCGCCCGAGTTCGTCCAGGAGACCAAGGCCGCCTACGGCGAGCTGCGCGCCCAGCGCGAACAGGAACAGGCAACGCGCGACCTGGTGCCGATCGCCGAGGCGCGCCGTCGCGCGCTGGTCACGGACTGGCGCGCGTACCGGCCGCCGCAGCCCCAGCGGCCGGGCGTGACCGTGCTGCAGGACGTCGACCTGTCGCTGCTGCGGCCGTTCATCGACTGGACGCCGTTCTTCCACACCTGGCAGCTCAAGGGCCGCTATCCGGACATCTTCGCGCGGCCCGGCGTGGGCGTCGAGGCGCGGCGCCTCTACGACGACGCGCAGGAGATGCTCGACCTGCTGCAGGCGCAGCGGCTGGTGCAGGCGCGCGGCGCGGCGGGGCTGTTCGCGGCCGCCCGCCGGGACGACGACATCCTGGTCTTCGCCGCGGAGGATCGCCGCGAGGTGCGCGCCGTGCTGCACGGTCTGCGCCGCCAGCGCGCCGACGCCCGCACGGGCGTCTGTCCGTGCCTGTCCGATCTCGTCGCCCCGGTCGAGAGCGGCGTGCCCGATTGGATCGGCGCCTTCGCGGTCGCGGGAGGTTTCGGCGCCGACGAGCTGGCGCGCCGTTACGAGCGCGACCGTGACGACTACCGCGCGATCCTGGTCAAGGCGCTGGCCGATCGGCTGGCCGAGGCCTTCGCCGAGAGGCTGCACTGGCAGGTCCGCCACGAGCTGTGGGGCTACGAGCCCGATCCCGAGCCGGACAACGAGAGGCTGATCCGCGAGGAATACCGCGGCATCCGGCCGGCGCCGGGCTATCCCGCCTGCCCGGACCATACCGAGAAGGTGGTGCTCATGCAGCTGCTCGACGCCCCCGCTCAGCTCGGCATCGAACTGACCGAAAGCTGCATGATGGTGCCCGGCGCGGCGGTCAGCGGCTGGTACTTCAGCCACCCGGAAGCGCAGTACTTCGGCCTGGGCCGCATCGGACGCGACCAGGTCGCCGACTACGCGGCCCGCAAGGGCTGGGATCTGGCGACGGCCGAACGGTGGCTGGCGCCCAACCTCGCGTACGACCCCGCGGCGAAGGATCGACCATGCGCGTGACCGAGCACCTGGCGCGAGCCCGCGAGACGCTCTTCAGCTTCGAGATCATCCCGCCCAAGCGCGGCGGCAGCGTGCGCGACATCATCGCCATCGTCGAGCAGGTGGCGCCGCTCAAACCGCCGTTCATCGACGTGACCAGCCACGCGGCCGAGGCCGAATACGAGGAGAAGTCGGACGGCACGATCCGCCGGCGCGTGCGCAAGAAGCGCCCCGGCACGCTCTCGATCTGCGGCATCATCCAGAACCGCTGGGGCATCGACACGGTGCCGCACCTGCTCTGCGCGGGGTTCACCCGCGAGGAGACCGAGGACGCGATCATCGAGCTGAACTACCTGGGCATCAGCAACGTATTGGCGATCCGCGGCGACGTGCCCAACTACGTGGCGCGCCAGGATCCGCACCGCACGCGCAACCGCACCGCCGCCGACCTCGTCGCCCAGCTCGCCGATCTGCGGCGCGGCCGCTACCTGGACGAGCTGGAGGGCAGCGAGCCGATCGACATGTGCGTGGGCGTCGGCGGCTATCCGGAGAAGCACTTCGAGGCGCCCAATCTCAAGACGGACATCCAGCGCTTGAGGGAGAAGGTCGACGCCGGCGCCGAGTACATCGTCACGCAGCTCTTCTACGACAACGCGGCCTTCTGGGAGTTCGAGAAGCGCTGCCGCGAGGCGGGCGTCACCGTGCCGATCATTCCCGGCCTGAAGCTGCTGGACAGCGCGCGCCAGCTGGCGACCATCCCGCGCCACTTCCACGTCAACATCCCCGAGGCGCTGGCCGACGAGGTCCTGTCCAGTCCCAAGCACGCCGCCGAGATCGGCCGGCGCTGGGGCCTGCAGCAGGCCCGCGAGCTGCGCGCGCGCGGCGTGCCGTGCCTGCACTTCTACGTGATGAACGACGCGGCGCCGGTCGTCGAGCTGATCCGGGAGCTGGGCTAGCCGTAGATCTCCGCTGCTTGGCCGCGCCGGCCCGCGCGCGGCGCGATCGCGTCACGGCTCCCGCTCGTAGCAGATCAACTCGAGCATGTCGTCGCCCCGTGTGCCGGCGAGGTCCGCGCTGCTGCCGCCGGAGCCGGCCCCGATCATGATCGCCAGGGTCTCCTGGCCCTTGACGAGCAAGAAGCGTCCGTCTTGTAGCAGGAGCAGGCGGTTGCCGGGTCCGCCCGCGGGCACGGCCACCGTCACCTCGCTGCGCAGGCGTCCATCCGGTCCGTAGACATCGAAGACGCGTTCGCCGGCTTCTCGCCAGCGCCGGTCCGCATGGCTGCCGGTCACCCAGAGCGTCCCGTCGTCCAGGACCTGCAGGCGCGTGATGCTGCGGGCGCGGTCGTGCTGCTTCCAGGCGATCTCCAGTTCGCGTCCGCCGACGTTCATGCGGGTGGAGTTGCGTTGCTCGGCCTTTTCCTCCTCGGTGCGCAGGCGCGCGGCGTGGTCGCGCGCGATGTCCATGACCGGCGCGCCGTCCGGACCGCAGACCCGGATCAGGTACTCGTCGTAGCGGGGGACCAGATAGGTGCGCCCATCCGGACCGACGTCCCACAGCCCGCGGTCGCCGGCGAAGTGGTCGGCGAGGTCGTCGCGCACCGGTCGCTGCAGATCGCGGACGCCGGACTGCTCGGCCAGGCGCCGGTGCGGTTTGCCGGACGGGTCCAGAAGCGCGAGGTAACGGTGGTCGCGCATGGAGCCCGCCTGCGCATCGAACGCGTTCTGGCCCGCCGCGACGACGTGCACGCCGCCGCGCTCGCGCGAGCCGAAGAGGAGCTGGAAACCGCCCGCCTCGGGTTCGTCCTTGCCCACCTGCCACTGGCCCAGGGGCGTGCCGCTGCGCGGATCCAGGTAGACCAGGCGGCCAGGGAAGACCTGCTGCACGGCCAGGCGGTCTGCCGAGACCAGGTACAGATCGGTCGGCCGCCGGAATTCGCCGGGTCCTTCGCCGTCGCGGCCGAGCGTGCGCACGTGGCGTCCCTCGGCGTCGAAGACCAGGACCTGGGAGAGCTGGCTGTCCAGGGCGTAGACCTCGCCGCCGGGGCCGCTGATCGCGGCGCCGACCTGACCCAGCAGGACGGCCTCGTCGTCGTCGCCGCCGGCCCGCCAGGCCTCGCGCAGGGTCCAATGCTCGCGGGCGGGCGGCTCGGCCGCCGCGCGCTGGATCACGGGACTGGCGTCCGCGGCTTTGCCGAGCGAGACGACCAGGCAGATGCAGATCGCGGTCCGAGACCGAAGGCGGGTGGCGGCGTCCATGGCGTCCTTTCGGAGCGGTCGTTGCGATGCGACGCGGTGCATACGCGCGCGCCCGGCTGCAGGTTCCCGTTCGCGCGGGTTTCGTCCTTGTTGCGACCGGAGCCGGTTGATACCATAGCGACCGCGGCCGGGCCGGCCGCGGCGAACGCCGGACGCGGCAGGAGGGAATCGACGTGAAGGCACTCATCACCGGCATCACCGGCCAGGACGGCAGCTATCTGGCCGACCTCCTGCTGGACAAGGGGTACCAGGTCTACGGCATGGTGCGGCGCGCGAGCACCGAGACGTTCGAGCGCATCGCGCACATCCGCGACCGCCTGCAGCTCGTGCAGGCCGACCTGCTCGATCCGACGAGCCTGGTGCAGGTGCTGCGCGAGGTCCAGCCCGCCGAGATCTACAACCTGGCCGCGCAGAGCTTCGTGCCGACGAGCTGGACCCAGCCCGTCCTGACCGGCGAATTCACCGGGCTCGGCGTCGTGCGTCTGCTCGAAGCGGTGCGCGAGGTGTGTCCCGGCGCGCGCTTCTACCAGGCCAGCAGCAGCGAGATGTTCGGCAAGGTGCGCGAGGTGCCCCAGAACGAGCTGACGCCGTTCCATCCGCGCAGCCCCTATGCCGCCGCCAAAGCCTACGCCCACTACATTACCGTGAACTACCGCGAGAGCTACGGCCTGTTCGCCGTTTCGGGCATCCTGTTCAATCACGAGAGCCCCCGGCGTGGCAAGGAGTTCGTCACCCGCAAGATCTCCGACGGCGTCGCGCGCATCAAGCTGGGTCTGGCCAAGGAGCTGCGCCTGGGCAACCTCGACGCCCAGCGGGATTGGGGCTACGCCGGCGACTACGTCAAGGCCATGTGGCTCATGCTGCAGCAGGACGAACCGCAGGACTACGTCATCGCGACCGGCCAGACCCATTCGGTGCGCGAGTTCCTGGAGATCGCCTTCGGGCACGTCAGCCTGCACTGGCAGGACTACGTGGTCCAGGATCCGCGTTACATGCGGCCGGCCGAGGTCGATCAGCTCGTGGGCGACGCCGGCAAGGCGCGCCGCCAGCTCGGTTGGCAGCCCTCGCTCGGCTTCGCGACGATGGTGCGCATGATGGTCGACGCCGATCTCGAGCTGTTGCAGGGCGCGGCGGCCGACTGACCCCGCCGGGCCGCGTTCGCGGGGACCGGCGGCTCAATGCCGCTGGCCGCGCAGCCAGACCAGCAGGTGCGCCGCCAGGCGCGTCGGATTCTCCAGCATGAGATAGTGGCCGGTGCCCTCGAAACGCTTGTAGTCCAGCAGGCGCGCGCCGCTGTAGCCGTACGCCGTCAGGTAGTCGCCCTCCGCGCCGGCCTCGGGCATGAACGTTTCGCTGCCGATGACCAGCAAGGGCATCGTCTGGCGCGGCAGCGATGCGGTCACGTCCCAGTCGAAGCTGCTGAGCAGAAGCGAGGTGAACGTGGCGCTGTCGGTGCGCAGGGCCATGTCGACCGCCTGCTGGTTGATCGGCTCTTGCTGGCTGATGTCGATGAAATGCGACGCGACGAAGCGGTCGTAGTCCTTCAGGAGGGCTTCGGCGATGGCCACCTTCTGCGGCGCGTCGAGCAACTGGCGTGGTCCGGCGTCGATGACGACGAGCGTCTGCACCTGGCCCGGGTTGTTCAAGGCGTACTGCATGGCGATCATGCCGCCCAGGCCATGGCCCACCAGGTGCGGATAGACGAGGTCCTGATCCTGCAGCCAGCGGCCGAAGGCGGCGACTTCGCCGTCGATGGTGCCGTCCGGCAGCGGTTGAGTGCGGCCGTGGCCGTGCAACTCGTACAGCAAGACGCGGTACGTCCCGCTCAGGTACGGCTTGACGCTCCGCCAGATCTCGGCGCTGGCGCCCAGGCCGTGGATGAGCACCAGCTCGTTCTCGCCGCGACCTTCGCGCCATTGCGGATCCGGTCCATCCGCCGCGCGGGCGCCGCGCGCGTCCGGAGGCGCGCCGGCAGGGGCGGGCGCCGCCGCGGCGGCCATCGAGATCACGAGCAGCAGCAGGACGACGGCGGCCTGCACAGGCCGTGAGGTCGCCGCGTCGCGTCGGCGGCGACTCCGGATTCTTGTCATGGCTGGTCCTCTGGTTCGCCGATGTGGAACACGTCGCCGTCGCGGGCTGCGACGCAGGCGACGCCGGTGGCGTCGGTCACGGCTTCGGCGGGCCGCTGCCTGGCGACGAGCGGATAGAGGTGCGTCAGGACCACGCGCGCGGGGCGCGCGCTGCGGACCAGGTCGGCGATGCGACCCGGGCTGAGGTGTCCCGCCACGGCGAGGTCGTCCGGCGTGGAGCATTCGACGAGCAAGAGATCGCAGCCGCGCGCCGCCTGCGCGAGCGCTGCGCAGGGACCGCTGTCGCCCGAGTAGACGAGCCGGCGGCCCGCCGCGTCGCGGAACGTCCAGCCCAGGCACTGGCGGCTGAAGCGCGATTCGGCATGGTCGGCGGCGAAAGCCGCGGCCCGGCCGCCGCCCGCCAGGGCCAGGGCGTCGCCCGGCTCCATCTCGCGCACGACGACCTCCCGGTGGCGGGGCGTCAGCGATTCGCCGTACATCGCCCGCAGTTGCTGCAAGTAGTCGCCCAGACCCGGCGGACCGGCGAGCAGCAGCGGCTGGCGGTTGCTGGCGAGGATCGAATGCAGGGCGAAGAGCAGCGGCGCGAGGTCGGCGGCATGGTCCAGGTGCAGGTGCGAAAGCAGGACGGCGGCGATCTCGTCGACGCTGTCCGGGGTCTGCGGCTGCCGCACGAGCCGCACGAGCGCGCCGCAGCCCGCCTCCAGCAGCAGGCCGTGGCCGTCGATCTGCAGCCAGTAAGCCGACGGACTGCGTTCGGCAGTCGGGACGGCGCCGCCGGCGCCCAGGACGTGCAACGAGATCATGACACCATAAGGAACGCCGCGCGGCCGGAACGTCAAGCCCGCGCGGGCGTTGAAGCGCGAAAGGCCCGCGCCGGGTTGGCTGGACAGAGCTTCGCGATCCGGCTAGATTCACCGGTGGCGCTGCCTGTACGCGGCGTCGCGGGTTTCTGGAGCCGACTCTCCCGCCGCAAGGAGCCGCCATGCGCGAGCTGCGTCCTGCGTTGATCCTGTCGTTCGCCTTGCTCGGCGCATCGCACGCGGCCGTCTGCCTCGCCCAGGACCCGCCGCCCGAACCGGAGTGGTCGGTGGAGCTGGGTCTGGAAGGCGAGAAGTCGTCCGCCGAGAAGATCAGCGATCTCAACCGGCAGATCATGGCCCTGAAAGCCCGCGGCCAGCAGACCCCCATGCTCGGCGATCTGTACAACGACCTCGGCGTGCTGCACGCCCGGGCGGAGGACTGGCCGCAGGCCCGCGACGCCTTCATCCACGCCGTGCAGGCGAAGCCGTACGATCCCGATTTCCATCGCAACCTCGGACTGGTGTTCCAGCGCCTCGAGGATTACGACCTCGCGATCGCGCAGTTCGGCTCCTACATCGACATCGGCGGCGGCATGGCCTTGGACGGCTATCGCCTCCTGGCGCAGGCGCAGCTGATGGTCGAGGACGTCGGCGGCGCGCGGGCGACGTACCGCCGCGGTCTGCAGGCCGTTGGACGCGCGCCGGGCCCGGAAGCCTGCCGGCTCGCCCTGGCGCTCGCCCGCCTCGAGCGCGAGCACGGCGAGAGCGCTGACGCGCGCGAGGTCCTCGAGAGCTGGCTGCCGCTCGCGCGAGCCTGGCGCCAGCGCGCGGACGCCGAAGGCCGCACCGACGGCGTGCAGGAGGCCGAAGCGATCGAGCAGCACCTCGTGGCCTTGTATGTCCATGATGGACAGCTGCTGGAAGAAGCGGGCCTGGTGAGCGATGCGGTCGAGCTGTACCGGAAGGCCTACGACATCGCGCCGCAGCGCGACGACCTGCTGCCGCGCATCGTCGGCGCGCACGTCGCCGCCGGCGATGTCTTCCAGGCGCGGGTGGTGGCCAGGCTGGCGCGCGAGAACCACCCCGAGCGGGTGAGCACCTGGCTGGCGGTCGCCAGGCTCCACGAAGCCGCGGACGAGTTGTCGCACGCGTTGGATGCTCTCAAGCGAGCATACGAACTGTCGCCGGAAGCTCCCGGCCTGAGGCTGCGGATCGGCATCCTGCACTTGCGCCTCGGTCAATCCGCCGAGGGCCGCCGGTATCTGGTCGAGATCATCGAAGCCGCGGACACGCCGACCGAGGTCGTCTACAACTACGCGGTGAGCCTGCTGCGGGATCAGATGTTCGCCGCCGCCGTGCCGCCGCTGCAGCGCGTCACGCGCGAGACGCCGCAGTTCGCGGGCGGTTGGCTGGCCCTGGCCCAGGCCTACCGCGCGCGCGAGCAGTACGCCCGGGCCGTCGAAGCCTATCAGCGGGCGCTGGAGTTGCAGCCCGACGCCAGGACGGCCTACAACCTGGGCGTGACGGCCGGCCAGGCCAAGCAGTGGGACACCGCGCTGGCGGCGTACGACCGCACACTCGAACTCGACCCCGCGCATCGCGAAGCGGCCTACAACCGCGCGGTCGCGCTGATGCAGGCCGGCCGCCTGGCGGCGGCCGATGCCGCCTTCGCCGCGTACCTCGAACTCGACCCCGAACACTACCGCGCCAACCTCAACCGCGGCGTGACGCTCTATCGCCTGGGCCGCCATGCCGACGCCATCGCGGCCTACAGCCTGACGCTCGAGATCCAGGAGACCGCCGAAGTCTGGGACAACATGGGTCTGGCCTATCAGCAGCTCGGCGACAAACAGAAAGCGGACCAATGTTTCAAGGAAGCCAAGAAGCTCCGCGGCGAATCGTGACCGGCCTGGGCGGTCTGTGTCTCCTGGCGCTGGCGACCGCCGCCGCCGCGGCGACGCTGCCGCGGCATCCCGCGCAGCTGGCGCCGCTGACGCCGGAATCGGTATTCCCTCGTTTCACCGCCGAGGAGCTCGCGGCGGCCGGGTACCCCGACCACAAGCATGTCTTCGCCTACCCCGGCTACACGCCGCCGACCGACGCGGACGGCCAGACCTACGGCATGCGCAGCCTGTCGCGCGGGACCGCGATCCTGTCGCGCGACGGCCTCGAGATGCTGGACGGCGTGATCCGGTACCGCGGCGTCCATCTGCGCTACGATCCGTATCTGGAGCCGTACGAGGTCCTGCCGATGGTCGAAGCGCTGGACTGGGCGCAACGCGAGCTGACGACCCTGCTGGCGCACGACCCCGGCGACACGCTCCATGTCTACAACACGATCGACCTCTTCGAATTCCGGCAGCGCTCCGGCTACGCCTTCCACCGCCTCTATCATGACGATGGCGGCACCATCGTGATCCAGCCCCTGTCCATCCTGTTCACGCGGGGGCTGGGAGCGCACGCGGCGTTCCACATGACGGCAGGGCGGCTCGTGCGCAGCCTTGCCGGCGGCAAGCCCCTGCCGCGCTGGCTCGTCGACGGCCTGTCGTCGTACCTGGCGGAGGACGGCTGCCATTTCCTGAGCTATCTCGCGATGTATCGCGATCAGCAGCGGCCGGTCATCATGGCTCCGGACGCCGTCGAGGCGGCGCTCGGCGCGGGTCCCGATCCGGACGACGAGGTCGACAAGTACCGCTATCGCGTCGCCGGCTACAGCGCCTTCTTGATGGCCTGGGAATTGGTCGAGCATCGCGGCGGCCTGGCCAGGGTGCGCGCGTTGTTGACCAGGATCGGTAGCGGCGAGGCGGTCGACGCCGTCTGCCGCGAGCTCTATGGACTCGATCTGGCCGGACTGACGGCCGAACTCGATCCGACCCGGCGTCCGGAACCGGTGGGCGAAGCCCATCAGCCCCGCGCGCCCCATGCGCCGCCGTCATCGTGAGGGGCGTGGCCACGCGCGCGGCGAGCGCCCGGATCGCCGCCGCCGCCAGGCGAGAGGTCCGACGTTCATGAGCCAGAATCAGGTGCGCGTCCGCTTCGCGCCGAGTCCGACGGGCTACCTGCACGTCGGCGGCGCCCGCACGGCGCTTTTCAACTGGCTGTACGCCCGCTCGCAGGGGGGCGTCTTCGTGCTGCGCATCGAGGACACCGACCAGCAGCGCAGCACCGAGGAATCCCTCGGCGCCATCCTGCGCGGCCTGCGCTGGCTGGGCCTGGACTGGGACGAGGGGCCGGACAAGGGCGGCCCCTGCGGTCCTTATGCGCAGAGCGATCGGCTGGCGTTCTACGAGCGAGCACTCGCCGATCTGCGCGCGGCCGGACGGGTCTACCGCTGCTTCTGCACCGAGGCGCAGCTGCAGGCGCGGGCCGAGCAGGCGAAGGCGTCCGGCGGCAACTGGGACGGCTACGACGGCCATTGCCGCGACCTGGACGAGGCCGCGGCCGCGGCGCGCCAGGCGGCCGGCGAGGCGTGCGCCTGGCGCCTGGCGACGCCGGCCGCGGGGACGACGTTCTGGTACGACCTGGTGGTCGGCAAACGCGAGTTCCAGAACACGGTGCTGACGGACCGCGTCGTGATGAAGGCCGACGGCTTCCCGACCTACAACTTCGCCGCCGTCGTCGACGATCATCTCATGGGCATCACGCACGTCCTGCGCGGCGACGACCACGTCAGCAACACGCCCTTCCAGTTGCTCGTCTACGAGGCGCTCGACTGGAGCCTGCCCAAGTTCGGCCATATGCCGATGATCCTCGGACCGGACCGCAAGCGGCTCAGCAAGCGGCATGGCGCGGTCTCTGTCGAGGAATTCCAGGCGCAGGGCATCGTGCCGCAGGCCATGGTCAACTACCTCGCCCTGCTGGGCTGGTCGATCGGCGCCGGCGGCGACGAGGTCATGCCCGTCGCGGCGCTCATCAAGCGCTTCTCGCTGAAGAAGATCAACAGCAGCCCGGCGGCTTTCGATTACGACAAGCTCGAGCACATCAACAGCCAGCACCTCAAGCGCATGACCGCGTCCGAGCGCCGCGCGCTCACGTTGCCGTTGCTGTCCGCGCGCGGCTGGGTCTATGATCCCGCCTGGGCGGTGCCCGGCGTGCAGGATCAGACGCAGTACGTCGACCTGCTGCTGGGCTTGCTCGGCGGACGCTTCAGCAGCCTGCGTCTGCTGCCCGTGCAGCTCGGCTTCTTCTTCAGCGAGGAGTACGAGCGCGACGAGGCGGCGTGGCGCGAGAACGTCGCGACGCCGGGCGGCCGGCAGCGGCTGCGCGATCTCGCCGACGCGCTGGCGGCTTCGCCGCCGGGTTTCGGCGGCGCCTGGCCGCCCGGGCATCCCGCCGCTGGCGATTACGAGCAGGTGGTGCGCGAGCTGGCCGAACGCCTCCAGGTGCCCGCGGGCGATCTGATCCATCCGGCGCGGGTCGCGCTGACCGGTCAGGATCGTAGCGCCGGAATCTTCGAGGTCATGGCCGCTCTGGGCCTGCCACGCGTCGTCGCGCGGCTGCGGCGCCACGCGGGCTGACGCGTCCGCCGCGGCACGCGCGCCGCGATCATGCGCGGTGCCCCGGCCCCGGCCGACAAGGAGTCGCGTGGCGCGTTTCGGCGGCATCCTCGGGCGTTACCTCCTGGTCTGGCTGGTCTACCTGCTGGCCCTGTTGCTGGCGACGAGCCTTTTCTCCGGGCTGTACTTCGACACGACATCGCCCCGCTGGTGGGTGGTCGCGTTCGTCGTGCCCGTGCAGTTCGCCGTGCTGGTCATCCTGCTGCGTCCGTTGCTGCTGTTCCTGACGCTGCCGTTGAACCTCGTGACCCTGGGCGTGCCGTCGCTCCTGTTCAACGCCCTCATCTTGAAGTGGACCGCGGAGGTCAATCCGAGCCTGGTGGTCGCGAGCTACCTCGATGCCGCCCTCGGGGCGCTGGTCATGACCGCGGTCGCCACCTCGATCATCGGTTGGCTGGGCCTGGACGAAGCCTATCCGCTGGTCCAGACGTGGCTGTACCGGCTCAGCCGGCGCTGGGGTCCCCGGCGGCCGGAAGGCGCGCACCGCGGCCTGCTCATCCTGCAGATCGACGGCCTGTCGGTGCGGTCGCTGGTGCGGGCGATCCGGCGGGGGCGGATGCCCACCCTTTCGGCCCTGCTGGCCAGCGGCAGCCATCGCCTGCGGCGGTGGCATTGCGGGCTGCCCTCGAACACGCCGGCTGTGCAGGCCGGCATGTTGTTCGGCAGCCGCGAAGACGTTCCCGGCTACCGCTGGTTCGATCGCCAGGAGCAGGCGTTCAAGGTCGTCAGCAGCCCGGCCACGGCGCGCGAACTGGAGCGGCGGGCGGCCGCCGGACGCACGCCGCTCCTGGCCGGCGGTTCGTGCATCAGCTCGCTGCTGGCTGGCGGCGCCTCCAAGCGCCTGCTGACGATCAGCGCGCTGTCGGGACTTCCCGGCAGCAGCCGCGAAGAGCAGGCCGACCTGAATCTCTTCTACCTCAGCCCGACGGCCTACAGCCGCGCGGTGCTGGCCGGCGCCTGGAACTACGTCGCCGGGCTGCTGCTGGGCACCATCGGCCTATTGCGTCGCGGCCGGCCGCGCCTGCGCCACCATCCCATCAAGCTGGCGCAGGGTTCGGTCACCAGTTCGGTCCTGCGCCAGGCCAGCTTCTTCTGGATCGGCCAGGACATGGTCCGTGGCCTGCCGGTCGTCTACAGCAACTTCGTCGGCTACGACGACATCGCCCACTTCTCGGGTCCCGACGACTACGAAGCGCAGGTCGTGCTGGCGGCCTACGACCGCAATCTGCACAAGCTGCGGCGCTTCGTGCGGCGCCATGCCGACATCGCCTACGATCTCGTCGTCCTCAGCGATCACGGTCAGACCGCGTCGCTGCCGTTCCGCCAGCTCTACGGACGATCGCTCGGCCAGGTGGTCGCCGACCTCGCGGGGCAGGAGGTCCAGCAAGGAGCCTCGGCCGGCGACGCCGCCTATCTCGACGCGCTCCTGCGGGAGATGGAGCCGGGGCGGGCGCGGCACGGCTGGGCCGTACGCCGGGGGCAGCGCACGCTGCGCGGCATTCGCGATCGACGCGGCAGCGGCGAAGACCAGGAGGCGCGCGCGGACCGCTCGGTGCCCGCCGCGCGCGCGACCGCGGACGAACCGGCGCCCGCGCCGGCGCCGGAGCTGGCGGTCTGCGTCTCGGGCTGCCTGGCGCACCTCTACCTCAAAGGCGCGCCGCGGAAGCAGTCGCTCGAGGACATCCGGCAGCGCCTGCCCGGGCTCGTCGAAGCTCTGACGGCGCATCCCGGCATCGGCCTGGTGGCCGCCCTGCTGGCCAGCGACGAGGCCGTCGTCCTGGGCGCCAATGGCCTGCGCAACCTCGCGACGGGCGAGGTCATCGGGCGCGACCCCTTGCAGGCCTACCGGCACCCGGAGCGCTGGGCGCCCGAACTGTCGCGGCTGCTGTCCGGCCCCTCGAGCGGCGACCTCATCCTCAACGGCGCCTGGTTCGCCGAGCAGCGCAAGGTCGTGGTCTTCGAGGAGCAGACCAGCAGCCACGGCGGGCTGGGCGGACCGCAGACCGAGCCGTTCATCCTGCTGCCGCGCGCCTGGACGCCGCGGGATGAGGACCTCGCGGCCCCGGAGGCCCTCTATCGGTATCTTCGCGGCCATTTGCCGCGAGCGGAGGCCCCGCGGGCTGGCATATAGCCCGGATCATCCAGGAACGGCCACCTGCCAGAGGGCAGACGCTCGCCACGGTCCTTCCTCCATGATCCGGGTTATGGACTTGCAAGACACCAGCGCGTTTTCTATATTCCCGGCCACGATTGCCCGGTCGTTCAATGGTAGGACAGCTGACTCTGGATCAGTCGATGGGGGTTCGAATCCTCCCCGGGCAACCACGTCCCGATGTGGCCCCTTCGTCTAGTGGCCTAGGACGCCGCCCTCTCACGGCGGTAACACGGGTTCGAGTCCCGTAGGGGCTACCAGTTTGCAGAGGCTTCCCCGAAGCTGGCCACAGCGGGAAGCCTCTGTTCTTTTTCCGCGGATTCGGGTCGCGGAGGATGGACGCATGGATGGCGGCGCGGCCCGGGTGGCCTTGCTCTTCGTCGACGGATTCGGCTGGGGCGCCGACGATCCCGCGCGGAATCCCGGCGCGAGCTATGGCGGGACGCTGTTGCGGCTGCCGTCGCCGCCGGCGCCGGGCGAAGCGATCCACCTGCCCAGCGGGGCCTGGGCCTGCGCCCTCGACGCCTGCCTCGACGTCGAGGGACTGCCGCAGAGCGCGACCGGGCAGACGACGCTGCTGACCGGGATCAACGCCGCGGCGCTCCAGGGCCGCCATCTATCGGGTTTCCCCGGCCCGACCCTGCGCGCTCTCCTGCTCGAGCATTCGCTGCTCAAGCGCGTGCGCGAGCACGGCCGGCGGGCGGTCTTCTTCAACACGTTCCGCTCGCCGTTCTTCTCCTGGCCGCGCGAGCGGCAGCTGCGCATGTCGGCGACCACGGTGGCCAACCTCGCGGCCGACCTGCCGTTCTTCGACGTGCCGGACATGGCCGCCGGCCGCTCCCTGTACCAGGACTTCACCGGCGAGGAGCTGCGCCGGCTGGGCTTCGCGCAGGCGCCGGCGTTGACCCCGGCCGCAGCCGGCTCCTGCCTGGCCCGCAACCTGCCGCTCTACGACTTCCTGCTCTACGAGTACTTCCGCACCGATCAGGCGGGGCACGCGGGCGATCGCCAGGCCGCCGAGGGCGAACTCCGGCGTCTGGATGCCTTTCTCGGCGCGTTGCTGGCCGATCTGCCGCCGGATGCGCTGCTGTTGTGGTGTTCAGACCACGGCAACATCGAGGATCTATCTGTCACGACGCACACGCGCAACCCCGTGCCGCTGATGGCGTGGGGTCCCGGCGCGCGGTCGTTCGTCACCGGCCTCGTCAGTCTGGACCAGGTGGCCGGCGCGATCCTGCGCGTGCTTGTCGATGACCGCTGCGGCGACTAACGTTCGACGCCCATGGAGAAGACCTCGACCGACACCGCGTTGCTGTTCCCCACCGGCGGCTACCACTGGCCCGGCATGGGATCGGATATCGCCGCGACGGCGCGGCGCGAACTGTTCGACCGCGCCGAGGCCGCCGTGCGCCAGGATGGCGTCGCGCCGGGCGCGCTGCTGCGGCTGATGGCCGGGCATGGCCAGGCGCGCCGCGTGCGCGAACCGCACGGCTGGGCATGGTCGGGCGATTTCCCGTTGAGCATGCTGGCGCAGATGGTCCTGGGCGTGGCGTTCGCTGCCGCCTGGCGCGAGCGCCATGGCCGACCGGCCGTGGTCGCCGGCGAGAGCATGGGCGAACTGGCGGCCTATTGCGTCGCCGGAGCGCTGCCGCTGGAGCAGGCGGCGCGTCTGACCTATCGCTGGGCGAGCGATCTGCAGGCGGCCTCCGACCGGCTGGGGCTGCGCATGGCGGTGATCGAAGACCTCGTCCCGCGGGACGCGGCGCAGCTGACGGCCGACCTCGCGGCGGCGGTCGTCGTCACCGAAGCGCCGCGCCTCTGCGTCGTGGCGTTGCCGGCGGTCCGTCTCGATGAGCTGGACCGGACCGTGGCCCGGCGCGGCGGCCACATCCTGGTATCGAACAATCCCTGCGCCGCGCACGATCCGCGGCTGGCGGCCGCGGGCGAGATCTGGCAAGCCCACGCCGCATTCCTGGCGACGCTGGACTTCGCACCGCCGCCGGTGCCGATCCTCGGCACGCTCGCGCCGGGGGAGTGCCTCGACACCGTTGCCGCATTGCGCACCAACCGGCACGACACGTCCTTCCAGTGCGTGCGCTGGGACGAGACGCTGCGGCGGCTGCCGGACCTCGGCGTGCGCCGGGCCGTCATGTTCGGTCCTCCGTCGAGCGGTTACGCTTTCAAGAAGTTCCGCGCCGAGGACCCCAGCGGCAAAGGTCTGCGCCTGGCGACTGTCGCCAATCTGGCGGACATCTGACCGCGCCGGCAGCCGCGTCTACGGCCGGGTCTACGGCCGGGTCTACGGCCGCGGGCCCTCGAGGTAGAACACCTCGAAGACCTTGGGGTGGAAGATCGGGCCGTGGCCGAAGTAGCCTTCCTCGCCGAAGAGCTCGCCGTGGTCGCTCATGATCATGAAGTACGTGTTCGGCGGGCAGCGGTCCAGGAAACGTCCGACCACGCCGTCGAGGTGCTCGACGCAGGCGATCTGCTTGGCGTGGAAGGCGCGGAACTGCTCCGGCGTGAAGAACTCCTCCTCGCGCCGGTCCTTCAGGAAAGCGCCCGGATTCTTGAGGAACTCGTCCAGCGACTTGAAGACGCCATGCACGCCGGACAGGTGCGGCAGGTCGGCCGCCGACTCTCCGGGCAGCAAGTACGGATAGTGGGTCTCGCCGGTGTTGATGAAGAAGAAGCTCGGCCCCTCGCGGCGGAACTCCACGCGGTCGAAGATGGCCTGCAGGTCGTTGTGCGAGGGCGCCAGCTCGTAACGGTCGAAGTGGGCCGACATGCTGGTCAGCGGGTTCAAGACCGGCAGCGAGACCCAGCCCTCGCAGTAGTAGCCCAGCGATTTCAGGAACGCCGGCAGGCTCAGCTGCGGCACGAACGCCTTGAATTCGACCGCCGGGACGTTCAGGCGCTCCGACCAGGTCGCGAACTCCTCGCGGTAGACGTTGGAGGCGAACACGCCGCGCGGGCTGCGGTGCGGCGCCATGCCCATCAGGAACGTGTAGTGGCTCGGGCTGGTCCAGCTGGCGTAGCTGTAGCGCATCTCCGCCGGCGCGATGCGATCCAGGTTGGGCGTGCGGGCGCTCTCGTAGACGTCCCAGCGACAGCTGTCGAAGACGATCATGACGATGTTGTTCGGCCGCGCATCTCCTCTGCCCAGGAGCTTGCGGACGCCGTCGAGGAAGCCGGACATATGCAGACCTTCACCGTCAAGAGGAGTGTGCCGCTGCCAGTGGATAATCTGGCGGCGTGACGGCAGAAGTGCAAGCCGCCGGCGTCGGCGCGATCGCCAAGCCGGCGGCCGCATGCTCCGGGCTAGAGATTCTTTTCGAGCGCCGCAGCCAGATCGCGCTTCTGCTGCAGGCCGACGAAGCTCTCGACCATCTCGCCGCCCTTGAAGACCATCACCGTCGGGATGCCGCGGATGCCATACTGGGCGGCGAGCTGCTGGTTGTCGTCGACGTTCACCTTGCCGACCTTGGCCTTGCCGGCGTAGTCGCCGGCAAGTTCCTCGATCACCGGTCCGATCATCTTGCAGGGGCCGCACCAGGGCGCCCAGAAGTCGACGAGAACCGGCACATCGCTCTCGATGACCTCGTGCTTGAAATTGTTGCCGTCGAACTGCTTGACCGTGCTCATGGTCCTTGTCCTTCGCTGCGGCCGTTCCCACGGCCGGTGTTGCAGGCAAGACCTGCGTGTTGGCTTGCGGGAGCAGTCAACGCACGTTGCGTGCCAGCGGCGCCCGCACGACGCGCGATGTCGCGTAGTATGTGTAACATGTTGTAATATATTATTATAGAACCTCGACGCTGGCGCCCACTGGCGGGGTGGCCCGTTCTGGCCACCAACGTTTCCTGTTGAACGCAACATGATTGTTGCAACAAATGAGTTGCATGCAACATGTTCGACCCGTAGACTGTCGGCAGGAGGTGGCCGTTGACCGAGAAGCCCCCGAGGTACGCCAGCCTGCTCGCCGACCTGGATCTGGCCGGCTTCCGGGCCATCGCCGCGGTCTTGCGCGAGGGCGTCGTGCTCGTGGACGGCGGACTGCGCATCCGGGATCTGAATCCCGCGGCGGAGCGCATCCTCGATCGCGCGGCGGAGGAGCTGTTCGGCCTGCCGGTCTGCAGCCTCTTCGGCGAGGGCCAGTGTCCGCGCGACACGCTGGAGGCCAGTCTGCGCGGGGGCCGCGCGATCCTCGACTTCCAGACGAGCGTGCGGCTTCCCGGTGGCCGCCGGATCCAGGTCCTCCTGCGCACGGCATCGCTGCGCAACCGCCAGGGCGCCGGCGCCCTGGCGCTGATCCTCGGCGACGTGACCGAAGAGACGCAGCTCCGCCGGCAGACCCAGCACTATGCCGGCCTGGCCGGTCTCGTCGGCCGCGACCAGCGGATGCGCGAACTCTACGAGCTGATCGAGCGTGTCGCGCCCAGCGACGCTACGGTGCTGATCCGCGGCGAGAGCGGCACCGGCAAGGAACTCGTCGCGCGCGCGCTCCACGAGCGCAGCCGCAGACAGGCTGGGCCTTTCGTGACCGTGAACTGCTCGGCGCTGGCCGAGACGCTGCTCGAGAGCGAGCTGTTCGGGCACGTTCGCGGCGCCTACACCGGGGCTGCGGCCGATCGCCGCGGACGCTTCGAGGAAGCGCGGGGCGGGACCATCTTCCTGGACGAGATCGGCGACGTGAGTCCGGCGGTGCAGGTCAAGCTGCTGCGCGTCCTGCAGGAGCGGGTCGTCGAACGGGTCGGCGAGAACCGACCGGTTCCGGTCGACGTGCGTGTCATCTCGGCGACCAACCGTGATCTGGAGGCCTTGCTGGCGACCGGCCGGCTGCGTGAAGACTTCTATTACCGGATCAAGGTGGTGCGGCTGGACATCCCGCCGTTGCGCCAGCGCCGTGAAGACATTCCGCTACTGGCCACCCACCTGCTGGCCAGGCACGGCTACGGCCACGTCGTGATCGCCGCCGAGGCGCTGGCGAGCCTGATGCGCCACGATTGGCCGGGCAACGTGCGCGAACTGGAGAACGCCCTCGAGCACGCGATGGTGCTGAGCGGCGCGGACAACTTGCGGGCCGAGCACCTGCCGCCGGAGATCGGCGCCGGCAAGCCTGCCGGCAACCCGCGGGGTCTGCGGGACGTACCGCGCGGCAGCGCGCAGGAGCGGGAAGTCTTGTTGGCGGCGCTGCAGGCCAGCGGCGGCAGCCGGACGCGGGCGGCGCGGCTGCTCGGCATCGATCGCACGACCCTCTGGCGCAAGCTCAAGGAGCACGGTTGGCGGCCGGCGTCGTGAGGATTCGCGACAGCGCGGCGCGCGCGCAAGCGAGCGGAAGGGGACGACATGGCGCGCAGCGGCAAGACATGGCTCTGGGGTTGCGGCGCGGGCTGCCTGGCGGTGGTCGTGCTGCTCGTCGTCTTGTTCGGCGGCGGCGCGTTCTTCTTGCGGGACACTCTGCAGGGCTGGCAAGCGGCGTCGACCGCGCAGGAGGAACTCCGGCGTGTGCACGGAGACGCCGGGTCGTTCCGGCCAGACGGGGACGGCGGCCTGCGCCGTGAGCGGATCGAAGCCTTTCTCGCGGTCCAGAGCCGCATCGCCACGCCGATCGACGATCTGCTGCGCAGCGTGCTCGCCGCGCCGGATCGGCGGGACCAGGGTGCGGGCAGGCTCGCGCGGTTCTGGCGCACGGCGGAGGCCGGGATGCGTGTCGGCACCAGCCTGGCCGACTTCAAGCGCGCGCACGCCGAGGCCCTGCTGGAGGCGGGCATGAGCCCGGGCGAGTACAACTATCTCTACAGCGTCGTGTACCATTGCTGGCTGGGCCACGATCCCGCGGCCGGCGTCGAGGATCTCGCCGTCGCCCTCGACCAGCGCAGCGAGGGCAAGGTCAGCATGCAGTTCGGTCGCACGCATTTCGAAAGCGGCGATCCGCAGGCGATGGCAGGCCGCGTGCGCCGCCAGGTCTGCGACCAGCACCGGCAGTGGCTGCGTGCGCAGCTGCAGGCATCCGATCCGCAAGACGCCGCGCGGCCGGACTGGCCGGGCATCCTGCGCGAGGAACTGGCGGCGCAGGAAGATGACGACCAATGCGTGCCCTGGCGGAGGACGTTCCCCGCGCCGTGGGCGGCGGTTCTGGAGCCCTATGCCGCGCAGCTGGAAGCGGGCTGGAGCGAGCGTGACAACCCCGTCCTGATCTTCCTGGCCGACTGAACGGCCGAACCCGCCGAGGCGGCGCCGCCGAAGAGCGCGCGCCACGAGA